>NZ_JAKJJY010000023.1:0-111659 GCF_022320955.1 Clostridium sp. YIM B02555 | reverse complement strand
TGTCCAAATTTTATATTTGGAAACATGAACTTTCTCCTTGGGGATTTTACATCTGGAACACGCTGAAATGATGGCAAGCTGCCATTTAGAACCTTCTAGCGAAAATTCCACTAGTCCTGTGGAAGATAAATGTATCTGATTTCGGTAATTGTTGCATAGGTATAATTCTTGCAGTGTATATCTATAACTTATCATCGATAATTGTTGACTAAGCTTTTACTTCATCAATCCATTTATAACTACATCTAGCAATTCACTAACAGTACTTATTACCTTTGCATTTGCTTGATATGCATGTTGATATTGTATTAAATTTGTTGTTTCTTCATCTATTGAAACTCCTGATTCTGATAATCTATCATTTTCATAAGTTTCTAATTGAGTTTCTGAATTTGCAAGATCACTTGCTACCCCTTTAGTTACTGTAGCTAAGTCACTGATTAAACTCTTATAGTAATTATCCATAGTTGTTCCTGTAGAATTACCATTTAAATCACATAATTCAGTTGAACTTTTAAAGGTAACCCCTGAATTTCCTCCTGCAGCTGAAGTCCTGTTAAAGAAGTCATTTCTTGTAGAAGTACTTGTTACATCAACTTTATTTAAGTCCATTTTTACATTTTTCAAACTAGCTATTGCTAGAGCTCTTGTTCCTGCATGTTCTCCACTTGTATCAGCATCAGTTAATCCACAATTTAATTTTGACGGATCTGTCTGCAGTACTGAATTAACTGTAATATTCTTAGCATTGATACCAGTATCAGTAGCTCCTGCTGTTCCATTACTTGCTTTAGTTACAAAGATTGCATCTTTATTTGTAAGTGGCGATGTTGCAGTTCCATCAGTTCCAGTTTGAATTGCGTTAACTGTATATGCAAGTCCCGCTGCTAATTTATCTAATTGATTCATAGAATTTTGAATCGTAGTTTGTACAGCTTGCTTCCCCCCAACTTCACCAGTCTTTATATCAAAAATTACATTTGCACTATTAGTATTAAAATTACTTAATGTTATTGTTGCATTTCCAGCAGCACTATAAGCTGAAAGACCATTTAAATCATTTGTATTCGTAGAAACATCCTGAACTAGACCATTTTTGTCTCCAACAAGGATTCTATTCTGCATTAACCCTTTTCCTATTGTATCTAATTGAGTTGCATCAGTGGCTGCAGAACCTGTAATTGTTATTGTTTTTATATTAGTTGTATCTCCTGCAACTGCATATGATACTGTAAGTGTTGGTGCTGCTGGATTTGTTGTAGTATCCAAACTTGTTCCTGTAACATAAGATAATCTGTTACAATTTGCACCTGTAAAGTCGTTTCCATCAACAAAACTTACTGTATTTGAACCCAATGTTGTAGTAACATCCACTGCTTCATATTTTTCTCTTTTAGTTGATATTCCAAATTTGTCACTTAATTCGTCAAGCAGATTATCTCTTTTATCCATTAAGTCATTTGGCGACATTCCTATAGCCGATACACCAGCTATCTGCTTATTTAACTCATTAACTTGATCTAACATACTATTGATGTCTGTAACATCACTTCCTAATGTAGTTTGAATATCATTTTTTTTAGTTTCAAGTTCTGTATATCTAGTATTTAATGCACCCGCTAAAGTTTGAGCTTGTTGTAAAGCTACTGTTCTATTACTTGATTTTGTTGGATCCAAAGACAGTGTTTGAAACTTTGCATAAAAATCACTTAAAGCTTGTTGTACCCCTGTATCCGATGTTTCATTTAATATGTCTTCAACTTGTGTTAAATAGCTATTTTTTTCACTTAATGCACCATTAGCTGTTCTTTGAGTTCTAACTTGATAATCTTTGAAGACATCTCTAATTCTTTCTATTGTACTTATTTCTGCACCAGTACCAACTTGTCCAGCTGAACAGCTATCAAATCTTGACATTCCTCCAAAAGGTCTTGTAGTTTGAATTACAGCTCTTTGTCTTGAATATCCTGTTGTACTTGCATTTGAGATATTGTGTGATGTCGTATTGATATTTCCTTGTTGTACATTTAAACCTCTTTTTGCAATGGTAAATGTATCAAATAGTCCTGACATTTATTTTCCTACCTTTCAATAATTCCAACTTCCATGTCATAAAAATTTTTACATCCTTATTGTTTGTTTTATCTTGACAAATTACCATATGAATTATATGTTTTAATTTCTCTATTCGGATTAAGCAACTGTAACATTTTATTATTAAAAACTAGTTGCTGCTTTAATAATAATTCATTGGTTTCTTTTCTGGCTATCACTTGATTCAAATTTTCTTGAATCTCACTATATAATTTCTTTAGTTCATCATCATTTGATTCCGTAACAATCTCTTTAATACTTCTATTTTCTGTTACATTTCTTCTTTCTACTTCATCTTTTGCTATTTTCTTACCACAATCATAAATCTTATCAACTAATCCCTCTAAACCAAACACATCTTTACTCATTATCATATTGTATTGAGTTTCTAATAACTCTAAAAGTTTCCTAAGTTCTTGATCTTGGTTTTGCATTAATTTAATAAGTTCTTTCATCATAGTTACTCATTCTGCTCCTTCATTACATTTAATAAACTTTTTGCAGTTAATCTAGCATCAATACTGTACGTACCACTATCTATCTTATTTTTAATCTCAGTTATCTTTTTTATATTTGCCGCATTATTTTCTAAAGAATAATTTTTAAGACTTTTTCCAAGGTCTGAGATTTCTATTGTGTCCACATTTCTAGTCTTTGCAACTTTATCTACATTTTTACCACTATTAGAATTATAAGCATTTATATATGCTGATCTACTTATTCTATCAATACTCATATCACACGTCTCCATTCCTTATCCTAATATTATAGTTATCGTACAAATTTCAATTAAGTTTACACTTTTTTCTTATAAAAAAAAGAAGAGGCCACCTCTTCTTGATTAATTCAAAAAAACTCCCTTTCGGGAGTTAGTTTATCTTAGCTTCTTTATTCTTTCAACACTGCTTACTATACTAGTTATTCTTATTCCAAAGTTTTCATCAACAACAACAACTTCTCCAAGTGCTATTTGCTTTCCGTTAACTAATATTTCAACTGGTTCTTCTGCAAGCTTATCTAATTCAATTAAGGAACCTGTTCCTAAATTTAAGATATCTTGAATACTCTTCTTTGTTCTACCTAAAACAACTGATATGTCTAATGGAACATCTAAAATTAAATCTATGTTCTTTATAGGTGGAACATTATTTTGAGGTGCCAATGGTTCAAAGGCAGCTGAATGAACTTCTACTGGTTGCTGCATTCTTTGTGGTGGCGCCTCATAATATGGTTGTTGCTCATAATATTGTTGCTGAGGTTGACTATACTGCGGTTCCATACTTGGTGCATTGTTAACAGGTTGTTGTATTTCTTTACTCGCAATACTTTCTTTCGGTGCAGCTTTGGCAGGTTCTGCCTTTGGCTCCTCCTTAGGTTTATCTTCTCCAGTCATTATAGCTACAATATTTTTTGCTGTAGAAATCGGGAATATCTGCATTATATTACTATCTACAATATCTCCAATTGTCATTTTAAATGATACTCTTACAATAGGCTCATCCTCTGGAATAGCCTCTGATATTGGCATATTTCCATCTGTAACAACTCTTGCTGATGGTGGTGAAATATCAACCTTTCTACCAAACATTGTTGCCATAGACGTTGCTGCTGAACCTATCATTTGATTCATGGCTTCTGATACTGCACTAATTTCTATTTCTGATAGTTCATGAACTTCTGTAATGTTTCCATCTCCACCCATCATGAGATTAGATATTACTAAACCATCTGCTATTTTTACTATTAGTATATTTCTTCCAATAATCCCTGTAACATATTCTATATCTAAAACAATATTAGGAGTTTCAAATCCTTCCTTTATTTCTCTTAAAGTTGTTACAGTTACAACTGGTGTAGTTATATTAACTTGTTGATTTATAAGCTGATATAATGCTGTAGAGGCTGAGCCCATGGAAATATTTCCAATTTCCCCAAGCAGATCTTTATCAAGATCAGTTATTACCTCTGCATCTGTGCTAGCTGTTGTTCCATTATCACTTTCAGTAGAAGTTGTATCTTCTCCTGATAATAAAGCATTTATTTCTTCCTGTGACAAAAAGTTATTACTCATACTCATCCACTTCCTTATCTGATATATCTAAAATCATTACACCCATATTCTTTCCTGCTATACCTGGCTTAGCATAGTAGCATTCTTCATTTCCTACATATACCTTTATTGGGGATGAGCTCTTATTATCAAGTCTAATGACATCGCCTACTGTTAATTTTAAGAAATCATCTACAGTAATCTTTGTACATCCAAGTTCAGCTATAATATCAACATCCACTTTATTAATACCTTTTTCTAGTTTTTCTCGTGATTCAGCCATCATAGCTTCATCATCATTTCTAAATGCATATTGAACCACTAATTTATCCAATATTTTTTCTATACTTAGATACGGAAGACACATATTTATAAAAGTGCTTCTTTTATTCATTTCAACCGAGAATGTTATTAACGCTACAGGATCATTTGGGGCCAAAGTTTGATTTACAGCCGGATTAGTTTCAATAGCTTCAACTTCCGGCTCAACTTCGATAATTGTATCCCATGCCATTTTTAAGTTATTGATCATTCCTGTTGTGATTTGTCTCATTATGTTTTTATCAATATCTGTAAACTCTTTAGCTTCAACTTTCCTATCCCCTTTTCCCCCTAATAAAACATCAATTATCTGTAGTGAAAATTGAGGATTAGTTTCAAATATTATATTTCCTACCAATGGTGGCATTTTAAATATTGTAATAAAGGTAGGATTTTGTACAGAGTGTATAAATTCCTCATATGTTATCTGCTCTACAGTTTCAATTTTAACTTTAACATTTAGTCGTGTTTGACCTGTTAAATAATTAGAAATTATTCTAGCATAATTATCATGAATTAATTCAAGAGTTCTTATATGCTCTTTTGAAAATTTTTGAGGACTTCTAAAATCATAAAGTTTAATCTTATGTTTTTCTTCCTCTTTCCCAACCTCTTCTGTTTCTAATTCCCCTGTAGATAAAGCAGATAACAGTGCATCAATTTCACTCTGCGATAAGACATCTGCCATATTTCTCCCTCATTTCAAAATACTAATTTAATAACTTGTCAATATCTATTATTGTAAGAAGTTTATCATCATAATTTAATATTCCTTTTATGTATGCTTGTGACCTGTTTGCATCTTTGTCAACTTTTTGTATATTTTTTTCATCTATATCTAAAACTTCTTCAACTTCGTCAACTGATATACCTATTTCTTCATCCTCGACAGTCAAAATAATTATATTATTTTGTTCTACACCTGGAGTTACATCTAACAATAAGTTTATATCAACAAGAGACTTAATACTACCACGTAAATTAATTAACCCTTTAATATAAGCTGGTGCTTTAGGAACCTTTGTAATTCCCATAGTATCATTAATACTTTGAACTCTTTCTGTTTCCACTGCAAAATGTTCTTCCCCTAATTTAAATACTACTATTTGCATAATTACACCTCCTCTTTCTTCCAATTAACAGTTGAAATTTTAATGTTAACTACTTAGCCTTAAATTCTTTTTAAATTCATAAAAATATAATTCCTAAATCCTAAAAATTTATAACTTTACAGTCAACTCATAACTGTCAACTCATAACTCATAACTAAATAAAATTATCCTACAACTTTTTTAATAGCTTCTAAAACTCTGTCAGCTTGGAATGGTTTTACTATGAAATCCTTAGCTCCAGCTCTTATTGCATCCATAACCATTGATTGTTGTCCCATTGCTGAACACATGATTACTTTAGCATCTGGATCAAAAGCCTTTATTTGTTTAACTGCCTCAATACCATCCATATCAGGCATTGTTATATCCATTGTAACAACATCTGGTTTTTCCTTTTTATACAGGTCAACAGCAACCAATCCATTGTTTGCTTCTCCTACTATTTCAAAATCATTTTTTTCTAAAATATCCTTTATCATCATTCTCATAAAAGCTGCATCATCTACAATTAAAACTTTAGCCATAATTTTTTCCCTCCAAATTTAATTTATTCCTATAGATTGTAATATTCTCTCCAATGACCCCGGCATTGGAATATAATAAAAGTGTCCACCTATATTTTCTTCTGTGTCATAATCTAAAAATACAGTTTCTATATCTAATATATATTCATCATATTGATTAGATTCTATAAATGTTGTTGTGAGTATTGCCCCTAACATATCATATGATGTAGCTGGTACTGATGGTGCAATAGCAAGATTTGTTAACTGTGCAATTGAGTTCATGTATGATGCCGATATTATATTGGCTATCTCGCACAATACAGATTTACCCATTTCACTTTCTGGTGACTGCTCGCTCCCAACTAATTTCCTTATTACATTGTCAGATGTTTTTCTATCGAATACTAAAAGTATATTACCTGCAATATCTCCTAGCACTCTTACAACTGTACCAGCTACTTCTATCTCTCCATTTTCTTCTACTAATGCATCTAATCCTACGACATTTACAGCTGGTACTGTCATATCAATCTTTTTTCCTATCATCATGGAAAGAGCAGTTGCTGCATTTCCTGCACCTATGTTAGAGACTTCTTTAAGTGCATCTAATTGTAAAGCGCTTAAATTAGAATACTCCACTTCTAACCCTCCTTCAAAAATTTTCTACCCTTAAGGGCATTTGGTATGATACATGTCCTCACCTTTTCTATTTTTGAAATAAGATCAAACAACATCTACCTATACTAATTTTAACTATATCAAGTAAACTTAATTAATTCAACTTGAAATTTTTTATAATAATGCACCTATATCTAATATCAATGTTACCAAACCATTACCTAGTATAGTAGCACCAATATATTGATCTAAGTTCTTAAGTGTTTTTCCTAAAGGCTTAATAACTATTTCTTGTTGTCCATGCAATGAATCAACTAATAAACCTATAGTCTTATCACCTACATTTACTATTATAACAAATTTCTTATTAGTTTCGCTAGCCTCTATATCTAAAGTTTCATTTAATCTTATTAATGGAATTACGTTCTCTCTATAAACAATAACTTCTTTTCCATTACTTCTCTTTATATTTTCTTCTTTATAATCAATTACTCTATCGATAAAGCCTAATGAAATTGCTAATGTTTCTTCTCCAACTTTTACAAGTAAAGCTTGTATTATTTGTAGTGTAAGCGGAAGCTTAATTACAAATGTTGAACCTTTTCCTTCTTCACTTAATACATCAACAGTTCCTCCAAGTGCTGCAATTTTTGTCTTAACGACATCCATTCCAACTCCTCTACCAGAAATATCTGTTACTACATCATTTGTACTAAAGCCTTGTGCAAAAATTAGATTCTTAATATCATTTTCTGACATTCCTTCTGTATTAATCCCCTTTTGCTCCGCTTTAGCTTTAACTTTTTCTACATTAATTCCTGCACCATCATCGATTACCTTAATTAATGCTTTAGTTCCTTCTTGATACGCTACTAGCTTAACAGTCCCAACTGGTGATTTACCTTGCGCAACTCTCTTTTCCACTGATTCTATTCCATGGTCAGCTGCATTTCTTAATAAATGTATTAATGGTTCACCTATTTCATCTATTACTGTCCTATCAAGTTCAGTATCAGCACCTTCTATAATGAAATTAATTTCTTTATTTAATTCTACTGATACGTCTCTAATCATTCTTGGGAATCTATTAAATACTGTATCTAATGGTAACATTCTAATTTTCATAACTAAATCTTGAAGATCTGATGTTGTTCTTCCAACTTGTTCTAAAGTTTCATTTAATTCTTGTGATTTTTGAACATTTACAATCTGTTCCAATCTAGTCCTGTAAATTACAAGTTCAGAAACCATATTCATTAAATTATCTATTCTTTCCAAATCTACCCTGACAGATTGATGTGCTTTTTTAACTTCTTTCTTAGGTCCTGCTTTCTTAGCTGTTTCTTTCTTAGCTTCCGCCTTTGGTTCTACTGACTTTTCTTCAACTGGTTTTACTACTTCTTGTTTTACAGTTTCCTCTTTAACAGGAACTTCTTGCTTAGCAGGTGCCTCTTTTTCATCAATTTCTTTTGGAGCCACATCAACACCCTCAAAGCTAATTAATGTCGCTTCAACTTTAGATACTTCAGAAATACTATTCACAACAGATAAAATTTCATCTACACTATTTTTAGTTACTAATATGAATTTTAATTCAAAATCAAATTCCTCATTTTCAATTTCTTGTGTTGATGGTTCTGATTTTAATATTTCGCCATGTTCTTCAAGATCCTTAACAATTAAAAATGCTCTTGCAGATTTTAACAACGTGTTTTCACTTAAAGTAACCACTATCTCAATTGAATTAAAGCCCTTTTCTTTTGCTTGTTTGATTACAGATGAATCATATTGATTTAATTGTAAATCAATAGCTGATGCAGACTTTTGTTCATCTTTTTTATCTTCAACTGCACTATTTCCATTATTTTTAATGTCAGTTAAAGCTTTCATTATACCATCTATATCTATTTTTTCATCTGAGCCCTCTTGAACATTGTCAACCATTTTTTCTAATGTATCAAGACAATCAAACAATACTGTAACCACATCTTGTGTAACTTTTAATTCACCTTCTCTAAACTCCGCTAATACGTCCTCCATTTTATGAGTAAGTTCTGCTAGATCTGTAAATCCCATTGTTGCTGCCATACCTTTAATTGTATGAGCAACTCTGAATATTTCATTAACTTTATCTGTATCCTCTGGATTTTGTTCCAAATCTAATAATGACTCATTCAATGTTTGCAAATTATCTAATGATTCCTCTAAAAACATTGACATATATTGAGATGTATCCATCACGTATTCCTCCTTTATAATTTTTTATAAATAAAGGTTGATGCTTTTTCGAATCCGTAGTCTCTATAATTATATATACTTTCTGTAGCTCCTACAAATAAAAGCCCACCTTTTTTTAATGAATTACTAAACTTTTTATAAATTTCCTGTTTTATGTCATTATTAAAGTAAATAACAACGTTTCTACACACAATCAAATCAAAGCCATTTTCATAATTGTCTAAAATCAAATCATGTTTTTTAAATGTAACCATATTCTTAATTTTAGGCATTATATAATACTTATCGTCTTTTGTACTAAAATATTTACTTAAATCTGTATTATTTACGCCTTTTATTTCATTTTGTGTATATTCACCAATTTTCGCTTTAGAAAGAATAGTGTCATCAATATCTGTTGCAATTATATTATGCCTTCCATTTGGAGTTAATCTATCTAAAATAATTCCTAAAGTATAAGGTTCGCAACCTATAGAACACGCCGCACTCCAAATTTTCAAATTTGGATTATTGGGCAATAATTCTTTAGAAATTTGTTTTTCTAAATCTTGAAATAATTCAGGATTTCTAAAAAACTCTGTTACATTTATCGTAATAAAATCCAAAAACTTTTGCCTTTGTTCTGGATTTTCTTTTATCGCTCTAGTATATTCATCTAATGACTTTATACCCACTCTTGTCATCAAGCTATTTATTCGTCTATTTAACTGTTCTGGTTTATATGCTGATAAATTGATTCCTAATTCTCTATGAACCCATTTGTGAAACTCATTAAAATCCATGTCTCCTTCTATACCCCTTTTACTATTTTTATTATATTATTTGCTACTTGATCTAGCGGAACTACCAAATCTACTTTACCAGTTTCATAAGCTGCTTTAGGCATACCATAAATCGTACATGTTGATTTATCTTCAGAAATTGTTATGCCCCCACTATCTTTTATATTTGCAGTTCCATCAGCACCATCTCTACCCATACCTGTTAAAATAGCCGAAACCAAATTCCCTTTGTATACATTTATAGCTGAATTAAACAACTTATCAACTGCAGGCCTTACACCCCATATTGGTGGTTCTTCATTTAACTTTATTGAACTATTACTTGAAATTGTCATATGCTTTCCACCTTTAGCAATGTATATTGTATCATTGTATATCTTCATTCCATCATCGGCTTCAACCACTTTCATTTCACATGCTTTATCTAATCTTTCTGCGAAGACTTTAGTAAATCCCTCTGGCATATGTTGTACCACAAATACTGGAACTCCCAAATTATATGGCAGTTTTGTTAATACTTCTTGAAGTGCCTTTGGTCCTCCTGTAGATGCTCCTATAACAACTGCATCAATTCTTTTATTTTTAGGTATTGATATAATCCGCTCCATATTCATACTACTTTCTCTCACACTATTCTCTTTAGGTAAGTTTAAGCTGCTTACTACAATATTCTGTTCAACTTTATAATTTGTTTTGTTTTCTAATAAAGCCTTTCTTTTAAACTTCATACTGCTTGTTATACTTTTAATTTGCTCAACTAAATCATTTCTAATTTTTATTATGTCTAGTGAAATACTACCTGATGGTTTAGGTATAAAACTTATAGCACCATTATCTAAACAATCTAAAGTCATTTTAGATCCTTCTGTTGTTGCACTACTAACCATTATTATAGGATAATTTCTCCCTGATTTCTTTAATTCTTTTAATGTTGCAAGCCCATCTAAGTCTTTCATATGTACGTCTAATGTGATAAGGTCAGGATTATATTTATCAACCTTTTCAATTAGTTCTCTTCCATCTCTAAATTTAGCGATAACTTCGAAAGTACTTTCAGATTCTATCATATCCGAAATAGCTTTTCTCATAAACGCCGAGTCATCAACAACTATAATTTTGATTTTATCCACCTAATCACCCTTTCTTGCAATTTTATATTTCCATAACACCTTGTCCTACAACTTTAAGAACTACCTTTCCATCACTTGCGTGAAGAATCATTGTTCTTCCCTTATTTCCTCCTGTCTCTTCTGAGATTACAGGTACAGCTTCATCTTTTAAGGCTTTTTTTACCGCGTCACTGTTTCTTTTACCAATATCACTTATTATACTTTTATCAGTAAAATTAAACATTGATGCCCCCCCTGCAATTTTAGCTATAAGGTTTCTTTTTTTGCAGCCCTCTTTTTCCATTTTTTCTATTAAAATAGGTATAGCAGTATCTGCAAATTTCATAGGGTTAGTGTTATTTTTAAATTGAGTGCTATCAGGAAGCATTATATGTGCCAATCCAGCAACTTTTAATGTTTTATCATATAAAGCTATGCCTATGCATGAGCCTAATCCTATAGTCATTATTGTTCCTGGATCCAGTACCAAATTCAAATCAGCTATTCCAACTTTTATCTCTGCACCTACCATTTTTACCCCCTAAAAGATTCTTTCTTCATCTTCAGAAGATAATATTTTTTCTAAGTCTAGCAAAATAACTATATTTTCTCCAAGCTTTATTAATCCAGAAATGTATTTTTTATCTATTGTAGCTGTTATTGGAGGAGCCTCTTCCATTAAGTCACTATTTACATCTCTTACTTCATATACATTTTCAACAATTATTCCAAATTTATTTGATGCTCTTTTTACAACAATAATTTTTTTATCATCATTATTTATATCTTCTCCAATTCTAAATTTTTTAGACAAACTTATAATTGGAAGTATTCTTTCTTCATAATTAATTACTCCTTTAACAAAAGATGGAGCTTCAGGTAAAACAGTAGGTTCTTGATACCCTAAAATTCTTTCAACTTCCTTTATATCTGTTGCATAATGTTCTCCACCAAGTCCAAATATTAATATCTTAATTTCATTACTCGCCATTAGTTTTATAACCTCCTATAAAATGAACTTATCAATCGTTACGTCTCCATCTTTGTCCAAATATGCCTCTACATTTTTAGAAGAGATATCTAATACCATTTGCTTTTCTCCAAAACAAAAAACTGTATTATAATGTGCTATATCAGCAAAAATACGACCTTTCTTAGAAACCTTCAATATAGTATTAACTCCCGCCTCACTTCCTACTGTCTTTACTCTTATCTCTGAACCAGCGTATAGTGTACCTCCTCTACACACTGCTTTTTCATTTGTAAATTCTATTTTATTTAAAGCGGTAATCTCACATGTATACTGACCTTTTCCAGTTATATAAACATTTCCCGATGCCTCTATAGTTGCTCCTTGTGCATATCCTAGATAGATATCCGCCGGAACCACTATTAACGCCTCTATTTCTTCTATTTCCTCATCAAGCATCTTTTCAAACTTTTCAAGCTCTTTATAGCTTTCCATTTTAAGAGGTCCTAGTCCAATCAATTTGTTTATTATAAAAGTAACCAACTCACTATGTTGAATGCCTTGTGACATGTTGAAATTCAAAACACTTCTTGATAAGTTAGGCAATGCTTTAAATTTATTCTCAATTAGAATCTTAATAATTTCTCCATCTTTTCTATCACCTAATAATTTGTTTCCCTTTACTTGTTCAGCAGAAGCTCGCAATTCTTCCATAATACTTTTATACGTTAACAAATTATCCAAATATTGCTTTCTTTCAACATTTTCACAACCTGCTGTAACTGTTGAATTTAATACGTTACCATTTATTCTTATTTCTCCACCCGATCGCACTGTTGCAGACTCTACATTTTTCCCAATCAGTAATTCATTCCCGGCTTTTACCTCCATACCTTCTAAAACCGCTCCAGTTACTTCAACATTACCAACAAAGTCAATATTACCACTCTTCAAATCAACCTGATCTACCTTATATTGCTTATTTACTGCAAATGTATTGGTTTTGAACGAAGGTTTTCCTTCAGTAGTTGCTATAACTTCATCATGTTCAAGTTTACATCCGTCTCCAATTTTTAATGCAACTTTTTTTGACGTCTTTCTTTTTAATTGTACGCCAAAAACATCTTGTCCATCACTTCCAGTAGTACCATGTATTATTCTACCTATAACATCTCCAACAACAACATTTGCAATTGAAAATCTATTTCTAAAATCAATTTTGTCACTTGTTTCTTCATACCCTTTTAACTCTTCTGATTCCTTGAATAATACCTGAATCTCATCAGGTATGTCATCTTGAGCAGGCATCCCTTTTGCTACAAGTAAATCTTCTACATGATGAACTTGACAAGCTTCTTCCAATGCATCATTAATCATACCATATCGAATACCTTTATTTTGCAGTAAAGCCCTTAATTCATTCACAGTATATTTTGCTGGATGTTTGTCTTCTACCTTTTTCTTTTGAATAACTAAATTCTTACGGTATCCCTGATCAACTAGCTTATATATATGTACAGGATTAGACTTTATACTAAGATAAGCTTCCATTTTATTACTTGTAACTTGTATTTCTGCACTTCTTGTTGGTTCAACTTCTTCAAATTTATATTCTATATTATCACGGGAAGATACTTCTGCAATTTGCCCTGCGAGCTCACCATTAACATATAATTTAATGCCATCACATGGTTTTATTGTGATAACTTCATTGCTATTACCAGAGTCTGTTACTATTATCTTTCCATTCTCTACTTTAGCTCCGTATTCCATATTATCTTCTTCTATATTCTCTGCAACTTTATTTTCAATATCATTTTTTATTATTTCTTGCTCATTTTCTTCTCTCTTATTAAGTTCACTCTCTAATATTTCTATTTCAACGATCTTTTTAAAAAAATGCTTTTCTTCTTTAGTGACCTTATATTTTAAATTTTCTTTAGCAATATTTAATTCACTAGCTGCTTTATCTAGACATTCTCCTAATGATGATGCTGAAAATTTCAAACTCATAATATCTCCCCCTAAAAAATACTCTTTTCTTTTAGTATACCACAGGCTAATATAATTTTATATTCATTTATTTATATTAATTTATGTAATTTTACAAATAAGTGCAAAAATTTCATTTTTCAATGCATTTTTATATATGAATCTATTTCATGATTATATTCTTCAATTAATTTTCTAATTATATCATTGTTAACATTAAAATTTACATTATCAACTTTACTTATTGGTAATATTTTAGGAGATGTACCTGAAATAAACATACCATCCAACTCACCAATATCTGAAGCTTTAAATTCCTCTTCTTTAACTTCTATACCATTTCTTAAAGCTATCTCAATCACTTCGCCTCTGGTAACTCCAGGCAAAACCTTTTTTGACGGAGAAGTAATAAGAATGTTGTCTTTAACCATAAATATGTTTGATCTGCTTCCTTCCGTAATATTTCCTTTTGAATCAACAAGTATTGCTTCATAAACATTTTTGTCTCTTATTTCATTATTAATTCGTTCTCTAAAAGTTGTGTTAATTATTTTTGCATTAGGATTTTCTCTTTCAGCAAAATACAAAATGGTTTTAACTCCATCTTTATACATATCTGATGAAGGATATGAGTGTTCAATAAAAAATATTCTTAATAACTTTTCATTGACCGAATATGTTATTTTTATATTTCCTTCAACTTTTTTTTCACTTTTTATCAATTCTTTTATTTTTTCGCTTATTTCATCATAAGTAATTTTAAAATTTTCATTAATTAATTCAAAAGAATTTTTCATTCTCCTTAAATGATTCTCTAAAAAAAGCGGTTTTCCTTCTAAAACTCGCAAAACTTCATATATTATTTTTTCCTCCATCTCCATCACTCTTTTCTTATCTATCTTTTATTGCCATTTTAGTATTTCAATTTCATGCTTTTTACTATAATTTATTAAATAAGGTTTTCCTACCAAATCCAAAAGAGGTTTATCAGATAAAGAATCCGAAAACATATAAGACTCTTTAAAATCCACTTTGATTTTTTCATCTTTTATTACTTCTTTTAATCTCTTTACCTTCTCCTCTCCCTTGCAATTTCTTCCATTCATTTTTCTTGTAAAAACACCATTTTTAAACCAAAACTTTGTTCCAATTACTCTATCAACTTCTTTTATATTATAAAATTCATTTATATAAAATTCTGGGGATGCAGAAATTAGATATATCAAATATCCTTCATTTTTCAATTTTTTTATCATTTTTAATGCATCTTCATATATTATTGTAGTTAATTTTTCATCATAAAACTTCTTAACGAGAATGGCTAAATCTTTTTCCTCTATTCCATCTATAAATTTCAAGAATTTTTCTTTCACCTTTTGCTCATCATACACTTTTATTCCATACATAATCCCACAAAATATAGCTCTGGGCAAAAAACAAATATTCCTTTTATCATTCTTTATTACAAATTTAAACAATTCCATTAAAGTTTCTTTTTTAGTAATCGTATAATCTATATCAAATATAGCAAGTTTCTCCAAAGTACTATACCTACCTTTTTAATATATAACTCAAGATTCACAAGTCCTAATCAACAATTATCAATTAATAATTGTTCTTTTACCAATAGAACATATACATCCTTAGAGTTAGATATTTATTTAATTCTTGACACTATATATTTTTCCATATTTTAATTATCAATTATTCGTTGCATATTGTCAATTAAAATACTTTTTTATATATTTTACTTAATTTTACTTAAAAATATTGAAATTCTATCTATTCCATTTTCAATTACATCCATAGATGCTGCATATGATAATCTTATATATTCACCTGCTCCAAATCCTGCACCAGGTACAACCGCTACTTTTTCCTCTTCTAATAATACTCTAGCAAAATCTACGGAATTATTAATTTCTTGATCTCTAAAAGTCGTATTTAAGTATGCTGCTATACTCACCATAATATAAAACGCTCCACTAGGTCTGATAATTGATATTTCATTTAACTTTTCCAATTTGTATATCATAAAATTTCTTCTATTCTCAAATTCTTTGACCATATTATTTAAATCTTCCACCGGTCCATTTAAAGCTTCAATAGTTGCGTATTGTGTTATTGTATTTACATTTGATGTCATATGACTTTGAAGACTAGTCATAAGTTTAATTATTTTTTCACTTGCTGCTGCATAACCTAGTCTCCATCCTGTCATTGCATAAGCCTTAGACACACCATTAATTACTATTGTTCTCTCATAGGCATCTTCGTTTAAAGCTGCAATACTAATATGTTTCTCACCATCATATATTAATTTTTCATATATTTCATCTGATATAATTAATAAATTATGCTCTTTTGCAAAATTAGCAATTTCCAATAGTTCTTCTTCATTATATATAGTTCCTGTTGGATTATTAGGACTATTGATTATTATTGCTTTTGTTTGATTTGTGACAGCCTTTTCTAAATCTGCCCTTGTATATTTATAATTACTTTCTTTAGATGTTTCTACAAACACAGGAACTCCATCAGCTAACTTCACTAGTTCAGGATAACTGACCCAATACGGTACCGGAAGCAATACCTCATCCTCAGGATTCAAAACAGCCATAAGTGCATTCGCCAAACACTGCTTTGCACCAGTAGATATTATTATTTGGCTTGGTTTATATTCCAAATTATTATCTTTTTTAAATTTGTCACAAATAGTTTCTTTTAATTCCAACATCCCTCCAGCTGGTGTATACTTAGTCTTCCCATTATTCATAGCATCTATAGCTGCTTGAATTATATTTTGTGGTGTATTAAAATCCGGTTCTCCTGCCCCAAAACCTACCACATCTACCCCTTGACTTTTCAATTCATTAGCCTTAGCTGTGATTGCTAATGTAATAGATGGTGTTATATTCCCCGCCTTTTTAGATAATTGCATTGCTTTATTCCTCCCATTTTGACACTTATGTTCTTTATCAAATTGTATATGTAATTTTATATATTGCACCCTATCGTCACACATTTAAAATATATCATTATTATTTTGAATTGTAAACTATATACAATATTGGAGCAATAGCTTATTAGCCGCCCTTCCTTTACTATATTTTTCCTACAAAAAAGACTTTAGCTAAATATACTAAAGTCTTTTTTATAATATTATTCTTCGCCAACTAGCTCATTTTCATAATAAGCTGATACTTTGTCAAATTCTTCTTCGTCTGGAACTACTAAAGCTTCACCGTCTAATCTAAAAAGATAAACTGAGTCTTCATTTGGGTTTTGAGCTAAATAGTACATATTTCCTTCATACTCAAATTCATCAACTACAGGGCATGTAACTACATTTCCATTTTCATCTTCTAAATCTATAACGAAGTTTTCTTCATCATCACCGCATCCACATCCACATTCGTGATCATGGTCATTTCCACAATTGCATTCATGGTCTTCACCATGATTATGTCCACCACATCCGCAGTTGTTCTCTTCTTCATTATTGCATCCGCATTTTTCTAAATCTTTATCCATTATAAAACCTCCTTTAGGTATATGTATCAAAAAAATAATTATTAATAATATGTCTATATTATGTTGATAAGATAGTGCTTAAAAATTAATTGTATTTACTTACAAAAATATCATTTCATAAAACAAACAATTTTATACAAAATTAATTTTTGATAATGTCTCAATTAATTTTACCTTGTATTTCAATAAAATAAAACCCTAAAATTAATTTTTTTTATTATTTATAAAAAAGAAGCCACAAAAGTGGCTTCTTTTCTTCGCGCAAATTTAGTTATTTATTTCTTAATACTATTTTTGATCAGCTAATTTCTTGTATCCTTCTAATCTTTCCATAGCATCTTGTTTAGTCTTTTCAAATAAAGCTTCAGCTTGTTCTGGGAATGCTTTAGCTAATGAAGAGTATCTAACTTCTCCCATTAAGAATTCCTTGAAGTCTGCTGTTGGTTCTTTTGAATCTAATGAGAATGGATTCTTTCCAGCTTCTTTTAATTCCGGGTTGAATCTGTACATTTGCCAATATCCACATGCACTAGCTCTCTTAGCTTCTTCTTGGCTGTTACCCATACCAATTCTTAATCCATGATTGATACATGGTGCATAAGCAATTATTAATGATGGTCCTTTGTAAGCTTCTGCTTCTGCAAGAGCTTTCATAACTTGGTTCTTATCAGCACCCATGTTAATTTGAGCTACATATACATAACCATAACTCATAGCCATCATACCAAGATCTTTCTTCTTAGTCTTCTTACCACTTGCAGCAAACTTAGCGATTGCAGCAGTTGGAGTAGCTTTAGATGATTGACCACCAGTGTTAGAATAAACTTCTGTATCTACTACTAATATATTTACATCTTCTCCAGAAGCTAATACATGGTCAACTCCACCGTATCCGATATCGTATGCCCATCCGTCTCCTCCGAAGATCCATTGTGATCTCTTAACGAAGTAATCTTTTTGAGCTAAAATTGATTTAGCAGCTTCAGTTCCTGATTTTTCTAGAGCAGCAACTAATGCATTAGCTCTTTCTCTAGTTCCTTCACCTTCATCAACATTGTCTAACCAATCTTGTAATTCAGCTTTTGCTGGATCATTTGCAGCTATAGCAGCTTTTGCTTCTCCTGCAATTCTTTCTCTGATAGCTTTAACTCCTAAGAACATACCTAATCCATATTCAGCATTATCTTCGAATAATGAGTTAGCCCAAGCTGGTCCATGTCCTTCTTTATTCTTAGTATATGGAGTTGAAGGAGCAGATCCTCCCCAAATTGATGTACATCCAGTTGCATTAGCTACCATCATTCTATCACCAACTAATTGAGTTATAGCTTTAACATATGGAGTTTCTCCACAACCTGCACAAGCTCCTGAGAATTCAAGTAATGGTTGCTCAAATTGGCTACCTTTAACTGTCTTTTTGTTCATTGGGTTCTTCTTAACTGAAATATCATGTACTAAGTAATCCCAAGCTGGAATATTTACATGTTGGCTTTCTTGTGGTTGCATAACTAATGCTTTTCCTGGAGCAGGACATACTTGAGCACAGTTTCCACATCCACTACAATCTAATGGAGAAATTCCCATAGCATAGAATAATGGTTCTTCTGTCTTTAATGCCTTAGCAGCAACTGCTTTAACTGATTCTGGAGCAGCATTCTTTTCTGCTTCTGTTAATAAGAATGGTCTTATTACAGCATGTGGACATACTATTGAACATTGGTTACATTGGATACATTTTTCTGAATCCCATTCAGGAACATTTACTGCAATTCCTCTTTTTTCGAATGCTGCAGTACCATTTTCAAAAGTACCATCTTCCATTCCTATAAATGCTGAAACTGGAAGTTGATCTCCTTCTTGTCTGTTCATTGGAATAACTATATCCTTAACAAACTTAGTAATGTGTTTGATTTCTTCTTCTTTTTCATCTTGTGCAGTCTTCCAAGCTTCTGGAATATTGATTGCAACAATTGATTCAACACCTTTATCTATAGCTGCGTTGTTCATGTTAACAACTTTTTCACCCTTCTTACCATAAGAAGTTACAACTGACTCTTTTAAGTGTCTAATAGCATCTTCAACTGGAATAACATTAGCTAACTTAAAGAAAGCTGATTGCATTATCATGTTGATTCTTCCGCCAAGACCGATTTCTTGAGCAATACCTACAGCATTTAAAGTGTAGAACTTAATGTTGTTATTTGCTAAGAATCTCTTATATGAAGCAGGTAATTTTTCTTCTAATTCTTCTGGTGACCAGATAGTATTTAATAAGAAAGTTGAACCTGGCTTTAATCCATCAAGTACATTGTATTTGTGAACATATGATTGGTTAGAACATGAAACAAAGTCTGCTTTGTTAATTAAGTATGGTGACTTAATTGCTTTCTTACCAAATCTTAAGTGAGATACTGTGATTCCTCCTGATTTCTTTGAATCATAGAAGAAGTATGCTTGAGCGTACATATCAGTATTATCTCCGATAATCTTGATTGCACTCTTGTTTGCTCCAACAGTACCATCTGATCCTAATCCCCAGAACTTACAAGATGTAGTTCCTTCTGGAGTAGCATCTATATCTTCAGTTACTTCTAATGAAGTATTTGTAACGTCATCATTAATTCCTATTGTAAACCCATTCTTTGGTGTAGCTTGTGCTAAGTTAGCATAAACTGCAGCAATATGTCCTGGATTTGGATCTTTTGAACCTAAACCGAATCTACCACCAACAATAACTGGTGCATCAGCTTGTCCGAAGAATGCATTTCTAATATCTAAGTATAATGGTTCTCCAGCTGATCCTGGTTCTTTAGTTCTATCTAAAACAGCAATTTTCTTAACTGTCTTTGGAATAGCTGCTAATAATCTTTCATTTGAGAATGGTCTGAATAATCTTACTTTAATAACACCAACTTTTTGTCCATTAGCATTTAAGTAATCTATAGTTTCTTCACAAACGTCAGTAGCTGAACCCATAGCAATGATTACTCTATCAGCATCTGGTGCTCCATAGTAATCGAAACAGTGATATTCTCTACCAGTTAACTTAGTAATTTCAGCCATGTAGCTTTCTACTGTTTCTGGTAATTCATCATAGAATCTATTTACAGATTCTCTTTCTTGGAAATATACATCTGCATTTTGAGCAGTTCCTCTAGTTACAGGATGATTTGGGTTTAATGCTCTTTCTCTGAAAGCTTTAACTGAATCCCAATCAAGTAATTTTGCTAATTCATCATATTCTAAAACTTCAATTTTTTGTACTTCATGAGAAGTTCTGAATCCATCAAAGAAGTTTAAGAATGGAATTCTTGTTTTAATAGCAGTTAAATGAGCTACTGCTGCTAAATCCATTACTTCTTGAACTGATCCTTCTGCAAGCATTGCAAAACCAGTTTGTCTTGCTGCCATAACATCTTGATGATCTCCAAATATATTTAGAGAAGATGTAGCTAATGCTCTAGCTGAAACGTGGAATACTCCTGGTAACATTTCACCAGCAATTTTGTACATGTTTGGTATCATTAATAATAAACCTTGTGAAGCAGTATAAGTAGTTGTTAATGCTCCAGCTTGTAAAGATCCATGAACTGCACCAGCTGCTCCAGCTTCTGATTGCATTTCCATAACTTTTACAGGTTGTCCAAATATGTTCTTTCTTCCTTGTGCTACCCATTCATCTACATGTTCTGCCATTGGTGATGATGGTGTAATTGGGAATATTGCAGAAACTTCTGTAAATGCATAAGATATATGAGCTGCTGCAGTATTACCATCCATAGTTTTCATTTTTCTCATCGCGTTGACCCCTCTTTCAAAATTTAAAAATTAAATTTAGAGTATTTATTAATAAGTTAGTCTTAAAAGACCACCTAATAAACATAATAACATTTGACTAGCTAAAAGTCACACCTCTTAAGCACTATTACAATCAGTTTATTTAACCAATTGTTTACTTAAGTTCATAATCATACTCGAGTGCTTCTTAGTTATTGAATCTTTAACTGCTAAATCTCCAATCACATTAAACCCATATGATGACATCTCATCTTTCCATATTTTCATGAAAGAATTATCAATCCATCCATAGGTAGCAAACAAAATACAATTCTTATTTTCATTCTGATCTTTAAAAGATTCTAACTGTTGAAGAAATGGTCTCATTTCTTCTTGTTCTATTTTAGTTGCATCTAATGCTGGGCAGCCAAAAGCAAGGCAATCTGCTTCTAATACATCTTCTATTGTGGCATCTGCAACATGCTTTAAGTTAACATTTGCACCTTGCTCTCTAGCACCCTCTGCCATTTTGTTTGCTAGAATCTCGATATTACCACCACAACTCCAATATATTATTGACACTTTCTTCATTGAAACAGCACCTCATCTTCTCGTTAAATAATTAACTTACTTATTAACTAAAATAAACTTACTCTTTTATTATATCTCACATATTTTTTTTTGCAAGATTTGATTATATAATTTGTATTATTTTAAATAATATTTATAGATTTTAGCAATCTATTCTCGAATGCTCTTTAATAATACCCCTACTATTGCTTCTACACCATTTTGGGCTTGACTTTTCTCCATATTTCCTATCAATTCTCTTTTTCTCTTCTTTAATTCAATAATTTTATGATATAATACTTTTTCATTAATTTCTTCTTCTTCTATCATTAATGAATATCCTTCTTTTTTAAAGGATTTAGAGTTCAAAATTTGATCTCCTCTACTCGCCTTTTTAGAAAGAGGAATCAATAAAGTTGGTTTTTTTAACGCCAAAAATTCAAATATAGAATTAGCTCCTGCTCTTGATACTATGTAATCTGCAGCAGCCATAAGATTTGGTAGTTCATCGCTTACATATTCAAATTGTTGATATCCACTTCTATCTTTCAAGCTTTCCTCAATATTACCTTTTCCGCAAATGTGAATTATATTAAATTCACTTAAAAGTCTATCTAAGTTCTTTCTTATTTCCTCATTTATCAATTTAGATCCAAGGCTTCCACCCATTATAAGCAATGTTTCCTTATCATTAGTAAATCCACATAGTTTTTTCCCTTTAAATTTATCACCCTTAAGGATTTCTTCTCTTATAGGACTTCCAGTAAGTACACCTTTATCGCCCTTTACATAATTTAAGCTTTCTCTAAAAGTAACACATAATTTATCACAAAAAGGTGCTGATAATTTATTAGCTAAGCCTGGTGTTATATCAGATTCATGGGCTACTACGGGTATTTTTTTCATTGATGCTGCAATAACTACAGGAACTGCAACAAATCCACCTTTTGAAAAAATAATATCCGGTTGCTCCTTTGAAATTATTCTTATAGACTGAATAACTCCTTTCATTATCTTAAATGGATCTGTAAAGTTTTTAACATCAAAATACCTTCTTAATTTCCCACAACTTATTCCAAAGAATGGTATATTGTTTTTTTCTATTATCTCTTTTTCAATACCATTGAAACTACCAATATATTTTATTTCAAATCCTTTTTCTTTCAATTTAGGTATCAACGCTAAATTAGGAGTAACATGCCCTGCTGTTCCTCCTCCGGTCATTATAATTTTATATTTTGACAAAAGACTTCCCTCCCGAAATCACTTAACTATTTATTGAAATCCATGTAAGATCTCTATTTTTCTCATCTCAACTGTAAATTGCAAACTATAAACAATATCTACATCAGTATCTTACTTTGAACAATTGCTATCTCAACTGTACACTGTAAATTGTAAACTGTAAACTTCCTAAATCATCTGTAATTTTGGACTACAATTTGAATACTCGTATTTCCATTATATTCATTAACATTTGGATAAAAAACCAAATCCATCATTATCCCATTATATACTCCATCATAAAGTTTTAACAATTCTTCTTTGCCATACTTATTACTAACTTCTTCTTCAAATTCATAAATATCTCCAAAATATATTGCATCTATTACTTTATTTAATTTAGTCTTTACCTTAAGCTTTAACACATTTCTATTTTTCCCCAATACTACTGCTTTTATTAAACTCACATTTTTTTCAGCAAATAATGGTTTAGAGTTAGCTTTTCCAAACGGTTCTAATCTTTCAATATCATTGATCAAATCATAACTTATTGAATCAAGTGGCAAAACACAATCAATGGTAACCTTTCTAAGTAAATCTTCATCTTTTAAAGCAGTATTTTTATTCAATCTTCTTCTAAATTCATCAATATTTTCTTCCTGCAGTGAAAATCCAGCAGCCATAGGATGCCCCCCAAAGTTTTCAAGTAAATCCTTGCATTTAATAAGTTCCTCATACATATTATATTCCTCTATGGATCTACCAGAACCCTTTACTCCTTTTTCGGACTTTGTGACAACCAAGGTTGGCGCATTGTATTTTTCCCTTATCCTCCCTGCGATTATCCCTGCTAAGCTTTCATGAACATCCGGTATATAAATCACAAGCACCTTGTCATTAATCATCCCGTTCATTTCAACAATTTCTATTGCAGTTTCAACGCCTTTCATTGTCATTTCTTTTCTTTCTTCATTTAACCTTACTAATTCTTTAGCTAAAGTAACTGCTTCCTCTTCTTCTTTTGAAAGCAATAATTGTAATCCTACTTTCGCAGTATCTAGCCTGCCTGATGCATTAATACAGGGTCCTATTATAAATCCAAGATGATATACTGATAATTTTTTTTCATTTAATTCACATTCTCTAAGCAATTCCATTAAACCTAAATTGCTAGTATTATTTATAAGTTCTAATCCTTTTTTAACAAAAATTCTATTCTCATCAACTAAATCTACAACATCGCAAACTGTTGCAATAGCCAAAAATTCTATTAATTTAAACGCTTCTTCCTTATCTATATTAAATTTTTCATAAAGCACTTGAACAAGTTTAAATGCTACTCCTGCTCCACATAATTGCTTAAATTTATATCTACAATCTTCTTGTTTAGGATTCACTATAGCATCTGCTTCTGAACTTATGAATTTTCTATTATTATTTTCATCTTCTACAAACGGAATATCATGATGATCTGTTACAATAACAGTCATTCCCAAATCTTTTGCATATTTAATTGCTTCTATTGCTGATATTCCATTGTCACAAGTTAAGATTGTATCAACTCCATCTTCCTTAGCTTGTTGTATTATATCTTTATTTATACCATAGCCATCTTTAATTCTATCTGGGATTTCATAATCTACTTTTGCATTGCATTTAACTAATGCAGTATATAAAATGTAAATGCTTATAACTCCATCTACATCATAATCTCCAACAATCCGTATTTTTTTATTTAATTCTATTTTTTCTTTAAGGATATTTACAGTTTTATCTAAATCTTTCATATCACTTGCATTTCTAAGTCTTTCAAGACTTGGATTTACATAGCTTCTTATAACTTCATCATTTGTAATATCCCTATTAATAATAAGCTTGCTCATAAATTCTGTAATTCCATATTTTTGTGCTATTTGCTTATAATTAGCTTTTATATTTTTTACAAACCATCTTTCAGCCATCATTTATCCTCTTTCTAGTTTACAATGCACAATTCAAATTATATATCTATTAATTTTTACAATTCAAAATTGTGCATTGCTATTAATTACATCTAACATCTTAACCTATATACATCTTATATAACATTCCTGATGAAATAGCTTCAACCTTATGCTCATACCCTAGCATTTCTAATAATTTATACGAAAAAGCCATTGCAGTTGCTGGTCCTCTACTAGTTATTATATTTTTATCAACCACAACTGCTTCTTCTAAATATTCACAGTTAATTAATTCATCTTCATAACCTGGATATGATGTCATGTTTATTCCTTCAGTCAAACCAGCTTTCCCAAGTACAATTGGCCCTGCACAAATTGCTGCTAATAATTTTCCTTCTTTATTTTGTTTTTTTACAAATTTTATTACCCTTTCGTCATCTCTCAAATTAGTAGCTCCTGGTATACCTCCCGGAATTACAACCAAATCATATTCCATATCCGCATCAAAAATTTTATCTGCTTTAATTTCTAGTCCATGACTTGATTTAACCATTTCATCTTCCATTGAAATTAAATCACAGGTTATATCTGCTCTTCTCATTATATCAGATACAGTTAAAGCTTCTATTTCTTCAAATCCTTCTGCTAATAATACACATACTTTTTTCATATAAACTTCCTCCTCTTATAAGACAAATGAGGATATCCTAACCACTTTAGAACATCCTCATTCTATAATTTATTATTACCTTAATTATAACTCAATTATTTTATAAACACCATATAATATATACTATCTTAATGTAACTTCTTTTATTTCATCATCAAGAACAATAACCATTATATTAGCTCCTCTTCCTGCTCTATTCTGTAATTTAATATCATTTATTTTCATTACCGATTTTTCTTTAGATTTAGAAACGAGCATTACTTCCATATCACTTTCAGACAGAATCACACTATTTCCTTCTCCACTTTTATAATTACTATGATATTTACCAAAAATAACTTCATCCTCATCTCGTAAGCTTATTCCTGTAACTCCTGATGCAATTTTACCCATGGTATTTACATTTTCAACTGGGAATCTTATTGCCATACCTTTTTTAGTAATCATAATTAAATGCCCAAATTTTAATTGTTCTACTTCTGTAGCAATTACTTCATCATCTTCGTACTTAAACTTATAACATACTTGTTTAAAGAAATCGCCTTCAAATTCCTTTAATAAAGTCTTCTTAATCATTCCCTTTTTAGAAAATGTATAAACAGCTAGATCTTCATCAGTATATGAATCTATTGATTTTAAGCTAATTATTTTTTCTCCCTTTTCTAATTTTCCCAAAAATGCTTCTACTTCAATTTCGTCTTTTAATACCTTCTTCATTAGGAATGCTGGGACTTTGTATACAAATCCCTTATTGCTAAACATGAGTATCTCTTTTAAGGAATTGGTTTTAACTTTCAAGGCATCTTCTTTAATTCTTTCAAAAGCCCTAAACTTCTTTTTATCTGTTATTCCAAGATTTATTTCAAAATATTCAAGTTCTTCACTATCTTCAACTTCAATTATTTCATCTTCCTTCGGGAAATTAAATAACTGCATTGGCAATATATTCCTGGATGTATCCTCTAAAGCTTTTACTTCAAGAGTAAATTCTAATCCCAACTTACTTTTAACTCTCAAGAATTTTTGTTCTTCTTCTAGCTCTCTTAAGCATACATCTATTAATTCATCATCTTCTCTAAGCTTTAATGCTTGAAGCTTAGTATATGAAGTTTGGAATTTATCCAATGAACTTAATTTAATTCCACCTTTTTTGGTGATAAATCTAAGAGCATTACTTGGTGAAAAATTATCTATAGATATAGCTGAAACTATTTTTTCCTCTTCAAGGTTTAAAGTTTTAATAATTTCATCAAGCCTTTCTCCTTTTTCCTTCCATTTAAGCTCAGATATATTAATACCCTTTGTCTGATACATAAAGCCTTTATCTGTAAATACAACCAGAGTATCTTTAGTATTTGAATTTACTAAAAAACTCAAACAATCTCCTTCTCTATATTCAATATCTTCAGGATTAGAACTTGATCTATTATAATTTTTAAGAGGCATTCGCTTAACAAATCCGTCTTTTGATACTGTAATTACAACATCTTCTATAACAATTAATTCTTCAAGCTCAATTTTACTTTCACTATCATCATGAACTATTTCAGTTCGTCTTTTATCTGAATATTTATCACTAATTTCTTTTAATTCACTTTTGACTACTTTTAAAAGTTCCTTTTCACTAGATAATATTTTTTCAAGTTTTTTAATAAGTTTGTCAAGTTGTTCATATTCCTTTTGAAACACCTCTATTTCAAGACCTGTTAATCTATACAACATAAGTTCTAATACAGCTTGAGCTTGGTCTTCTGAAAATCCAAATTTATCAATTAAATTTATAGAAGCATCCTTCTTAGATTTCGAACTTCTAATCATTGCTATTACTTCATCTAATATGCTTATAGCCTTAATAAAACCTTCAACAATATGATGTCTCTTCTTTGCTACTTCAAGCTCTTTGCTTGTTCTTCTAGTTATTATTTCTTTTTGATGTTCTACATAATATCGTATTATAGCCTTCAAACTCATAGTTTCAGGCTTTCCATTGGCTAATGCAACCATATTAAAACTAATGTTACACTGCAAATCAGTTTTCTTAAATAAATATTTTAATATCTTATCAGCTACATCTTCACCTGCATTTTTCTTTAATTCAACTACAGCTCTGATTCCATTTCTATCAGATTCATCTCTAATATCTGTTATAGCTTCTAACGCTTTAGCATGCCTTTTGTCTCCCGTCATTTCAGATATAGTTTGAAGAAGTTTAGATTTATTTCTTCTGAATGGGAATTCAGTTATAACTATACCAATTCTACCATTTTCAAGCTTTTCTATGTTAGTTTTAGCCCTATATGCAACTTTTCCTTCTCCGGTTTCATAAGCAGCTAAGATAGATTTTTCTCCAATTAAGATCCCACCTGTCGGTAAGTCTGGACCTTTAATATATTTCATTAACTCACTAGTTGTTATCTCATTATTATCAATATAAGCTAAAACGCCATCCGTCACTTCTCCTAGATTGTGTGGTGGTATATTAGTTGCAAGACCAACAGCTATACCAAACGTTCCATTTACTAAAAGATTAGGATATCTGCTTGGTAATACTTTAGGCTCCATTTCACTGTCCGAATAGTTAGGAACCATATCAACCGTATCTTTTTCAATATCGCGAAGCATTTCCATGGCAATAGGCGATAATCTCGCTTCTGTATACCTCATTGCTGCTGCTCCATCTCCATCTATAGATCCCCAGTTTCCATGACCTTCTATAAGAGGTGCTCTTGTAGAAAAATCTTGTGCTAAAATTACCATAGACTCATAAACTGATGTATCACCGTGTGGATGATATTTACCTAGTATATCCCCAACTATTCTTGCAGACTTATAATATGGTCTATCCGGAAACGCCTTTAACATATACGCTCCATATAAAATTCTTCTATGTACTGGCTTTAATCCATCTCTAACATCTGGAAGTGCTCTATCTTTTGCTACTTCTATTGCATAAGGCAAATAATTTTCTGGCATTGCCTCTTCAATAGGAATGTTAATTATATTATTATCCTTAGGTATGTTATTTTCATTCTTCTTTGCCATAATATATCCCTTCTTCAGTTTACAGTGCACAATTTAAAGTTGTGGAATAAATTCGCCCCTCAACTGTAAATTGTAAATTGTTAACTGTAAACTACCTAAAATTCTCCGTATTTATACATATAATTCTTTCTTGGTTCTACAATATCACCCATAAGCAACGAAATCATCTTTTCTGCCTTAGCTGCATCTTCTATAGTCACTTGAAGCAGTGTTCTACTTTCTGGATTTAATGTTGTATCCCATAACTGATCTGGATTCATTTCCCCAAGACCTTTATATCTTTGAATTAAAGCACCTTTTCCAATTTGCTTTTTAACACCTTCTAATTCATCATCACTATATGCATATTTAACTATATCTTTACCTTTTGATTCCTTATATACCTTGTATAAAGGAGGCTGTGCAAGATATAAATGACCATTTGCTATTAATGGTCGCATATATCTATAGATATATGTCATCCAAAGAGTTCTAATATGATATCCATCAACATCTGCATCACTCATAATTATGATTTTATCATATTTTAAATCTTCTTCTTTATAATTATCTAAGGTCCCTGTTCCAATTGCAGTATTAAATATTTTTAATTCTTCAGAGGCTAATACATTTTCAAGCTTTTGCTTTTCTGTATTCATTATTTTTCCCTTAGATGGCATTATTGTTTGGAATCTTCTATCTCTAGCCTGTTTTGCAGAACCACCTGCCGAATCTCCCTCAACAACTATAAATTCATTTACAAATTTATCTTTTAATGTACATACAGCAACTTTACCTGCAAGCGGTGCAGTTCCTTTACCTATTTTCTTTTTTTCTGCATCATTTATTTTCTTAATTTTGTCTCTTCTTTTTGCTGCTTCTAAAGCATTATTAATTATATTTGTAGCTAAAGTTTTGTTATCTTCAATCCATTCAGAAAATTTAGTGTATACCAAATCATTCATCATGGTATATGCCTCAGTATTTCCGAGTTTAGTTTTAGTTTGCCCTTCGAATATAGGATTTGTAATTTTAATTCTTACAATTGCAGTCATGCCTTCTCTTAAATCGTCACCTTCAAATTCCTTATCCTTTTCCTTAACCAATCCTAACTTCTTAGCCCACTCCTTAAAGGCTCTCGTCATACCAGTTTTAAAACCTGTTTCATGAGTTCCAGCCTCAGTTGTAGGAATATTATTTACATAACTAGCGATATATTCTGTTGTAGAATCAGTAAATTGAATACATATTTCTCCATACATTTGAAGATCTCCAACAACTCTTTCTCCATCAAAAATTATTGGTGTGTCGTGAATGGGTGTCTTGCTTTCATTTAAATAATTAATAAAATCTAAAAGCCCATTTTCAGAGTAATATTCTTTTGTAATTTCCTGTCCTTTTCTCTTATCAACTAATTCTAGAGTAACACCTTTATTTTGAAATGCCAATTCCTGCAGTCTGCTGTCTATTATATCAAACTTAAAATCAATTGTTGAAAATACTTCTTCATCCGGTTTAAATGTAATTTTTGTTCCAACCTTATCAGTTTTTCCTATAATTTTTAATCCACTAACAGCTGTTCCAGGCATTTCTCTTTTCAATTCTTTGTCATAAGCATATTCAAATCTCTGTCTATATATATTTCCATTTTGATATACTTCTACTTCCAGCCATTTTGATAAAGCATTTACAACTGCAGCACCAACTCCATGTAGTCCTCCAGATGTTTTATAATTTTTATTATTAAATTTACCTCCCGTATGAAGTTCAGTAAATACCATTTCGACTCCCGATTTCTTTTTAACTGGATGAATACCTGTAGGAATACCTCTTGCATTATCTATTACAGTAACGCTTTTATCTTCATTTAAGATTATAGTTACTTTATTTCCATAGCCATTAGCTATTTCATCTATGGCATTATCAACTATTTCCCAAATACAATGATGTAGACCTTTGCTTCCTGTAGAACCTATATACATTCCAGGTCTTATCCTTACTGGTTCTAGTTTTTCTAATGATGTTAAATCTGTTACATCATAAGTATTTTTCAATTCCATAAAACTCCTCCGTTTGAACACCAGTTCTTATTTGTTCATTATAAACTTACTCTATAAAATATACTTCCTTTATCGTACAATGTCAAAAAAACTTAACTTCTAATTAATAAAGAGTGCACTATCAAATTAATAATACACTCTTTATACCTCAATAATCAGAAGCTTTATACATCACATATTTCTATTTTTCTAACATGCTTAGTATGGCTCCACTCTTTATTATTCTTGTTTAATATACCTTGTATTGAAATAGGGAACCATGTTATTGTATATAATCCATATAACCAGAATCTATAGAATAAAACAAATTGTTTCTTTCCTAGTAATATCCCTGTTAACACTAAAAATGCTAAATTATATCCAATACTAATTGCTAATGCTACTAACCAATCCCTAGTATTTGTTGCTAAATATGGAACTACAAAAACATTACTTGAATATAAAATTTCCATTAACATGAATTGTTTTGAAATTTTCTTATCTATTAACAACGTAAGTGGTGTCAATAAAAATTGAATAACACAAAATGCTTTAAATGCATCATCACTAAACAAGTAATTAATAATAAAAATATTAACTCCACTGGTATTGGATTGTATTAATGTTAAAATAGTTGATATACCTATTAATACTGTTACAAATGGTTGTAAAACATATAATGCACAGTCGAAAATATAAAATTTTCTTTCTAAAACTGCTTTCTTTAGTAATTTAAAGAAATATCTTGAAGCAACATCAGTAAAACCTTGCATCCATCTTTTTCTTTGCGACCATGACTGCTTTAATTTCAATGGCTTTTCATCATATATTATAGCATCGTGTGCCCATCCTACTTTTTCTCCATTTAACACAAGTTTACAAGTAAATTCTAAATCCTCTGTTAAGCAAGTTGCACCCCATCCTAGTTTTTTTAATGTATTTGTTTCTAAAACAAATCCTGTACCACCAATTTGACTTGTTAATCCCAAATTTGCTTTAGCTAATTGATTCATTCTGTTCTGAGTCCAAAAACCTATAGAATAACTTGATGCTATCCACGAATCTTCAGGGTTTTTACTATCAATGTATCCCTGTACAACTTTATATCCTTCTTGCATTTTGGAATTCATTTCTTTTAAGAAATCTTTATGTACAAGATTGTCTGCATCAAATATTGCAATAGCATCATATTGTTTTTCCATAGCAAATAATTTTGAAAACATCCATTCTAATGCATATCCTTTTCCTCTTTTGTCTTTAGAAAATCTTTCACAAACATTAACACCATAGCCTTTAGCTATTTTAGCTGTATTATCCGTACAATTATCTGCAATTACAAAAACATCATACATTTCCTTAGGATAATCTAATTTCATCATACTCTCTATAAGACTTCCAATAACAACTTCTTCATTATGCGCTGCAATTAACATTGCAAATTTATTCTTAGGCGTATAATTCTTTTTTTCTTCTTTTCTAAATAAACCAGCAATTCCTAAAAACAAATAATAGCATATTATTGCAAAAACCAAAATTTGAAATATAGCTGTTATGGTCAAAATATATTCTCCCATTATGTTCACTCCTAATATTTAATGAGACCTGCTCCCATTTATTATTTTACATACTTATCATCGTACTATACCTACTTAATAATATTTCAATAAAAATAAAAAATCAAGTCTATTTTCTTAAGATAACATTAATATTTCCAAATTTCATTTTTCTGAATTTTAAAATTTCAATTTTAGTAACATCTTTCAAATCAAAGGAACTAATTATAATTTACCCATATTATTATTAAATATTTTATAACTTATGTATCCTGTTAAAACACCACCAACTAAGCCTCCAATATGAGCAAAGTTATCAATATTTGAGATGCTTAATCCTATAAATAAATTTATAATTATAACCTGCATTAAACTAGACATATATTTTTTCTGAATTTTATTTCTCTCTATAAATGCAAAAGCTAAAAGTGCTCCCATCAAACCAAATATTGCTCCTGATGCCCCTACGGATATACTATCTGGATTCATAAAATAACTTAATAATGATGCTGTTACACAGGATACTGTATAAATAATCAAATATTTTCTAGCACCATAAATTTGTTCAATTTGAGGCCCTATTATATACAGAGAATACATATTGCATGCAATATGTATAAAACCTGAATGCAAAAAGGCACAAGTAAATAATCTCCAAATCTGTCCTTGATTTATTAATATATTATCTTTTGCTCCAAAATCAACTAATACCGAATTATTTATTCCATTAATCAAATTATCTATCATATTCTGCGAAACTTTAATAGAGGATGCATTTGCAGCATTAATTAAATTATTAACCTCAATGTTTGTTTTATAATGTATTACCGTTTGAATAACGATAAACAAAACTATATTTATTGCTATTATACAAAATGTAATTATTTTATATTTTAAGAACTTTTCTTTTGAAAAATCCCCTTCTAGTTGACCTTCTAACAATTTCTCAAATATTTGTTTTAATGGAAGACAAGATTCATCACAAGCTATAACATTACCTCTATCTTTATTAATAATAAGCTTATTTATTGGATGTATATGTTCCGTGTATATATAGTCTTTACCAGATAAAATCATCACATTAAGTGAAAATGGTTTATCTAATGTTTTTATGTACTCAAATGCTTCTAGTGAATCTATATTTTCATTTGCTTCATCAGTTATTAAAGCACAGTATATGCCTTCTCGTAATTCTTTAATTGCAATATATACATCTTCTTTATGATAATTGCTATAGTATTGCTTCATATAGAAATCTTCTCTATTTAATAAAGTTTTGTAAAATTCTTCTTTAATATTTTTCATGCTTTACCTATCCCAAATATAATTTCAATGCACAATTGCAATCTCTAAACCAAACTGACAATTGATAATTGGCACTTGATAACTGATAATCTACAATTGTGCATTGTACAAATTTTATTTACCTATCATATCTAAAAGTTCATTAAATCTCTTTATAGTTGCTTCTATAGGTGCATTAGACATCATATCTACACCTGCATTTTTCAAAATACTTATTGGATAATCGCTGCCACCAGCTTTTAAAAAGCCTTTATACTTCTCAACTGAATCTTCTTTGCCTTCTAATATTGATTTTGAGAATGCTGATGCTGCTGCATAACCTGTAGCATATTGATAAACATAAAAATCAGAATAAAAATGAGGAATTCTAGCCCATTCTACATCTATTTCTTTATCTATTATCATTTCACTTCCAAAATATTTAACATTTAAATCGTGCCACGCCTTATTATACTCATCAGCAGTTAATGGAATTCCTTGTTCTAAAGTTTCATGAGTATAAAGCTCAAATTCTGCAAACATCAATTGTCTGAAAACTGTTGTTCTAATTTGTTCTAATTCTTGATTAATTAGATAAAGCTTTTTCTTTTCATCTTTTTCATTTTCAATCAAATAGTGAATAAGCAAAGATTCATTAGTAGTCGATGCAACTTCTGCACAAAATAATGTATAACTCGAATAATGATATGGCTGTTCCTTTCTTGAGTAATAAGAATGTATTGAGTGACCCATTTCGTGAGCTAAAGTTGATACATCCTGCAAATCATTATTATAATTTAAAAGAACATAAGGCATAGTATCATATCCACCCCATGAATATGCACCACCTCTTTTTCCCTTATTTTCATATATATCTATCCATCCATCCTTAATACCACTTTTAAATATATCTAAGTATTCACTTCCAAGAGGTTTTAAAGCTTCTAAAACTGTATCAACTCCAGTATTAAACTCAATTTTTTCCTTTTCTATTTCAATTACCGGAACATATAAATCATACATATGGATTTCATCTAGGCCTAATAACTTTTTCTTAATTTCAACATATCTATGAAGAGAATTTAAGTTGTCATTTATAACTTTAATAGCATTTCTATAAACATCTAATGGAATATTATTAGGCTTTAGTGAAGCTTCCAATGCACTTGAGTATTTTCTTACTTTACTACTAAAATTAAAAGTTTTTATTGAAGCAGTTAAAGAAGTTGCTAGTGTATTTTTTAACTTGTCATATTCTCCGAATAGTCTTTCAAATGCAGCTTTTCTTACATTTATATTTTTACTTTTTATAAATGAAGAGTAATTTCCTTCTGTTAATTCAACTTCATTTCCTTCCTCGTCTTCTAATTTACCAAACGTCATATCTGCATTAGTCAAAATGCTGTGTATTGCTGATGGAGCATCCAAACAATCTGAAGCTGCTGCTAATAATTCTTCCATTTCTTTTGATAGAATATGTGGTTTTTCTTTTAAGATATCTTCAATTAAAAATTTGTAATTCTTTAATTCACTTACTCTATTTATTTCCGCTTCAATAAATTTATCCTCTAGGCTTAAAATTTCTGGAACAAAAAAAGCTGTATAACTTGCAAATTCAGCCATATATATATCAATTTTACTCATTAAAGCTTGATATGTTGTATTTGAAGTATCTTCATCATATTTTAAATGTGCATAAATAAATAAATTTTCTGCTTTTCTTGATATTTCTTCATTAAATTTAAGATATTCTAAGATTTTTTCTCCATTAGTTAATTTCCCTGAATACTCATTTAATTTCATTGCCTGACTTTTTAGACTTTCAAAATCCTTTTCCCATGTTTCGATATTTGTATATATTTTATTAATATTCCATTTAAATTTATCTTCAATTTCTTCTCTTTTTCTTAATTCACTCATCTTAACACCTTCCCTTTCATTTAGTTATGAGTTATGAGTTAACAGTTATGAGCTATTGGTTTAAACTAACTGTTAACAATTCTTATTTTGTTTTTATAATTATAGATATCCAAATTAATAATCAAACTTATAAATGGAATATACATGCATCATCGCGAAATTATAATCTTAACATTACACTAGAAATTAGATACATATTTGTGCAAGCGGCATATGAAATTAAGCTGTGATGGTTGTTAGTGGAAGGTTGTTCCATTTTCTGCTTGTCATAAATTTATTTTAGGAACATGCAGAAATGGGTGCAACCTTCCACTTAGAACCCATCCAGCAAAAATTTCATTAGTCCGCTGGAATAAATATGTGTTTAATTTCGGTAAGTTCTGCATATGTCTAATTCTTGCTTTGGATATCTATAAATTATTCTGAATATATTTCTTCTTTCCCTTTTATAGCTTCAAATACTGCATTCATTTCATTTTCTATTATTGCTACTGCTTCATGTATTTTTTCCTTCATTTCATTATAATCATCTTTATATTCAAATTTTATTATATATGTAGGATTATATTCTTCTTCATCTTCTTCTAATTCATATCCTTTTTCTACAAATGCTTCCTTATTAAATAAATCATATATAGCAGAGTATTCCCATTCTTCTACATCTTTATTTGTATCAAAATACATATTTACAATTCCATCCAATACATAAAGTTTTTTTACAAACAACGCTCCTTCATTTACTTCGAAGCTTCCTAATTCTTTCTTTATAAAACCTGTTTGATTATCTTTTTCTATTAATACTAAACTCGAAAAATCCATAAACACACCATCCTATTACTTTTATTATATTAGTTTTAACACTTTTTTAAACATATATGAATATTTTATTTATTGTGTTAATTAAAAAATAAATAATTATTTAAAATCATCTATATATCACTCTGATTATATCAAAAAAGGCAATTTATAACCATAAAAATAAAATATAGCAATATATATAAATTTCTTAAACAAAATAGACTATCTAAATGTAATAAAAATTTTAATACTTCTATTACATTTAGATAGCCTAATCTTTTCCTATATTACTATTTATCCAACAATAGTCATCTAATTATATTATTTTCTATTTTCTAAGAATTCAGCCAACTTATTAACTGTTGACATATCTTCTCTTTCTAAATCTGTAGGTTGAAGTTTTATTCCTAATTTCTCTTCCAATTTTAGCAATACTTCTATTATTGCTAGTGAATCTAATAATCCTGCATCAAAAAGATTTAAATCTAAATCTTCAGCAATTTCATCATTTCCTGTAACTTCAATAAATATTTCTAATACTTGTTCTTTCATTTTACATACTCCTTTTATTTAAATAAATATCCTGAAAATATTAACATACCAAAACAAACTATATGGAATGTTATTGCTATTTGAACACAATTAAACCATTTTTGGTTCTTATTCTTTTTATAAAAAGTTGATTTTCTTTGATATATATCTGTTAATACTAACGCTACTCCTTGATATAACCCATATAAAATATAATATACAGTTAGCCCATGCCATAAGCCCATAATAAACATTGTAATTATTTGTGCTACATGAGAAGCTGTAAATCTGCTTCTAAATCTTTTCTTCCTCATAGAATCCAATACAAATCTTGAAAAAATATAATCTCCAAACCATCGTGACAAAGAAATATGCCATCGTGTCCAGAATTCTTTCATATCCTTGCTTAAGAAAGGCTTATTGAAATTCTCTGGGGTTTTAATACCAAATATATAACTTGTTCCAATTGCAAATAAACTATATCCTGCAAAGTCAAAAAATAAATACATGGTATAAGCATACATATAATTTATACTATTTATTATATTAACCTCTTTTGGTATATTTAGCAACCAATATGTGTCAATTAAATACGCAATTATAAATTTATATATTATTGCTATAAATATTTTTCTTAATCCAACTAACAAAAATTCATTAACATATTCATTTTTTTCTATTTTAGAATTTAAATTTTCTTCAAATCTCTTCCATCTATCAATAGGTCCAGAACTTAATGTAGGAAAGAATAAAATAAAATTAATAAAATCTATAAATTTAATTTCAGTAATTCTACCATCATAAATTTCAATTATTATTTGGATTGCCTTAAAGTTCAAATATGACAAACCAATAAATCCAATGTATGGCGCAAACCTTGTAAGTCCAGCCACTTTAGTTATTATAACCGGAATTATTGACATAAACAAAAAGGCCCAATATAGATATCTACTATCATTTTTTTTTCGAAGATATAAATATCCGTAAATCAGCGTAATTTCTCCAGCCAGAAACATCAAAAACATAATCAAGCCTATAGTTTTTCCCATTATGAGATAAATCATAGCTATTGATACTATTAATCCATAATATTTAATATTTATTCCTTTTAAGGCTAATACTATAGCTGGAATAAAGGTTAATAATAATAGATATAAATAAAAGTAATCTCCATATTGTGTTAATTTCATTATAGGTCCTCCAATAATTTTTTCCTGTCAATCTTTCCATTCACATTAGTAGGAAATTGTGTAACTATTTTTATGTTTCTTGGGACCATATATGACGGAATTAATTCTCCTAATTCTTTTTTTATTGCGATTCCATTCTTTAATCCACTTAACCCGTTATCTTCCTTTAATTCAATAAAAGCTGTTAAATAAGCAATTTTATCATCTTTATTAACTGGCACAACAGCAGCATTTTTTACATTACTTACTTTTACCAAATTGTTTTCTATGTCTTCTATTTCTATTCTGTAACCATTAAGCTTTATTTGGAAATCCTTTCTACCACAGTAATATAAATTCCCATTTACATAATATCCTAAGTCACCTGTTCTATATGCTCTACAGTTAGTACCATTATATTCATCATAAAAAAATGCTTTATCTGTCATTTCCTTATTGTTAAAGTATCCTTTACTTACACTTGGACCTACAATTATGATTTCTCCCTTTTCTCCTTCATTTACTCTATTTCCAGCTTCATCAACGATTTTCACAACTGAAGTTTTCATTGGATATCCTATAGGAAGGCTACCTTCTTGTGCAAGTGTCTCTCTATTCATATCATTTGCACTTACTGCTACTGTTGCTTCTGTTGGCCCATATCCATTTACAATTCTTGTGCCTGGAAATCTATTTAAAAGTTCCTCGCAAAGAGGTTTTGGAAGAACTTCTCCTACGAATATCATAGCTTTCAAATTAGGAAGCATTATAGAATTGAAGCTTTCTTCTACCACACACATACCTGCAAACGATGGAGTTGACACCCATATATTGATTCCTGATTCTCCCATATCATTAAACATATTTTTTAAATTTGAAAGAGTTTCCTTTGAATATCCATGCAGAGTTTTCCCATAACATAAGCCTGGATATATTGAAGTTACAGATAAATCAAAAGAATATGCAGCTTGATTCATAAATACTTCTTCCGACTCATCTAAATGTAAATAATCTGCTATCCATTCAACAAAGTTATCTAAATTATTACTGCTTATTTGAACCCCCTTTGGCTTTCCTGTACTTCCAGAAGTAAATAAAATATATGCATTTTCATCTTCTTTTACCCAACTACTTTTTTGAACTTCAATATCTTTGTACTCATTTTGTATTTCCATAAGCTGTTCTTCTTTTAATACACGTATATTTTCAAAAGTGTTTTCTTTACTAAAGTCAATAAGCACCTTAGGGTTAACTTCACCTATAATTGCCTCTACTCTTTCTTTAGGATAACTAATGTCAATTGGTATATATGCTCTTCCTGATTTTAGAGCAGCCATCATTACTGCCATCATTAAATTTTCTTTATTTCCATATATGATAATAGGAGTTCTATCATCTCCAAATTCTTTTAATAAAAATGCACCTATAGCTTCCGAAGTTTTATCTAAATCCATATAAGTCATTATATTTCCATCACATTTTAATGCGATTCTATCTGTTTCAGAGTATTTTTTTATGCCTTCTAAAATCTTCATTTTCTTATCTCCTTTAAAATTGATTATATACAAATGGTATTTCATTAAATGGTTCAAATGTTAATATTAAGATTGCTAAAATAACTACTACAGAAGCTATTAAAGCAAAGCTTATCTCTTTATTAGTTTTTAAAATGCTCATAAAGTTCTTCATTTACCTTAGTCCATCCCTTCCATCCTAAATGCATCACATCGCATATAAAATAAGGTGTATATTCTTCATTTTTTAAATTTAAAACTTCAAATCCTCTTTTTCTCGCCATTTCTTCTATTCTGTCAAAGAATTTATCTCTATTTTCCTTAGTCATCCCAGTATAATCATACCATCTTCCATTTGTAGGCGCTAAAATTATATATGGTTTTATATTTAAATCTGAACAAATATCTAAATACAGTTCATAATCTTCATATTCTTTTGAATTCATCAAATCAACATTTTTATTAATATCTTTTTGAGATTGTAAATTATCTTTTAAATATTTATCATAATAGGTGTCATACACCATAAACTCATTATTTGTAACTTGGCTTTTACCTTGTTCTTCAGCCTTTTTATATTCTTCAGTCCAGTTTATTTCTCTTAATTCTGTAGTCTCTTTCTCTGGCAAAGTAATTAATTTTCTATATAATAATCCTTTATCCTTAAGAGTAACAATGTTTTCACGTGCAAAAAAATAAGGCTCAAATAAGCACTTCAATAACTTGTATTGAATACCATCATTAGAATAAATTTTAGCATATAACTTTTCTGGTGCAAATTGAGAAGTCTTTGTTAATACCTGATCTACTCTAGAAGCATACTTTTTTCTATGCTCTTCTGTTATGTTTTTATTTGATAAAAGGGTATAAAACTGTGAAGGTGAAAAATTAGCTTCAAAGCTTGTGTTATCAATTCCAGCACTTCCCATAAACCATTGAAGAGAAAGTATCATTGCAACTTTCCTATCTTTTTTATCACTATCCATGCCGCCAAGCACTGATATTTGTTTTAAATCTTGAGAATAAGCTCTACCTGTAGTTGCAAAATTCTCTAATCCCTTGGCAGGAAACGTATTAACAGGTAATTGCGAAACAGGAGCACCTAATTCTGACGATCCTTCTAATAAAAGGTAATCATTTTGTGTCAAGTATTCATTGTATATGACTCCTCTGTCTTTATACGTGCTTCCATATTCTATATTTATACTTTTTAAGTTTTTTGTGTTTAACAACGTTTGTATTTTTTTATCTAGAAAATTATTTAAAAAAATAACTATTACTATTCCCACAAAAATAGGCATTAGTATCCATAAAATCTTCTTTTTCATTTTCCCCTCCCGGTTTCTTCTCGAACTTCTATTTTATTCTATAATAAGTCGAAATATAATTCAACATTAAAGCATTTATTTATCTTGCAAATCATTTGCAAGAAAGTGTATAATATAATAATGTTTTAAGGAGTTGATTATTTGATTACTATAAAAAATTTAAGTTTCTCTTATACTAAAGGAACAAATTTGTTAACAGATATAAATTTAAATATCCCAAAAGGAGTTTACTTATCTATACTTGGAGAAAACGGAAGCTGCAAAAGCACATTGGTAAAACTTATATTAGGACTATTGAAGCCTGATAATGGTACAATCACATTAGCCTCCAATAAAATATCCTATGTTCCACAGAGAATGGATAATTTCAATGCAGACTTTCCAATAACAATTAAAGAATTATTATCTTGTCATGCTAAGACTATTGGTCTTAAAAACCCAAAATGTATCACTGATTCTTTGGAAAAAGTTAATATGCTTGAGTTTTCTAAAAGCTTGATTGGTAATCTTTCTGGTGGACAGCAGCAAAGAATTTTTATTGCAAGAGCTCTTATGGGAGATCCAGATTTAATAATACTGGATGAGCCATCAACTGGAGTTGATGAAAAAAGTCAAAGTGAAATTTATCCTTTACTTCAAAGTTTAAATAAAAATTTTGGAAAAACTATTATTTCTGTCGAACATAATACAAGAATAGCTTTAAAATATTCAACCCACATTTTAAAGGTTGAAAATGCTAATATAAAATTATATTCTAAGGAAGAATTTTCAAATAGTATAGATGACGATTGTTCTTTTTCCAAAATAATATAAAATTCCATAATATCAAATGAGTATTTTTAGAAAGGTAATATTTTATGTTTGAATTAGGTTTTATGCAAAATGCATTTATTGCAGGTTTTCTTGTTTCTATTCTTTGTCCATTTATAGGACTGTTTATTGTTCTTAAGCGTTATTCAATGATTGGAGATACCTTGTCCCATTCTTCCTTTGCAGGTGTAGCAATCGGGTTGCTTACAGGTACAAATCCACTTATAACAGCTTTTGCATTTACTAGTGCCTGCGCAATAATTATAGAGTTTTTAAGAACTTATTATAAAAAATATAGTGAGCTAGTAATGTCTATTGTTTTAACCCTAAGCTTAGGTATTGCTATCATCTTAATAAGTAGTGGGAAAGCTTCTGCAAAAGTAGATTCATTCTTATTTGGTAGTATTCTAACTGTAACCGAGTCAGATATTATGTTAATTTCCATTGTCGGTGGTATTTGCTTTATAACGCTTCTATTTCTTTATAACAAATTAATATATGTAACCTTTGATGAAAATGGTGCAAAGACAGCAGGTATAAATGTTAAATTAATTAATTACATTTTCACTTTACTTGTAGGTGCTACAATTTCACTTTCTATAAGAGTTATGGGAATACTTGTAGTTTCTTCGATTATAGTTGTTCCTGTAGCAACAGCTATGCAATTAAAAAAAGGTTTTACAAAAACATTAATTTTTGCAATTGTCTTTGGTTTTTTAGATGTAATGATTGGACTAGTCCTTTCTTATTTTGTAAACAGTGCTCCTGGTGGTACAATTGCTATAACTTCAGTAACAATGCTTATACTAACTTTAATAATAAAAAAATTTACAGCTAGTAACATGTAAATTATGAAAAGAAAAGTTTTGCTAACTATTTATCAGATAGGTAGACAAAACTTTTCTTTAAACTATTTTTTTATAACATTATAATAATTTGATTACTCTTCATAGTTTGCTTGCAACTGAGTGAAATATTCCTCTAATAATTCTATAAACTTAAGCATATTTTCTGGATATATTTGTCCTATATTGGCTATTCTAAAAGTATTTTTTGATGTTATCTTTCCAGGATATATTGTAAAGCCTCTATTATATAAGAAATTGTGCATTTCATTAAAATTATACCCACCTATTTTGGGTTCTATTATTGATGTTAGCAGCATAGATGAAACTTTTTCACTCACTAACTTTCTTAATTTTAATTTATCTAATCCAGTCCATAAAACTTTACAACATTCTTTGTATCTTTCGTACCTTGCATAAATAGTCTCCTCTTTAGTCTCAATTATAGCTTGTCTTAATGCATAAAGCACTTGTACTGGCGGTGTAAATCTCATTTGATAATTATCCTTAAAATAAATATATTGTTTATAGAGATTTAAATAGAGATTTCTTGACTTAATATTTTTTGTTTTAATCAATGCTTCTTTATTTGCTATAACAAAGCTTATTCCAGCCATTCCTTGTATACACTTATTTGAACTTGAAGCCAAGTATGTTATATTCATTTCATCCATGTCTATTGGAATTCCAGCAAATGAACTCATAGCATCAACTATCATATCAATATTATATTTTTTACAAAGCTCACCTATTAATCCTATATCGTTTAATATTCCTGTTGTAGTTTCGTGATGAATTACTGCCAGATGGCTTATACCAACTTCACTATTATCATCTGAATTATGCATTTTTATTATATCTTCTAACTCATTCAAATTAATTTCTTCTATAGCTGAACTTTCAAATTCTATATAACTTAAATTATATATCTCAGCCATTTCACAAATTCTTTTACCATAAGCACCATTATTAATTATTAAAACTTTTCCATTATCCACTACTGAACTTATAATCGCCTCAACAGCAGCTGTTCCAGATCCGCCAAACAGTATTGTTGTATAAGTATCATTAGAACCAACAAAGTTAGTAAGTTCTTTTGACACAAATTCCATTACATCACCAAATTCTTTTTCTCTGGGACATATATCTGGTACAACCTGTGAAAATTTCACTGTATCAGTAGTAGTTGCAGGTCCTGGATTTAATAATATATTTCTCTTAATGTCCATATTAACGCTCCTTATTTTTCTGCTAATTATAGTTTAAAATTTATAAATCTAAAAACTTCATGAATGCATTTTTATTTTCAATTGGTGTCGTTGTAGGTCTTCCTAAATCTTTTCTTGCTCCTTTTTTTACCTTTATTTCTATAAATAGAGGCCCTTCAAGATCTTTTGCTTTCTCCAATAACTCTTCCAATTTTAATTTCGAATCGCATGAATAACAATTTTCAAATCCACAAGCTTCTGCTATTTTACTTATATCAACGTCAAACCCGACAGTTTCTTGACCCCCAACAGAATCATGAGCACCATTATTAATTAAAATATGTCTAAAATTATTTGGTTTCTGATTTCCTATTATAGCCAACCCACCAAGATGCATTAACAAAGCTCCATCACCATCAACACAATACACAACCTTGTCTTTCTTATTTAAAGCAATTGCCAACCCAATTTGAGATGCATGGCCCATAGATCCTACTGTTAAAAAATCTTTATTATGATCATGGCTCTTTTTTTCTCTTATTTCAAAGAGTTCCCTAGATGCCATTCCTGTTGTAGAAATAATAACTGAATTATCATTAATCTCATTTACTAATGTTTCTATTGCCTCTTCCCTTGTCATTTCAAAATTATAAGCATTCTTATTCTTAAGTTCATATTCAACAAATGTGTTCTTTTTAACCACCAACGCATATGGCTCATTTTTTTCTTTCATATATATATGTGCTTTTTTCAATTCAGACTTCATTTTATTATTACTAGTAAATTCATCTAATACCTTATATTGTATTCCTAATATATCTAATATCTGAGTTGTAATTAAACCTTGCTTTTTATGCTGAGGTTCATCTTTTTTGTTCGGTTCTCCCCTCCAGCCTATTATTAATAACATTGGTATACTATAAACTAGTTCATCCGCAAGAGAAGCAAGTGGGTTTAATGCATTTCCGAGCCCAGAGTTTTGCATATATACTACTCCAATTTTCCTTGTTGCTAAATAATATCCACTTGCTAAAGCCACTGCATTGCCCTCATTTGCAGCAATAATATTCTTTTCATTACTAATATTATCCTTAATATATGCACAAAAAGATTTCAATAAAGAATCAGGCACCCCCGCAAAAAAATCCATTTCATTTTCTAATAACTCATTATAAAACTCATTAACATCAATCATCCACTTCAACTCCAAACTGCAAACTCATAACTCCTAACTATAAACTGTGCCCTGTTAACTGCTCTACATTCCTCCTGGAATTAAAGTCAATATTTCTTTTATCGGCATACAATTAATTGATGCTTCTTTTGACCTTCCATTTTCCAAAATACTCTTTGCCGTATTTACCATTGCTGGATAAGCACTTCGTATTAAATGATTTGCATATATAACAACACTAACTCCTAATTCAATTAGTTCATCTTCTTTCATAAAATTATATGAAGTTGGAACTACCACTAATGGAACTTTATTTTCAAACTCATTATATCTTCTACAAAATTCTATTATCTCTTCACCATTTTTTTCTTTACTATGGATCATAATTCCATCTGTTCCTGCCTCAATATAAGCTTTTGCCCTTTCAATAGCATCTTCCATTCCAGCTCCTGCAATCAAACTTTCAATTCTTGAAATTATCATAAAATCACTAGTAACCCGAGCTTCTCTTCCAGCTCTGATCTTATCTGAAAAATGTTCTATGGTATCCTGTATTTGAACAACAGCTGTACCAAATAATGAATTTTTCTTAAGTCCAGTTTTATCTTCAATAATAATAGCTGATACACCTAATCTTTCTAAGGTTTTAACAGTATAAACAAAATGTTCAATTTGTCCACCTGTATCTCCATCAACTATTATAGGTTTTGTAGTAACTTCCAAAATATCGTTAATTGTATTTAATCTAGAGGTTAAATCTACTAATTCAATATCTGGCTTACCCTTTGCGGTTGAATCACACAAAGAACTTACCCACATACCATCAAACTCTTTTATTTTCCCTTCTTTTTCAACCTTTGTTTTTTCTACGATAAGTCCTGTTAATCCATTGTGAGCTTCAAGTATCCTAACTGGTTTTTTGGAATAAATTAGTTCCTTAAGACTTTTCATTCTCATCTGAGGTGTTATTCCTATCTGCGCCAATTCTTCATCTAATTTTGAAATAGAAACCCCTTGGGTATATGGAACCTCAACAAGTTTTCCTCCCCATTCACTTATTGCTTCAATTACTTTATCTCTAAGTTCTTTTTGTACTCCTTCTTTCCAATCATCACCATGGAGAACATAATCAGGTTTAATTTCTCTAATATTAGGTACTTGATCCAAACTATTTTGCGGAACTACTGATACAACTCCCTTGATATTACTTACAACTTCTTTTCTCTCTTCATATTTCATTATAGGATTTCTCCAATACCCCCTTATTACATCATCTGTATGCAATCCAACTATTACATCTCCAAATTTTCTTGCTTCATTTAATACATTTAAATGTCCTTGATGAATAATATCTGCGCTCATTGCTACATAAACTGTTTTCATATATTACACTCCTCAACCTTTCATTTTTTTAATTTTCATATATAGATATCAATTTTAAGAATCAAACTTATAAATAGAATATACATGCATCATTGAGAAATTATAATCGTAACACTACACTAGAAATCAGATACATTTTTCTGGAAGCAGGCATGTGAAATTGAGCTGATGATGGTTCTTAATGGGGGCTTGTTTCATTTCAGCTTGTCCAGATTTTACATCTGGAACACGCTGAAATGACTACAAGCTGCCATTTAGAACCTTCCAGCGAAAATTTCACTAGTCCTGCAGAAGACAAATGTATTGGATTTCGGTAAGTTTCTCATAAATCTAATTCTCGCGTTGGATATCTATAAATGTAAATATTCTAAATTATTAATTGTTCTTCAGTATTTTTTTCTAATTTAGGGAGTACAACTTTTTCTATTCTTTCAAGATGTTTTCTATCATCAATTTCTCCCCAAACTAAATTTTCAACTTTTAAATATCCAACTTTTCTTTTTCTTGCAGCATCAAATATGGCATTTTCATAATCATATTTTTTTGTTGTTCTTTTTTCATTTTCAAAAATATAATCTCTATCATCCTCTACATTATAAGAGTTAAACTCTTTATATTGCCTTATCATCTCTCTATACAGATCTAGTGATATTTTAGAAATTCCAACTAGTTCTCCATATACCCTTTCTATTTCTTCTTTGTTTTTAGAGATCTTATATAAATTATCATCCCTAACTTCAACATAACATTCATCTCCAGAATTTGTCCTGCCACTCAATAATACACAATCAGCAGCAGCGTGATTCAAAACTCTAATTAATGCATAAACTTCATATATTAAATCACTTTCAAGCAGTAAGAAATCTTCTTTAAGTTCATCTTCTAATATTGCTAGAGAAGTCATACTACCTGTTGCTTTATATTTTCTATTTCTTCTAGTTTGAATATAATTTTTATCTTTTGCTAAATCATCATAAAATTCATTTAAATGACCTGTAACAATATATATTTTTTCAATACCTAAGCACCTTAATTTATCAATAGATCTTTCAATTAAGCTTTTACCATTTATCTTTATAAAACCTTTTGGCATTAAATCATTAGTTACATCTTGTAATCTTGTCCCCATACCTGCAGCCAAGATTACTGCTGTTTTTATCTTTCCCATACATTTACTTCCCCTTTCCTAGACATTTTTTATAGAAATCATTTCTAAGTTCATTTTTTGAACAAGATTATATTAACATCTTTCATTGTTCAAAACAATATGTTCATGCTTAAAATTTACAATTTTTAATATTTTTCTGATATGAAATTTGCATAAAATAAAAAAAGCTATATAAAAATAACGGAAAGTTATTTTTATATAGCTTAGATTTATTTTAATACTATTTTGCTATTGCATTTGAAGTTACCTTTGATGGAGTTAGTATTTTTTGAAGATCTGCCTGTGTAACTTTAAGTACACTAGTTGGCAAAGTAATTTCTTTAACTTCACTCTTAGCAGCTGATGATTTCACATTTAATGATACATCTCCAAAATCTTTAACTTTTAAATTCACACTAAAATCTGAATTATAACTTGTATCTGTAAATGTTTCTTTAGATGAAATAGTAGAACCTGCTAATGCTGCTTTAACTTCAGCTAATCCTTTATCAAACTCCGAACTATTAACTGCTGCTTTCATTTGTGTAATACTTTCAGCTGGTAGTCCCATTTTAAAGCTAGTATTGATATTGTCTAAATTATTAGTTGCAGCTTTTATAGCTTTTACAGCTAAATCTGTAGTTTGATCAGAATTAAGGTTTAATGAATATTCTCTTCCATTTTGAACAAATGGCAAATCTAAATCATTCTTTTCTCCAAATATTAATTTAGTAAATTGAGACATTGCATCTGGTTGACATAATGCTTTAATCTTATCCTTATCTAGTCCTGAAGATGCTAAATCGAAACTTAAATATTCTTCCTTAATTTGAGCTAATCCACTTGGAACAGCTTGTCCTGTTAAAGTATAAATTTCTTCAAAATAACCTTTGTTTATATCCACACTTCCTGATGCTAAATCAACATACTCATTAATTTCTGGTAGTTTAATTAATCCTGTTGGATCTGTAAGTTTTATATTTACGTATGCCTTATCTTTAGCTTTGTATCCTGTAGCCGTAAAATTGATTTGCTTACTTATTCCTTTTGCGTCAATTTTGAACGTACCATCAAGATTTGATGTTGTTGCTTCCCATTTAGCAGTATTTGAAAGTTCCTGTGAATAATTTAGAGTTGCTTGATTACATCCAGCTAATGTGCCGGCTGCTAAAGCTGCTGTCATAATAATTGCTAGTGTTTTTTTCATTTTCATTTTTGTTTCCCCCTGTTATACTAATTTATTTATGATAAAAATACAATTCATGTTGAAAAATAGTTTGTGCTATATTTTTATTATACATATCTTCTATTATTAAATTCTAATATAAAATTTAATAATCATTAAAAAATCCTTAATTAGGTAATTGTTTATTATTACACTTACTTAATTGAAGTCCCTGTAGCTGCTGGAATAGTAGCCTTTGCAGTTGTTGATACACCTAACATTTTGTCAAATTCCTCTTCTGTAAGTTTAATCTTACTAGATGGCATTTCAACTACTTTTCCTTCTGTTTTACTAGTTGTTGATTTCATTCCAAAGTAAAGTTTTCCAAAATCTTTAACTTGTAAATTCATATTGAAATCACTAGTATAACTATTATCAGTAAATGTATTTTTTGAACTAATAGATGTACCATTTAAAGCCATCTTTATTTCAGCTAATTTTGAAGTAAAGTTTGTATTATTAATTTCCTTTTTTGCTTCTGCAATTTGTTCTGCAGTCAACTTTAACTTAAAAGTACTATTTAAATTATCTAAATTATTTGCACCCGCTATAATAGCTTTTGCTGCTAAATCTACTGTTTGGTTTCCATCAAGATATAAAGTATATTCCCTTCCATTTTGAACATATGGTAAATCTAAATCATTATTTTCACCAAAAATTAATTTTCCTAATTTCATTAAAGCATCAGGATCATTAGCTAATGCTTTTATTTGTTCTACATTAGCATTAGTTTTAGCATTATTTGAATTTACATCTGTTCCAATATATTCTTCTTTTATATTTGTCAACTCATTAGGAACAGCTTGTCCTGTTGAAGTATATATTCCTTCTAAAAAGCTCTTATTTATATATATTGTATTTTCATCACAATATAATTTAAGTTCAGGAATATTAATTTTCCCGTTTGGATCTTTAAATTTAATATCTGCATACTCATTTTCTTTTGCTTTGTAAGCTGTACACGTAAAGGATATATCCTGCTTTATCCCTTGTGCATCTACACCAACTGACCCTGTTATATCTGAAGTTGTTGATTCCCACTTTTCTACATTATTAACTTCCTTAATATAATTTTGAGTAGCTTGACTACATCCAGCCATTGTTCCAACAGTCAAAACTGCTGCCATAATAATTCCTAAAGTTTTTCTTAATTTCATTTCTCTTTCCCCCTACAATATTGAATCTTATCATAAGAATACAATACAAGTTAATTATTTACTTTAATAGCATATATTTATTATACCTTCTTTTAATAAATATAGAATAGTTTTAATATTAAATTAAACTTAATTTTCACTTAAGTTTTTAGCATTAATTAAAGTACTTCTAATTATAACAAGCTTATATCTCTACTATACTTAACATTATTCAATTATAAAAACTTGAAATTTACCTATTTCTTTTCTTCTCAACAAAAACACTTAAAAAAGTTGCACCTATTGCAATCCAAAGAACTGTTAATATACTCATCAGAAATTCCTCCTTATCAAACTAATCTAATATTAAATTAGCTACTAATATATTTTATACTTCTTTTTTCATACAAATTTTATATGATACCAAATACGAGCAATATCCAATAATCATTAAAATTAAAATGCTACAAGATGTTAAAATAACTTCATTATTTAAAATAACCTCTAATAAATATCCTAATTCTTTTTTAATAAATTCTGGTAGCATTATTACTAATACAGCTGGTACAATTCCTATAATATTTAGTATTGTTTTTTTCCCATCAAAGCCAATCTTATAACTTAATGGGTATTGAATAAATAAAAATATTAATACTGCTATTTCAGATAAAAACATTATTATAATTTCATTATTATCAATTTGATTTATACTAAACATATATATCATTAACATAATTTCAACAGAAAATATGCATATGAACCACAAGAGCAAGTAAAGAAATCTTCCTAAAACCATTTTAGATATCTTAGCTGGAAAAATATAATGTAACTTCTCTATATTTTCATTTCCTTGTGCAATAAATGGCGTATTTACAAAAACCATTTGAATTAAAAGAAAATATCCCTTTCCATAATAATACATTTTTCTTTCAAAAAATAAATATAATACTATTACCAATATCGGCAACATCATTAACAAAGTTCTTTTACTCAACCTTAAATCAAGTTTTAGGTATCTAATAGCATCTTTCATATTTCTCTAAACCTCTTTTCTATAAAAAATCCAACATGAAACTTTATACGATAAATAACATATAAACCCTATACTAAGTAAGTTCAAAACAATAAAGCTTTTTTTATTATTTATAATTAAGTTTCCTATACAATTTAATTGATTTGAATATCTCAAGCCCGCCTCTTCCATTTCTATTGGAATAAATATTATAAATGATATCATAGCCAATGAAGCAATTATAAGTATGGCAGTTTTAATTACATCTCTTTTAGATTTTTGAGCTTCATAATATAGAGGATAACTTATGCACATAAGAATTATAGAGATATTTACTACTATTATTAATTCTGTTACAAATAATAGCTCCGGTGAATTGAAATTAAAATAATACAGACTTGTTCCTCCCAATATACAAATTGTTATTACTACAGTTAAAATTAGATATATAAATCTTCCCCAAACTATACTGGAGTATTTATTTGGCAGTAAACTATAAATATTCTCTAATTTATCTCCATTTTCATTTGCAAAAGGTATTCCTATATACAAAATTACAAAAAACATAAATGCTGCTAATCCAATATCAATATATTTCATCATTATAAATGTAAAGATTGGAATCAGAATTAAATAGATATATTGCATTTTTGCTTTCATAATCCTCATATCAAATTTAAAACAATTTACGGCTTCCCTCATATTATTTTCCCCTTGTTCCATTAATATAAAAAACCATAATTTCCTCCATAGAAGGCTTCTCAAACAATAAATTTTCATCTAAATAATTTTTGTCTTCTGAATGAATCAATCCTGTAAAACTTATATTTGACAATTTATAACCAATTAACTTTTCTTTCACCTCTTCTCTTAACTCTCCTGTTCCACCTTTAACTAACAGATGATTTTCTAAGATGTTTTCTGTTGTGTCAAAAAATACTTTTTCTCCATCATTAATAAAATAAAGATAATCTGTAATCTTTTCTAAATCACTCATAATATGAGTGGAAAATATAACACTTCTCTCTCCATCTGATATATAGTCCTGTAATATTTCTAAAACTTCACTTCTAACTATTGGATCAAGGCCACTAGTTGGCTCATCTAATAAAAGTAGTTTTGTTTCCCTTGATAAAACAGTTGCAAAAGCCAATTTTGCTTTCATTCCCTTAGAAAATTCCTTTATCTTTTTCTTATAAGGCAACCCCCATTTTTTTGCATATTGGTCAAACTTCCCTTCGTCAAACGAAGAATAGAAATCTTTTAATGTGTTAATAATCTCTTTAAGTGTAAAACATATTGGAAAATAGCAGTCATCTCCAATAAAACCTATCATATCTTTATATCCTGCCTCATCCTCATCATATTCTTTACCAAATACTCTTATTTCTCCACTATTTCTCTTTAGGTGATTCATTATAAGTTTTATTGTAGTAGTTTTCCCTGCTCCATTTTGTCCTATATACCCAAGAATATATCCTTTAGGTAATTCTAAATTTATATTTTTAATATTAAATCCCTTAAGATTCTTATTTAAATTTTTTATTTCAAGCGCATTCATATCTTCATTCTCCCTAAATTGATTTTTAGCATTATATACTTTTCAATTAACAATTATTTATGAAGTAAGCAAACTCCCTCTTAATACAAAGTTACTCATTATTCAAAATTACTCATTCATAAGAGTTTTCAAAATAAGCATTAATTCATCATTTGATATATTTGCTGCCTTTCCATTTTCTATTGCGATTGTAAATGCCTCTTCAATTTTTTTTAAATACTGTTCTTTTACCATTTCTGCATCTTTCGGAAGTACATAACTTCCTTTTCCCCTAAGGGTCGCTATAAATCCTTCACTTTCAAGATCAGAATAAGCTCTTGTCGTTGTGATAACACTAATTCCCAAATCCTTTGCTAGCTGTCTTATTGATGGTAAGAATTCATTTTCTGCAATAGAACCCGTTAAAATCTGCTCTTTTATTTGTCCTTTAATTTGTTCATAAATAGGCAAATCGGATTTATTTGAAAGTAATATTTTCAAACTTCACTTCTACCTCCTCATTGTTCATACTGTATATATACAATATATACAGTATGAACAGTTTTGTCAATACTTTTATATATTTTTTTGAAAAACCTATAATCTCAATTTATCTCTTAATACTGTGTATCTAAGTTTAATTCTTATCTAATAATTTTGAAATTTGCGTACAAAAAAAAGACCTTTATATGACTATTATTATCACATAAAGATCTTTTAATTAACGATATATTATTTAATTAGCTTCAGCTATAATTTTATCATTTGAATTAAAAACTTCTTTATCTAATTCATTGAAACTCTTAGCAACTGTTACTGCTGAAACCATTGCTCCATCAACATTAAGTGCTGTTCTTGCCATATCTAATATTGGATCAATTGCAAGTATTCCTCCTGCAAGTGGGAAGAAACTTCCCATTCCCATACCTGATATTACAACAGATACAGACATTATCGCTGTTCCTGGCAACCCTGCAATTCCAAAAGAACTTATAATTATTGTAATTACTAGCATTGCATAAAAACTGAAGTCCATTGTAGTCCCAGACATATTAGCAATTGTTATAGCCATTAATGCAGGATATATAGCTGCACAGCCATTCATTCCCATGTTAGCTCCAAGACTTCCTGCAAAACTTGCAATTCCTTTTTCAACTCCAACTTTTTTATTTAGAGTTTCTATTGTAACAGGTAATGTTCCAAGACTTGATCTTGAGGTAAAGGCTAAAACTAATGGTTCAGTTACATTTTTTGCATACTGAATTGGATTTAATCCATTAAGTGAAACTATTATAAGGTGTACAATAAATACAATAATAACACTCACATATAATGCAATTATGAAGCTAAGTACATTTGTTATTGCCGATATTCCATTTGATGCAATTGTATTTGCAAGTAATGGCAAAACAGCATACGGCATAAACCTTATAACTGTTCTAGCAACACTTGTCATAATACTATAAAATGCTTCAATTATATCTACTGCAGGTTTTATAACATCTTTATTGCTCTTATTTAATTTTCTTATTGCTATTCCAAGAAATGCTGCAAATATAACAACCGCTACTATATTAGCATCAGCCATTACTTTTATTGGATTTGATGGTAGAAGACCTCTTATTGTATCTACAAATGGAACTATTTCTTTCATTTCTGCTTTGCTTTGAACTGCCTCTACTCCTACTCCAAGTTTAAATAAATTACCAACTATTATTGCAATTATTGAAGATATTGCTGTAGTCCCTAGCAAAACTGATATAGATCTAAAAGTAATTTTTCCTAAACTTTTTTGAGCATCCATAGTTATTATAACCCTTAACATTGATATGAAAACCAGTGGTACTACGAGCATTTTTAATAGATCCATGAATCCATTACCAACTAATCCATACCATTTTATAACTTCACCTATCCATTTAACATCTCCACTGCTCTTTGGAAAACCAGCTATAAATTGTATAACAACTCCCAGAATTAATCCAGCCCCTGTAGAAATAAGCATACGCTTTGAAAAATTCAAACCTGCCTTTTCCAGTTTATATATTACAAACATTAGTCCAATTAATACTGCTATGAATACAAGCGGCATAAAGCTTGTAATCATTATAAATTTTGAAAAAAATGTATTTTCCATAATTATCCCCTTCCATTTCTTATAATTCCTATAAATTTAGTAAGATTATATTATCAATTATATTCTTCTATGTCAATAGCGTGTGTTTTATTTTTTTCTTCTATTATAAGCAAATATTTAAAGCTTTAAACGGTTTCTCTAATATATACTGATTTTTTATGATATTACTCAAAACTTTTAAAGCATCTGTGACACGTTTAATTAATTATCCATCATTCACCTTCAAAACCCTTTATTTCATATGGCTCTCAGGTTTCTTAAATTCTTATTCCTGTACAATAAAAAAATCGCAGGCGACTGTGGAGCCTTAGATTTTTAATATTAAGTTCCGTATTGTGCTTCGCACTCTTTTTATAGGTGCGCATCTGCCTTTTCGACCGCATGTGAGAAAAATGTGCACCTTAGAAAAGGCAGCTATGCTGCAAATAAGAACATTTTATTAGAAAAGGCAGCTATGCTACATATAAGAACATTTTATGCAGGCGAATATGATTTATTTTTTTCTTCTTTTAAAATATTAAACCTAGTTGATTAGTCTGTTTCAAAAGTTATCCACAGATTGTCCAACAATATAATTTCCTAAAGAATAAAAAAACTATGTATAAACTTAATAGTGTTAAGACTCTTATACATAGTTATATATTGGCTTCTTATTCATGTAGTCTTCTGATGATTTTATATGCTACTACATTTTCCATTACTAAGGGCGACTTATGTGCAAAAAATATTATTCCATCAGTAGGAGATATAACTTTTTCTATAACCTCTCCTTCATAAGGATGAATTATCTCACCAAGAATATCTCCTCTTTCTACTCCATCTCCGGGATTTTTTAATCCTCTATATATTCCGGCAGCTGTAGTCTTAACAGAAAGCAAATCATCTTCTTGCAAAACACTTGCTATATAACCACTATGACTAGTATACTTTATTACTCCCATTCTTGTTAAGAATCTCAGAACTGCAACCACTGCATGCTTTGCAGAGCTTTCATCAATTTGATCTGTAGCATTTGTATATAATGAAAAAGCACTTGATTCCCACATTTGCCAATTATAATTTAAGGTCATTTTATCATATGGTTTAGGCTTACGTATCACTACATATTGCAAGCCAAACAAATTTGCAAGACTTGGACTATGATATCCAGTTTCCATCATTCTTATATGTGGTATAAAATCTCCTGGCATATAAAAACTAGTGAATTGAATTCCATATGGGTAATCCTTAACCTGTTCAAAAACACCATTGGCAATTCTTTGAGTAGTTTCTCCATTTGCTTGTCCAGGAAACATTCTATTTATATCAGTATTATCCATTGCCCAAAATCTTTTTCCTATATTCATGGAATGTGGATTTACACAAGGTATAACAAGAATTTCACGATCTTTTGAAATTGCTCCTCTATGTTCTAACTTAGTTAAGGTTTTAATTAACTGAGAACACGTATATAATTGTTGAATTTCATTTCCTCTTATAGCTCCAACTATGCAGGCTGTCTTTTCACCTTTTCCAAATTTATATCCTGTAATTCTCATATCTTCACGATGAGGTGACTTTAAAGTATATATTATTTCCTTTCTCATTTTGTACCTCCAACAACCCTTGCAATAAGAGAGCCTTCATAAACTACTGGATATTCTCTTAATGTAAATATTACTCCATCACATGGTGAAAAAACTTTTTCATCTATTTCACCAGATAAAGAATTTATTATTTCACCTATTTTTTCACCTTCTCTAACCACATCTAAATGCTTAACAGAGGGCATAAAAACGCCTGAAACATTAGCATTAATAAAGTTCATTTCCTTTTCTACAGATATTATTGGTTCTCTAACATCAATTACTTCACCCTTCCAGATATTTAACTTTTTCATTAAATTAAATATTCCATCTACCAATTGATCCCCATATTTCTTAGTAATTCTCATTCCAACTCCCATTTCTACAAGTAAGGTTGGTATATTTCTTTCATTTAAGTTGTATGTAAGAGTAGATTCTAATACTGTTGATTCTGGATGTATCCATATAAAATCCATATTAAGCAATTTTGCATAAGGTACAAGCTTATCTTTCATATTTTCACTGATTCTTACTTGAGGTACTTCTCTTAAAAATATGTTACTTGCATGTAAATCTACACAAATATCAGCACCTTCTATATCCTCAATTATTTTTGCTGCGACATGTTCTGCCATAGCTCCACTTTCTGATCCAGGAAAAATTCTATTCATATCTAAATCAAAAGTTGGCAAGCCCCTATGTACCGAATCTATTCCTAGTGGATTTAAGGATGGATATATATCAACTACTCCATTTAAGCACTTTATATTATCTTGTATTAATTTTATTAATTTATAGCATACATACTGCCCCTCTAATTCATCTCCATGCATTCCTGTAACAATACATATTCTTTTTTCTTGTCCATTTATATTACTTGGAGTAAGCCTATTTTTCTTGATGATTAAATTTTCATCTACTGCTAATTCCAAAGATACAACATTTTCTATCATAACGCCCTCCTTATGCTTACTGCTACTTCTTATATGTATAATACTATATAAAAAATGACTATTTTATTATTTTTCATGTAAAAAATTTTTCTTCGAACATATTATAAATATCAGATATAAAAATAGACAAAGACCTCAGTAATGAGCATCTTTGCCTTAATTTAATATTACTACTCCATAATTTTATTGTCAAATATTTTAATATAACTGTCTAATCAAGTTCAAAGGTATCTATAATATTGTTTAAAGTTAAGGTAATTTCATTTAAGTTATCAGCTAATGAACTCAATTCCCCAATATTACTTTCTTGGAATTCCATTGAATTTAAAACCTCTTGAGATGAAGCTGAGGTTTCTTCTGTAGCTGCAGATATATCAGAGAAACATTTAATAACTTCATTTTTATGTTCATTAACCTTGCTTATAGAATTTACTAAACTAGATACACTTTTATTCATTATATCTACTTTGTTATTTATATCTACAAATACATTTTTTGTTTCATTCATACTTTCAACATATTCATTTGTAGATTTCTCTGCTACCTCCATATTTACTTTTGTTAATTCTATTTCTTTTTGAATTTCTTGAATAATTTGAATTATACGCTTTGTAGAACTTGCAGTCTCCTCTGAAAGTTTTTTAATTTCATTTGCTACTACTGCAAAGCCTTTTCCATATTCTCCTGCCCTAGCTGCCTCAATAGATGCATTTAGCGAAAGTAAATTAGTTTGAGTTGCAATTTCACTTATAGCATTACTTATTTCACCAATAGAAATTGATTTTTCAGCTAACACTTCAACATTCTTACCTGCCTTACTTTGAGCTAATGCTGTATCTTCTATTTTTCTTGATAATTCATCAATATACATCATACCTTTATCGATATGCTCTACTGTAACAGTGGAAATTTTCTCTAAAGTATTAGTATCCTCTGCTGCTGTGTAAATTTCTTCTGAAAGGTTAGTCAATTGTTCAATACCATATTGAGATTCTTTAGCTTCACTTTCAATTGCCTTTACAATTTGCGAAAGAGTTTTAGTAACATCTTCAATAGAAGCTACATTTTCATTTACAACTTCTGAAAGCTTCGAGCTTCCATCAATAACCTTGTTAGATGCCCATCGTAATTCCACCACAATATTGATCAACGTAGCTCTTAAAGCATCTACAGCCTTGCATATAGTATCAGTTTCTATATTTGAAGCTTTAATATCTCGATATTTTATACTTTCTTCGTTATTGGTTAATTTTAAATTTTTAATATCATTAATTGTAGCCGTCAATATAGAAATAGGCTGAGCTATTTTAACTCCTAGCAAGTGACCAATGACATATGTAATTATTGATGCAATGAGAATTATAACAACAAAAATACTTATTAATATTCTTAATGAAGAATTATAAACACTTTCAGGCACTGCTAATCCTATTTTCCAACCTGTACTAGGAATAGTTGTAAACATAAATAGTCTATCTATGCCATCATAATCCTTTAATTTATTTGTATTATAAATACCATTGCTTATTTGTGCAGCGCTTGAAAATGCATTTCCAATAATACTTTCAATATTAGTAGTTTTATCTTCTTTAGGCATATATTCATCATTTGGATGAGCTATAATATTATTTCCATTATCAAGAACAAATCCATATGTATTTTGATCCTTCTTTGCCTCCTCAATAGTTTCTGCTAGTACTTTTAAATTTACATCTAAAGAAATAACACCTACAATTTTATTTTCTCTAATAATAGGTTTAGAAATAGCTACGCACATACTTTGAGTTGTAAGATCAAAATAAGGATCACCGTAATTAAGATCTTTCTTATTAATAGCATTTTTAAACCAACTTCTTGTGGTACAATCAAAATCTGCCTTTGGAGTCCATCCAGATCCATCTAAAAATGTTTTATCTATTAATCCAACATATATATCTGATGTGGATTTATTTTGTTTAAATTGTTCCGTTACAAATGAAAGAATTTTTTCATTACTAAAATCAGACATTGTCTCTAAATAATTATCTATAATATTTATAGTATTTCCATGAACCTTAAGATATCCATCTATCTTTGAAGAATATGCTTCAATTTGATTTGAATATTTATCCTGTGTTTTAGAAGAAATCATCTTTGATGAAATAAAACAACTTATAAACATAGCAATAACTAGACACCCTATACAGACCAAACTAAATACCGTTATTAATTGTGTTTTTATTTTTTTCATAACTAATCACCTCTTCTTATCAATACTTATCCCCAATTACAAATCATATAAAAAATTAAATCCATGCAATCTATAAATTTCGATTTATAGATCACATGAATTAATTCCTACGTTGAAATATTAAATTATATAGATACTAGAACTTATATATAGTTTATATTTTTTAACTTATAGACATTCTTTAATTGATTCTTCTAATACATCCATTCCATATTTAACTTGTTCCTCTGTCATTACAAGTGGTGGTAAAAAACGAATTACATTGCTAAGCAATCCTGCATTTAATAAAATAACACCTTTTTCATAGCATTTTTTAATTATTGCTTTTACTAAATCTGCTGCTGGTTCTTTAGTTTCCAGGTCTTTAACAAATTCTACTCCTATCATAGAACCAAGCCCCCTTACTTCACCAATAGCATCAAATTCTTCTTTCATTTTATTTAATCTACCAGTAATATATTCTCCAAGCTTTTGTGATTTCCCACATAAATCCTCTTTTTCAATTTTTTCAATTACTTTAAGTGCAGCCACACATCCAAGCGGACTTCCAGCATATGTTCCACCAATTCCACCTACACATGCTGAATCCATTATTTCTTTTTTAGCAACTACAGCACTTAATGGAATTCCAGCTGCTATTGATTTTGATAGTGTAACAATATCTGGTTCTATACCATAGTGCTCATGTGCAAACATTTTTCCAGTTCTAGCAAACCCAGCTTGTATTTCATCTACAATTAAAAGTATATTATTTTCATTACAAAGCTTTTGTAATTCTTGCATATATTTTGCAGATGGTACTATAAATCCACCTTCACCTTGTAATGGTTCAATAATCAAACATGCTATCATGTCTGGAGATAATGTTGTTTTAAGCATACTTTTTAATTTATTAAGACATTCTTCTGCATAGTCTTCCTCTGAAACTCCAAGTGGAGCTCTATAGGAGTATGGGTAATCAAATTTATAAGTTTCAGGTGCAAATGGTCCAAACCCATTTTTATAAGGCTTATACTTACTTGTAATTGACATAGTCATATTTGTACGACCATGAAAAGAACCTGTCGCTGAAAGGATTCCTGTTTTTTTCGTATAAGTTCTTGCTATTTTTATAGCATTTTCTACTGCTTCTGCACCACTATTTGCAAACATTACTTTTTTTTCAAAATCCCCAACTGTTATTTCTGTTAATTTCTTTGCTAAAGCTCCATAAGATTCATAAGTTACAACATTATATCCTGGATGAATATACTTAGCTGTTTGCTCTTGTATTACTTTAACTATCTCATCATCACAATGCCCAACATTTTGGACACCAATTGCTCCAGCAAAATCTAAAAATACATTTCCGTCAACATCTTTAATTAAAGCCCCTTTTGCTTCTGCAATAGCAATGTCTGTGGATATCGATACACCATTTGCTACATATTTTTTTCTTTCTTCAAAAATTTCCTTTGATTTAGGTCCTGGTATGGCTGTTACTAATTTTACATTTGATTCTTCTATCATTTTTAATCCCCCTATATTTTCAAATGAATGATGAATAATGAATGATGAATAATTTCGGTTGAAATTACTCCGTAATTTCTTTAATGAACTTTATCCTATGAAGCTTTTCTCATCAATCATTAGTCATATATCATTAATTATTAAGAACAAAGTGGCTACGCCACGTTTAATTAATGGTGAATAATGAATAATTGAGGTTGAAAACCGCAGGTTTTCTTTAATTTATTCTTATTTTTTGAAAAGCCGTAGGCTTTTCTTCCTTAATCATTCACCATTCACTATTCACCAAAAAAAGAGTCTTCATGTTTATACCCATAAAGACTCCATTGTCTACAAAACTTTTGTGTTGCGCTCTTTGTATTAGCTTGTTTATATAATAATACTTTCTTTCCTTTTTTTCTATGTCCAAACACCATAATATTTTTGTCTATTTTGACCAAAACACTACCTCATCTATAGTATTTTATTTATATATAATGCCATTTTTATATTAAGACATTCTTCAAAATTGTGCAGACTGCAATTTAATAACTCTTCAATTTTTTTTATGCGATATGTTAGAGTATTCCTATGAATGAGTAATTTTTCTGCAGTTGTAGTAATGTTACAATTTTCATTTAAGTACATATCTAATATTTTAATATAATTAACATCTTTATTATTTTTTGATTTTTCAATAATTGGCCCAATTACTTGCTTGCAATAATTTTCTAATATACTCTTATTATTAACATTTAATATCAAACTATATATCCCTATATCATTATATTTCTTAATTGCCTGTCTCCCACCATCAAATTTTAAACTCTCAATTACTATTTTCGCTTCATTAAAAGATTCCTTCATAAAACCCAAATCTTCATATCCATTCCCAATTCCTACATTTATTGATATCCCCGCCATGCGCTTAGAAACTAATTCTTGTATTTCTTGCAATGCTCTGTTTAATCTATACATAGAATTTTCTTCTGCTCTAATTAAAAAAATAATTTCTTCTTCATTATCAATTATAGGAACCTTCAACGAATATTTTTCTAATATGTCCTGAACTAATTTCCTTAGCGTAACTTTAATTTTAGTTATACTAATTTCATCTTCCAGAGCTTTCGACTGAGCAAATTCCTTTAATCCATTTATCTGCAAAATGCATATACAGCATTTTCCCTGCAGGTTATATCTAAAATAATTAGCTTTTTCTTTGACATTAACCCCTAAGTCCGCTTGAGCAAATAATATATTATTCAAAAAATCATTCATAAATTTTTCTTCAATTCGTGCTAATATAATAGCATTGCTTATTTCCTTTGAGACCTCTACAAGCCTAACTTCCCACGGAAGTGCAAATAAAGGAATTTCAAGTTTATCAGCAATTTCAACCGCAGTCTCTGGTATTTTTTTTATGTATTTACCTACATTTACTATTAAACCCACTCCACTTTTTTTGCTTATTTCCTTGATAAGTTTTGTTAATACTCCTATATCACTTTTTATTCCTACACCTGTTATAATTACAATTTCTCCCCCTTGCAGCCACTTTATACCTTCCAATGGATCTTCTAAGCATTCTGATACATATATCCATTCTATGCATTTTTCTAGACCTGCACTTCCTCCAACCAATACCATGTCTTTTAGAGTGTCTAGTTTCAGAATATCTTTTACTAAAATTGACATATAACCACCCCACTTCTCAGTTTACAGTTTACAGTTCACAATTCACAGTTATTCTTATGCTTAAAATCTATGAAAAAACAAAAGCCTATCACTGCTGTGATAGACTAACATCGTCTTTTTATTTAATTATCCAATATTGATAGTTAAATTATAATATATATAAGTTATAACTATTATTGTACATCTCACTCCAATAAATTCAAAAAACTTAGCTATTAATTTACAATTTAATATTAATAATTAGCAATTAGAATATAACTATTATATAAAATTCTGTATTTATTTTATATGTCTACAAACTATAATAAAATTGTCCACTGTATCCATAACCTTACTTTTTTAATACTTTGCTAACATATAATGCTATTTTCACTTTAGTACATTCATTAAAATTATGCAAATCACAATTCAATAATTCTTCTATCTTTTTTATTTTATATTTAAGGGTATTTCTATGTAAAAATAATTTTTCGGCTGTAACTGTGATATTGCAGTTTTCATTTAGATAAGTTTCCAAAATTTCAATCAAATTATTATCTTTATTCTCACTATTTATAATTGGTCCCAAAATTTCAGTAAAATAATTTTCTAATACAGTTCTGTTGTTAATACTAAACAAAAGACCATAAATTCCTATATCTTTATATCTTGTAACTGTATCATCTAACCCTTGACATTTTGCGCTATCAATAGCTAGTTCCGCTTCATTTAATGATTGCTTCATCATTTTTAAATCTTTATATGAATTACCAATTCCAACACTTACAGAAAGATTATCCATACGCTTTTTTATTATTTCTTGTATTTCTTTTAAAGCTTTATCTAATCTATTCATGCAATTTTCTTCTGATCTAATAAAAAAAATAACTGCATCATCTTTGTCAATTATTGGAACTTTAAGTGCATGCTTTTCCAAAATATCTTGTACTATTTTTCTAAAGGTAATCTTAATTTTAGATATACTCATTTCATCTTCTAATTTTTTGAACTTTAAATATCTTTCAAAGCCATCAATATCAACAACACAAATACAACATTCACCAGCTAAATTATATCCAAAATATGCTGCCTTTTGTATTGCATCTCCTTCAATTTCTCCATCACCAAATAAAATATTACTCAAAAAATGAGTAAGCGAGTTTTCTTCTATACGCGACAAAACTATTGCATTGCTAATCTCTCTTGAAACTTCTACCAACTTAACTTCCCATGGCAATGTAAATAATGGTATTTCAAGTTTATCTGCAAGCTTAATAGCTTCTTCAGGAATGCTTTTAATATATGGGCCTATATTTACAATTAATCCAGCTCCATTCTTTTCATGTATTCCCTTAATTAAATCTAATAATCTTTGAACATTATCTTTTATTCCTACACCTGTAATAAATATAATTTCTCCACCTTGAAGCCACTTAATTCCTTCTAATGGATCTTCAAAACATTCTGCTACGTAAATCCATTCAATACACTTTTCTAATCCAGCCTCCCCACTAACTAGTTCTACTTTTTGTAATGAATCTAATTTAAATATATCCTTTACTGAAATTGACATGTCATCCACCCTTGCCCTTTTATTATTAAAAATATCACTATTGCTTATAATATTTTTATCACATATTAATGCATAAAAAAAGGGTAATTTATAATATTCTTAAATATAAAATAAAAACCACACCATTATTGCCTTTATTTTAATGTAAGCAAAAGATGTAGTCTTTAATAATTTAAGGACCTAACTGAATTTTAGCATTTTCTTTTCTACTAATTTTACTAATTGAGATAGTGGCAAACTCAATATTAAATAAAAAACAGCTAAAATTGTATATGATTCAATGGTCAAGAACGATTGAGATGCATAACTTTGAGTTCTTAACAACAATTCACTAACTGATACATATGCAAGTAATGAAGTATCCTTCAACATCATAACCAAGTAATTTCCAAATACAGGTATTACATTTCTTAATGCTTGAGGTATTATTATTCTAAATAAAGCTTGATTATTTGTAAGTCCTAATGCCAATGCTGCTTCATTTTGCCCACCATCAATTGATACGATTGATGATCGAATAACTTCTGATATATAACAACCATAATTAATTCCAAGGCCTACTATTCCAGCAACTAACGAACTTATTTTAAATTGATATCCAGGATTCCAAAATTGTACAATCATTGATACTAAAAGTGGTACTACATAATACATATATACTAATTGAACTAACAAAGGCGTTCCTCGAATAAATTCTAAAAATACTACTAAGATTCCTCTTAATACTTTAAATCTGCTAATACGTCCAATTGCAATAAGTAATCCTAAAACTATTGCTAAAAAAAATCCAAATACTGTTGCTTCCACAACAATCCAAAGTCCATCCCCTAAGGAAGGTACCAAATATTTAAAAGCGGTGTCAAAATCTAAATTAGATAAAATATCCATATATACTTCCTCCTTTTCTAAAAAAGAATCCTTTTGGATTCTTTTTTAGATTTTATTATTTATCTGAAGTTTTACCATCTTCTATTGATACAAAATAATCTTCATTCATTCCATACTTCTTAAGAAGTTTAAGAATAGTTCCATCTTTTTTCATTTCATCAAGTTTTTCATTTACAGCATCTGCTAAAGCAGTGTCATTTTTTCTAACTGCTGCTGCTATCATTCCAGATGCCTCTGCCTTATATGGTGATAAAATCTTCAAATTAAGGCTACTATCCTGAGATAAAGTATAGCCGGCAACCATTCCATCTGTGATACAAGCATCAACTTTTCCAGTATTAACAGCTAGCATTAATTCAGATTGACTTGCAAAGATTTTAACATCTTTAACCAAACCATCTTTTTGCCACTTTTGAGCTGTTTCTAAGAAGGCTGTTCCTTTTTGTCCTCCTAATGTTGCATTTTTCAAATCATCTTTGCTTGTAATTTTAGAATCTTTAGGAATAACTATTGCTTCTCCTTCTTTGTACCATATATTTGTAAATTTAGCTAATCTCTTACGTTCATCCTTAACATACATTCCATCTGTTACCATATCTACTGAATTATTATTTAGTTCAACCAATAAATTCTCAAATGGTATTTGCTTCATTTCAACTTTATTTATTCCAAGTCTTTTAGCAATTTCAGTTATTATTTCTGCATCAATTCCAGTAAATTCATTACTCTTAGCATCTATAAACGCAAATGGTGCATCATTTGATGAAGCAACCGTCAATACTCCTTTTTCCTTTGCCGCTGCTAAAGTATCCTTTCCCTTACTACTATCTGCTGCCCCTGAATTACTAGCATTTCCTCCTGATCCACATCCTGCCATTAATCCAATACACCCTATAACAACTACCGTCAATATCACTAATTTTCTCCACAATTTCTTCATATTAATTTCCCCTTTTCATAATTATTTTTGCTTATTTTGCTATATTAATTAAATTTAATATTCTATTTAATTGAGAACTCTAGATAAAAATTCTTTTGTTCTCTCATTTTTAGGATTTGTAAAAATCTCTTTAGGTGATCCTTCTTCAACTATATAACCTTTATCCATAAAAATTACTCTATCAGATACATCTCTAGCAAATCCCATTTCGTGTGTAACAACTACCATAGTCATACCATCCTTTGCTAACTGCTTCATAACATCTAATACATCTCCAACTAATTCTGGATCTAGAGCGGATGTTGGTTCATCAAACAAAAGCATCTTAGGCTCCATCGCTAGTGCTCTTGCTATAGCAACACGTTGTTGTTGTCCTCCTGACAAAGTCTTCGGATACACATCTGCCTTTTCTTTCAAGCCAACCTTTCCTAAAAGTTCTAATGCTTTTTCTTCTGCTTCTTTTCTATTTTTCTTTTTAGTGAGTACTGGTGCTAGCATAACATTTTGAACCACAGTATGTAGTGGAAATAAATTATACTTTTGAAACACCATTCCTACTTCTTCTCTAAGAGTTCTGCTATCTGTATTTTTCTCCATAATACTTTTACCGTTATAATACATTTCTCCACCTGTTGGAACTTCAAATAAATTTAAACACCTTAAGAATGTACTTTTTCCGGATCCAGAAGGTCCTATAATACATACAACTTCGCCTTCTTTTATATCTACACTTATATTCTTCAATACTTCAAGATTTCCGTATTTTTTTGATAATTCGCAAACTTTATACATATTCTCAACTCCTGTTTTCTTATAATATAAAAAGACGCACTGTTTTAATTTCAGTGCGCCTTTGCATTCAATATAAATTATTTTCTTGTTTTTGTTAAAATAATATTATCACGATATTTTTATAATTTCTATACTCATAAGTAACATTTTTTATGTGCAGTGTGCACAACATTTAATTTTAATTTATTCCTCACCATTGATTTTCAAAACTAAGCTGCGTTTCACTAAATAATCTTTGCTACTTTTAAGAATTAATTTGCTTGTATGTATATTATCACATTAATATTTATCCGTCTATTATCATTTATAACAATATTTTAGTGCAATGTGCACAACCTTTTAAAGTGCATTAATGTAAATATCTTTAATCTCTTCTAAGTTAAATTCTTTAGGATTATTTGCTATACTTGGTTTTGATACTTTCATACAGTTTTCTGACATCCAATCAATATCACTTTTTTTAACTCCAAGTTCACCTAATGTCACTTTAAGATTAATTTTTTCAAGGAATTTTCTTATAGCCTCAGCACAATCTTTTGCATCTGTTCCTCCTAGAAGCCTTGATATATCACTATATTTTTGCACATTACTTTCCCATGATTTTTCAATAATTACAGGAGTAAGTGCTGCAAGACCTTTTCCATGAACAATATCATACAATCCACTTGCTGGATGTTCAAGACCATGTGGTGCTGCAACCCCTGCTACCCCAATAACCATACCTCCTAAAGTACTAGCTAATGTTACTTGTTCCCAAGCATCCATATCAGCAGGGTCATTATATACTCTAATTAAGTTATCAGCTAATAATTTTATTCCATAAAAAGCTTTCATATCTGTTAATGGTTGTCCTATTTTTGATACATAAGCTTCCATATTATGTGCTAATGCATCAAAACCAACAGATGCAAGTATACTCTTTGGCATTGTTGTCATTAATTCTGGATCAATAATCGATGCTTTTGCAATTATTACATTGGTCCTAAGAGACTTTTTATCCTTTGTTTCCGGATTAGTAAGAACAGAAAAACAATTTCCTTCACTACCAGTCCCACAAGTTGTTGGTACTAAAACTATTGGTAATGCTTCATTTCCTTGCTTTATTCCAAATATGTATTCTGAAATATCTCCAGAATTCTTAGCTGAAAATGCTATACTCTTTGCAGCATCCATAATACTTCCGCCACCAAGACCTAAAATAACATCACAACCTGTTTCTCTTAAGACCTCTACACCTTCATATACAGTTGTAGTCAATGGATTTTGCTCAACTTTATCAAAAATTTCATATTCAACTTTTGCGTCTTTCAATAAAGTTATGACTTTATCAAGTAATCCACTTTTTTTTGTACTGCTTCTTCCAGTTACAATAAGCGCCTTCTTCCCATATTTAGATACTTCTGTTCCTATTTCATTGCTTCTTCCCCTTCCAAACAAAAGATTTACTGGTAAATTATAATCAAAATTCATTTCTGACTCCTCCTAAAAATAACTTAATAAATATCACTCGATTATTACATTTACTTAAATAAATGCAAAAATGCCTCTATTTTAAAAATAAAGACACCTTCGTCAAAATAATGATATCATAAGAAAAATATATATTCCATGATTCTTGCTAACAATTTTTTAGTGCACCTCGAACAAATTTTACAAAAAGATATATATATAAATTAAAAGAAGGCATCTCAGCCTTCTACCAATTATCACTTTTATTATTAAATTTATTTATCTTCAAATAGTGCAGTAGATAAATAACGTTCCCCTGTATCAGGTAGTAATACAACTATTGTCTTTCCAGCATTTTCTGGAAGTTTTGCTAATTCAGTTGATGCATAAATTGCTGCTCCTGACGAAATTCCTACAAGCAGCCCTTCTGTCTTTGATAATTCTCTAGCGGCACTAAATGCTTCTTCTGTTTTAATCTTTATTATTTCATCATAAATTTTTGTATTTAATACATCTGGAACAAAACCTGCACCAATTCCTTGTATTTTATGTGGACCTGATTTCCCTTCTGATAATACTGGTGAATCAGCTGGCTCTACAGCCACTATTTTAACATTTGGATTCTTAGATTTTAAATATTCTCCAACTCCTGTAACTGTTCCACCTGTTCCGACACCTGCTACAAATATATCTACTTTTCCATCAGTATCTTCCCAAATTTCTGGTCCAGTAGTGTTTCTATGAACTTCTGGATTAGCCGGATTTATAAATTGACCTGGAATGAATGAATTTGGAGTTTCAGCTGCTAACTCATCAGCTTTTGCAATTGCGCCTTTCATTCCTTTAGCACCTTCTGTTAATACTATTTCTGCACCATAAGCCTTTATAAGACTACGTCTTTCAACACTCATAGTCTCTGGCATTACAATTATAACTTTATAACCTTTAGCAGTTCCTACAGATGCAATTCCGATTCCTGTATTCCCACTAGTTGGTTCAATTATAACTGAGCCCGGTTTTAATAAGCCTTTGTTTTCAGCATCCTCAATCATAGCCTTTGCAATTCTATCTTTAACACTACCTGCTGGATTAAAATATTCTAATTTCGCAACTACAGTAGCTTTTAAATCCTTACCTTTACTATAATTAGCCACTTCCAATAATGGTGTTCTTCCAACTAACTCTGCAAGATTTTTATATATTTTTGACATTACACTCACTCCTTATTATCTTTCTTAGAATTCTTATCTATTTACTATGTTATAAGTATATTCCTATGTTATTACCTAGTCAATACTTTTTTCCATAATTCTTATTAAAATTGTAGGAATTATTCATTTCATCATTCAATTAATTAATTTTAATTATGACAAATATGTTCTAATTATAAATTAACAGCAAAACTCCAATGAAATATTTAAAATAATGAGCTATGAAATATTCACAAGAAAAAGCTCCTAAATTTATATTCTCATTAATGCTCAAGTCTTATTTAATTTGAACAATAATTAAAATATTATACATAAAAAAATCGCAGGCGACTGTGGAGCTGGAGATTTTTAATATTAAGTTCCGTATTGTGCTTCGCACTCTTTTTATAGGTGCGCATCTGCCTTTTCGAACGTATGTGAGAAAAATATGCACATTAGAAATGGCAGCTATGCTGCATATAAGAACATTTTATTAGAAAAGGCAGCTATGCTACATATGAGAACATTTTATGCAGGCGAATATGATTTATTTTTTATTCTTTTTTTATACCCAACTCACTTAAATAGCCCTTTTCATATATTATCCACAGATTTTACTGCATTATAAATTCAAAAAGAATAAAAAATAACAAGCCTCTATGGAATTTATCCAACTACTGACTTGCTATTTCCAGTATCTAAATTATTATATAGATATCCAATTTAATAATCAAACTTATAAATGGAATATACATACATCATTGAGAAATTATAATCGTAACACTACACTAGAAATTAGATACATTTTTGTGCAAGCGGCATATGAAATTAAGCTGTGATGGTTATTAGTGGAAGGTTGTTCCATTTTCTGCTTGTCATAAATTTACTTTAGGAACATGCAGAAATGGGTGCATCCTTCCACTTAGAACCCATCCAGCGAAAATTTCATAAGTCCGCTGTAATAAATATCTATCTAATTTCGGTAATTGTTGCATAAATTTAATTCTCGCTTTGGATATCTATAGTTATTTGAATTTATCTAATACTTTTCAAACTATTTTACAAATTTAACCACTCCAGCTTTTCTTTCATGAACTGCTGGCACATTAGCAGGATATCCTATAGCTGCTATTCCCCATACAATATGATTTTCTGGTATATCAAAACTATTTAACACTTTTCTTACTTCTTCCTCATCACAAATGGTCTTTAATTGATTAATCCAACACGACCCTATTTTTAGTGAATTTGCCATTAAGAATATATTTTCTAATGCACATGCACAATCTGCAAGTCCATTTGTATTATCTTTATCATTAGACAAAATAATTAAAGTTGGAGGCGCATAAAAATTATATCCAGCATCTCTGCCTAAAGCTTCTCTAACTACTTTTGCAAGTAATTCTATTTTTTCTTTGTTTTGAACAACAGTAAATTGCCAGCTTTGCTTATTCATTCCACTTGGTGCATATATCCCTGCTTTTAGAATTAATTCTAACTCACCATCTTTTATTTGATCTTCCTTAAAAGCTCTCACGCTTCTTCTTGTTAATATGTTTTCTAAAACTTCATTCATAGTAGCATCTCCTTGTAATAAATGATTTAATAAGTACATTATACCATTTTATAATTCAATTAGTTATATTATCATTATATTAAGTATTATTTACTAATTTTTTCAAAAAAGTCAAATACCTCATTGTTAACTTTTTTGAAAAAAATTTATAAGATAAATGTTAAAAAGTATAAATAAAAAAAGAGCCTATCTATAGGCTCAATTATGCTACCTTTAGTTTTTTAAGAAATACTGCATATTCCTTATCAGCTCCCATGATGTGCTCACTAATCCATTTAGATAGAAAATCTATTATTTCTAATACAACTTTCCTTTGATTTTCATCAATATCTTCTCTTGATGCTACTTCCTTTATTTTATAAACATAAAATCCATGTTCTTCCTCTTGATTATGAATATGTTCATAATTATATTGTTTTAACATATTTTCTTCATATTCAAAGTGATATTTTGTATATTCCAAAAGCTCATCAAGGATTGTCATTATCTCATCATATCTATCATATCCATCATCTATTACTGCAATATCATAAGCTTTTTTTCCTATTTCCATTAGCTTTCTATGCTGCTTATCTATTTCCTCTATGTTTAAATTATATTCATCTTTCCATTGAAATGCTGCCATTTCTTACATCCCCTTTATTTAATAATTATTATTACCAAATAAATTATATCACTTTAAAAAATAATTGCAACATTATTCTAATTTATGAAATATATATATATCACTTAATAGAACTCACTCTTTACTAATTTTATATAATATATTTTACTTCTTTTTCTTCAAACAATTCATCAATTTCTTTCATAAAAAATTGCTTTATATCATCTATACTCTCCTTTGGATACACATATTTTCCATATCCAAATTGTCCATATTTAAATTTTCGCTCGTCTTCTTTCATTGGAAGTTCACTTTTAGGGAAAGCTTGAAGTATAATATTCTTTGCTGTAGTAGTATAACGATGAGATATTATTTCAAAAGTTACCGGGGCCTTTAAATCCTTTGGAAGTTCCTTACTCAGTTTTAATAATAAATCATGATATTCTTCTTTCCAATTATCATAAATAAAAACAGGCGCAATTAAAAATCCTATTGGATATCCTGCTTTAGCTGCCTTAATACTAGCCTCTATTCTCAAATCTCTAGATGCTGTAGCATGCTCATATTTATCTATTATTGAAGAAGTATTAATACTAAATCTTATTTCTGTATGACAATTGTGTTCTAACTCTAATAATGAATCTATATCGTTGTATTTTGTAACAAACCTAAATCTAGCATTCTTATTTTTTCCAAAAAATATTATGGCCCTTTCTATAGAGTGAGTATATGGTTCCACTGGTATAGGATCAGAGGTTGCAGCACCTTCAAATATAGTTATATCAGGTAATCTTTCTTCAATATATTTCTGAGCTTGGTTAAGAATATCCTCTACATTAACATGAACTTTTATAAAAGGTTTATCTCCTAGCTTTGTATTTAAATAGCAATATTCACATTGTCCAATGCACCCTGATATTAGTGGAAGTTGATAATGCGCTGATGGCTTACAGGATTGAAATTTTAAACTTTTTTTAGTTCCTACTACTAAAGTCTTTTTTCCTTCCCTATATTGAGAATAAAAATCTTCTCCTGGAATATGCTGTTTCAATTTGTTTGATGTTAAACTTATAATCTCTATTTGCTCTTCTTTTTTTAATTTATCGTATATATTTCTTCCTGTTTCATAATTTAATGCATCTTTTTCAAATATAATTCTTTTAGGTATAAACATAATTTCTACCAATAAAACTGCCATAAGGCTGATTTATTTCTCCTCTCCTAATTTATAGGATTATTATTTGCAAAAACTTATAATGTCTATACCATATTTTTATTGAAATTACTTAATATTATTTTTTAGTTTATAATTTTCAACTCTATTTCTAAGCTTTTGAACTTCTGGCTTTCTATCTATTGTAATTTCTGAATTATTATAAATCTTATAAATAACCGGAACCGGTATGCCCTCTTTTAATAGTTCTAGCTCCTCTTCTCTAATAACAGTTGTTACCTCTCCATAAAATGAATTTTCATGCTCATCTAAAACATCAAATTCAAATTTAACTTCAGGTAGTTTTCTTACATAATTTCCTGTTTTGCTTACATTTTTAATAAGCCCAACACTTTTTATTCCACTTGCAATAGCTTTTCTATATCTCAACTCTCTTAAAGCAACTGTAAAAGCAATAGCCATTAAAGGAACAATTAAAACTAATGCTGGAACTAATAAAGGTAATGCCGTTTCAATACCATCTTTGGACATTTGTAATAAAAAATTTTGTGAAATTGTAAAAAAGCTAAACCCAATACATATTATTAGTATTCCAATTAGTAAATAATTTTTATTTTGTTTCATATCTATTTTCCCTCTTTATGCTTCCTAATAATGCTTAAGATAATCGAGTTTTAAAATCTTCATATCCAAATTGTCTTATTACCTCAAGGCCTTTTTCTTCACTATATTTTACAATAGCAGGAAGATTAACTCCATTAAAGGTATTATTTTTAACCATAGAATATATGGCCATATCACAGAATACAAGCTTATCTCCTGGTTTTAATGGTTCTTTAAATGAATAATCTCCAATAATATCTCCAGCGAGACAAGTTGGTCCACCAAATCTATAAGTATATTCATATTCATTTGGCTTACCTGCTCCTATAATATTAGGTCTATACGGCATTGCAAGCACATCAGGCATGTGACATTCTGCTGAAGTATCTAGTATTGCTATATCCATTCCATTTTTAGTTGTATCTAAAACGGTTGATATTAGAAAGCCTGTGTTTAATGCAATGGCTTCACCTGGTTCTAGATATACTTGTACTCCATATTTATCTTTTATAAAATTAATAGATTTTATTAATGTATCTAAATCATAGTCTTCTCTAGTAATATGGTGTCCTCCACCAAAATTTATCCACTTCATCTTTTTAATATACTTACCAAACTTTTCATCAACAACTTTTATTGTACGTTCAAGAGTATCAGAATTTTGCTCACACATTGTATGAAAATGTAATCCATCTATTCCTTCTAGTTCATCTTCTTCAAAGTTATCTAAGGTAACTCCCATTCTTGAATTTGCAAAACATGGATTATATATATCAGTTTCTATTTCAGAGTATTCTGGATTAATACGAATACCACATTCTATTTTTTTTCCTTCAAAATTTTTAACTTTACTTCTAAATTTTTTCCATTGATTAAAAGAATTAAAGATTATGTGATCAGAATATTTCATTATTTCTTCAAATTCATCATCTCTATATGCAGGTGAATAAATATGTACTTCTTTTCCCATTTCCTCATATCCAAGTCTAGCTTCATGCAAAGAACTTGAAGTAACACCTTTTAAGTACTTTCCGATTAATGGGAAAGTTGAATACATAGAATATGCCTTAGTTGCAAGTATAATATTACAGCCTGTTTTATCCTGAACATAGTTTAAAGTTTCTAAATTCTTTTTAAGAAGTCTTTCATCAACCAAATAACATGGTGAAGGTAATTTACTTATATCTATATCTCTCATTTATTTTTATCTCCTCTAATAAAATCAATTTTCAATTGTCAACGATCAATCATCTATTTTTAATAATATGTAAGATTCACCATTCCAAATTTACTAATAAGTATTGACCATTTACTATTGATCATTCATTCTCATTTTTAATAAAAATCTACTTTCTTAGAAAGTATTTAAATAAAGCAATAAAAAACAAAAAAGTGGCCGAGCCACTCTTTTATTTTTTATTTAGTGCCCCTTATGGGTACCATGTAATAACTTAAAAATTAAAATAATTAAAAATGTAATTTTTTATTACTTTAACTTTAGAAAAGCCATAAGGCTTTTCCTCCTAAACTGTACACTGTAAATTGCCCACAGGGTACCCTAAAAGACATAAACTGTAACCTGCCTACTCAACAAGTGTTGGATCAAAACTTTCTTTCCATGGCAATCCCCATTTGTTTAATTCTTCCATAAATGGATCCGGATCGAATTCTTCAACATTATATACTCCTGGCTTCTTCCATAAGCCTTTCATTACTAAGCTCGCACCAATCATTGCTGGAACTCCAGTTGTATATGAAATTGCTTGTGAACCAACTTCTTTATAACATTCTTCATGATCACATACATTGTAAACATAGTAAGTCTTATCTTTTCCATCTTTCTTACCTTGGAAAATACATCCTATGTTAGTCTTACCTTTTGTTCTTGGTCCAAGTGATGCTGGATCTGGTAAAACTGCCTTTAAAAATTGTAATGGAACTATTTGTTTCCCTTCAAATTCAATTGGTTCAATTGAAGTCATACCAACATTTTCAAGCACATTTAAATGTGTTATATATTTTTGTGAGAAAGTCATCCAGAATCTTATTCTCTTAATTCCTTTGATGTTTAACCCTAGAGATTCTAATTCTTCATGATGGAGTAAGTACATATCTTTTGGTCCTATTTCAGGGAAATCATAAACTCTCTTTATTTCAAGAGGTTCTGTTTCTATCCATTTTCCTTCTTCCCAATAGCTTCCTGGAGCAGTTATTTCACGAATATTGATTTCAGGATTAAAGTTAGTTGCAAATGGATATCCATGATCTCCAGCATTTGCATCTAATATATCTATGTAATTTATTTCATCAAAATAATGTTTTTGAGCATAAGCACTAAATACTCCTGTAACCCCTGGATCAAATCCAGTTCCAAGTAATGCAGTTATTCCTGCTTTTTCAAACTTTTCTCTATATGCCCATTGCCATTTGTATTCAAATTTAGCTGTATCAAGTGGTTCATAGTTAGCTGTATCTACATAATGAACCTTCGTTTCTAAACAAGCATCCATAATTGTTAAATCTTGATATGGAAGTGCAAGATTTATAACAACCTCTGGCTTAAATTCATTTATTAATGCTACTAATTCTGGTACATTATCAGCATCTACCTTAGCTGTTTGTATCTTAGTTTTAGTTTTTCCTTCCAACGATGCTTTTATAGCATCACATTTTGATAAAGTTCTGCTTGCTATACATATTTCTTCAAACACCTCTGAATTTTGACAACATTTGTGGATAGCTACGCTAGCAACACCACCAGCACCAATAATTAAAGCTCTTCCCATACTAATTCCTCCTGTTTCTTTAATAATTATTTATCTTTAATTGAATACACAATTAAATTATTCTTTATCACAATTCTTTTTTAGAATAAATAGCATATAATAATCATGAACAAATATCAACTGCCAATTAACATTAATCGAAAATTGATTATTGAGCATTGTTACCGATTATTCTGTAAGTCCTCGCAACATTTCTTTAACATAATTAGGTAAAGCAAAACATCCAACATGAAGCTCAGTGTTATAGTATTTAGTTTTTATATTTAATTTATTCCATGCTTCAGCATTTAAATCCCTTATAGGATGATATTTTTTTGAAGCAAATCCAAATAACCAATGACCTGATGGATATGTTGGAATGTGTAGTTGATAAACTTTTATAATAGGGAATACTCCTACTATTTTTTCATGAGCGTCTTTCATTGCTCTTGCATCATTATCATAATATGGACTTTCATGTTGATTAACTAATATTCCATCTTCCTTCAATGCTTTAAAACAATTTCCGTAAAATTCTTTAGTAAATAATCCTTCACCAGGTCCAAAAGGATCTGTAGAGTCTACAATTATTAAATCATATTCATTTTCTTTATTACGAACGAACTTCAAGCCATCTTCATAAACTATATTAACTCTTGGATCATCTAGTTTACATGCTGTTTGTGGAAAATATTCCTTACATATATCAACAACTCTTTTGTCTATTTCAACCATATCAATTTTTTCAATTGTATCATATTTTGCAAGTTCTCTTATAGTACCACCATCTCCAGCACCTATAACCAATATCTTCTTTGCATTAAGATTTGTTGCCATTGCAACATGAACTATCATCTCATGATAAATGAATTCATCTTTTTCAGTTATCATCATTAATCCATCTAAAGTAAAAAATTTTCCAAATTCTTTAGCTTCCAGTACATCTATTCTTTGAAATTCAGTTTGCTCTGTGTGTAATTCCTTTTCAACTTTAATTGAAAATCTTACATTTTCAGTATGTTGTTCTGTATACCATAATTCCATAATTAACCCCGCTTTCCCAGTTAAGAGTTATGAGTTATGAGTTATGAGTTAAGAACTTTAATCTTCCGCAGAAAATTCGAGGTATCTAAATATTTCAACTTGATGCCTCGAAATTTTCTTTAGAATTTCAACCTTAACTTTGTTACTCGCTTACTGTTAGCTGTTAACTGAATTAATAACTATATTAATATTCTCTATTTTCGGATCTGCTGTTCCTGTTAAGAAACATCCTTTTTCTTTTGCATAGCTTATATAATCTAGAATTTCTTGAGTTATTTTTTCCCCTGGAGCAAGAATTGGAATACCAGGAGGATAACACATTACAAATTCAGCACATATTTTCCCTTGACTTTCATTCATTGGCATTGATAACTTTTCAGAATAAAAGGCTTCTTGAGGAGTAAGTATTACTTCAGGATTTATATACTCATGATCAAACATTCCTGCTTTATCCCTTGAATGCAGCCTTTTAATCTCTGATAGAGAAGATATTAATCTTTCAATTGCCAAACTTCTATCACCTACAGAGATAATGGCTAAAATATTTGCTATATCTCCAAATTCTATTTGTATACCATATTCATCTCTCAAAAGATCATATACTTCAATTCCTGCAAGTCCTATATCTCTAGTAAATATAGATAACTTAGTTACATCAAAATCATAAACTGCATCTCCATCAATTAATTCTTTTGAGAAAGCATAATAGCCATCTATCTTATTTATTTCACTTCTTGCATATTCTGCTATATCAACTACTTTATGAAAAATTTCATTTCCATGCAATACCAAATCTCTTCTTGCTAAATCCAATGAAGACATTAAGAGATATGATGCACTTGTAGTTTGAGTTAAATTTATTATTTGACGAACATATCCAACATTTAAATCACAATTTAAAAGTAAAAATGAACTTTGAGTTAAAGACCCTCCAGTTTTATGCATACTGATTGCAGCCATATCTGCACCTGCTTCAACTGCTGATACTGGCATATTTTCTCCAAAATAAAAATGAGTTCCATGAGCTTCATCTACCAAAACATACATTCCATTTTCATGAGCAATTTTAGTAATTTCTTTTAAATTAGAACATATCCCATAATAAGTTGGATTGTTTACTAAAACTGCTTTTGCATCTGGATTTTCTTTAATAGCTCTTTTTACGTCATCAATTGACATTCCAAGTGGAATTCCAAGCTTTTTATTTGTACCCGGATTTATATAAACCGGAATGGCGCCACTAATTATTAATGCATTAATAGCACTTCTATGGACATTTCTCGGCATTATTATTTTTTCACCTTTTTTACAGACACTCATGACCATAGCTTGAACTGCCGAACTTGTTCCATTTATCATAAAAAATGCATGCTTTGCACCAAACGCATCAGCTGCAAGTTCTTCTGCTTCCTTTATGACTGATACCGGGTGACAAAGATTATCAAGTGGTTTCATAGAATTTACATCAACAGAGAGACATTGTTCGCCTAAAAATTCCCTAAGCATAGCATTACCTCTGCCTTGCTTATGTCCTGGCACGTCAAATGGAACCACCCTAGCCTTCCTATATGCTTCTAAAGCTTCATAAATTGGAGCTTTTGAGTGATATTCTTTATTTTTCATCTTATCTGTTCCTCCGTTAATATATATTTACTCCACTAAAAATCTCAATCATTTCTTTTCTTAAATTATTTTCGATTTCAAGCCTTTGCTTTGGCTTAATTTCATAAACATCTCTATTGAAAAGATAATTTTGAAGATGCATTTCTTTAATTAACATTTTAGTATGAAATATATTTGATTGATACACATTTATATCCATTGCATCATATTTTTCTAAAGTTTCTATATCGATATAATCTTGTATCGATGTTATTTTGTGATCTATAAATAATTTTTTGCCATCAACATCTCGAGTAAACCCTCTGACACGATAATCTATTGTTATTATGTCTGAATCAAAACTTCCGATAAGATAATTTAATGTATTTAATGGAGATACCTCTCCACAAGTGGCTACATCAATATCCACTCTAAAAGTAGCAATTGAATTATCTGGATGATATTCTGGATAAGTATGAACTGTTACATGACTTTTATCTAAGTGTCCTACTACAGTCTCCCTAGATTTCAAAACTTCGATTTCACCTTTGTTGCAAGAGTCATCTATTTTTTGTACTCCTATATTTTTTTCTGATATTAATATAGTTACACTTGCTCCTTGAGGATCATAATCCTGCTTAGAAATATTAAGTACATGTGCTCCAATACTTTCCGTTACATCACACAGAATCCTTGTAAGTCTTTCCGAATTGTATTGCTCATCTATATAAGCAATATAGTCCTTTTGCTCGCGCTCACTTTTTGCATAGCATACATCATAGATGTTAAAGCTAAGTGTTTTGGTGAGGTTGTTAAAGCCGTATAACTTCAGCTTGTTGTCCAACCCTAACATCACAACCTTTCTGGCTTAAATTAATTTCTAGTCGCATAGGATTTGTTTCAAAATCCATATATTATATATCGATAAGTTTTCATCTAATTCTTATTATTGTAAATAATAAGTTTTTGTACCCAGCAAATACTAAATTTAAAGTCAATATTGAAACATTTTATCATACAACATTGACATTTTACTATATTATGTTTAAAAATGCTACTGTTTATGACAATATTTCTTGAATATCCACTATAAATTTATTTAAAGTCACTTATGCTCTGTTTTCTTTAATATTCCTTATCATTTCATATACATATAAGCGCAAATTCAACTAACTATTTTTTTTCATAGCTCTCTCTTTCACATATTGATTATATTCTTCTATTGAATAAACTTCTGGTTCTCTTACTTCTTCTAAGAAATGTGAAGCTTCAGCATCAGCATTGCTAAAGGCCAAAACTGATTTATACATTTCTATGGCTTTATTATAATCTCTATACTCATCCTTTGGTACATAAGCTCCCATATGCCATCTTATCATCAAACATTCTTCTAATGTAAGTTTAACAAATTGTTGAAGTAAAATTACACTTTTTTCCCCGTGCCCTAATGGAATTTTATCATCAAATTCATAAGAGGCATATCCTATCCACTTTCCAGTCATTTCATCTTTTTTTAATCTCATGGTTTTATCATACAAGTTGCACTTGCATAAATCATGCAAGTACCCAGTTAAATACATTGTATCATTACTTAATCCTAGCTTATATTGTTTATTCTTTTGAATTAATAGTTCAACAACATTGTCAGAATGAAATGCTAAACCTCCATCAAAGTTTGAATGAAACTTTGTTGATGCAGGTGCTGTAAAATAATCAGTCCTTTCAGTAAGATAATTAATTAATTCATCTATTCCATCTCTATTAATAGAGCTTAATCTTTCTAATATTTTATCCTTTAGTTCTTGCATCTCCTGTGCTGCCTTAGCTTTTGTCATTTCTTTCAAGTCGCGTAAATCACTCATTGATACATCTCCTTACATTGATTAAGTTCTTAATATTATAACTTTTAGTATTTCAGAATAAGTTTATTATATTTATTCTTCTTTTACTATTCTATCACTTTTGAAAAAAAACTTATATCATTCTATTAAATGATATAAGTTTTTAAATTAAACATATTATAATTCAAATCTATATTTTATAAAAGAAAAAAATACCTAAAGTATAAAATTATATTTTTAATCACATAATATTATTGCAAAATGCTAGGAGGTGAAAATTATGAGTCCAAAAGAATTATCGTATATTGAAGATGCACTAAATCATGAAAGACATATGAAAACAAAATGTTCAGATTATGCCAATAAAATACAAGATTCAGAACTTAAATCTTATGTAACTCAATTATCTAATGCTCATCAACAGAGATTTAATGAATTTTTAAATTTATTATAATTAAGGAGAATCAAATTATGAATGATAAAGAATTATTTGAAGACCTTTTGCTTACAGTAAAAGGTGGATCTGATTTATATTTACATGGAACAATAGAATCATCTACTCAAAACGTTCATGGCACATTTGATAAAGCATTAAATGATTCCTTAAAAATGCAGAATGAAATTTACACTAAAATGTCTCAAAAGGGTTGGTATCCATCAGAAAAAGCTGATCAAAACAAAATAAATCAAGCTAAACAAAAATTTTCATCACAACAATAAGAGTATCTTATATTCAAATATAGTTTTTACTAAATAAAAAATGCAGATTTTAATTTAACATTTAAGTTAAATAAAATCTGCATTTTTAGATAAAACAAAACTATTAAATTTCTTATTGTTATAAAATCCAAATCATTTATTATCAAATATTTTTTCTTCTGATACTTTTTTATATTTTTTTTGTAATTTATTTATAGTTTTATCTTCATTAAACCTATTATATGGCCATATCCTTGTCTCTACTTTGCATCTGATCCATTCTGCTTTTAGATATATTTGTACCAATACATCTATCTCACTATTTAAACAATCAATCTCATTTTCATATTTATTAATCAAATAATCGCTTTCTTTTATTATTTGACTGATTAGTACTGGATTAGCTAAATATAATAATTTCACTTGCTTTTTTAATTCAGACAAACTCATATTATTTAAATTCTCAGTATTAATTCCTATATTTAAGAACTGCTCTAATACCCGTTTTTCACTTATGGAATCGATTATTTCATCGAATTTAATTAAAAGTTCTTCCTCATTCTTAATAAATTTAATCGTATTTTTACAATAATATATAAGCAAATAGCTATTTAATGCAGCTTTCAATTCTTCTACTTTAGAAATTAATATAATATCATGCTTTCCAGTAAAGTTAAGATGCATTTTTATTAATGATACTATTTTTTCAAGCTCTCTTCTATAGGCTATTTTATTAAATCCATCTTTAGTTATTATATACAAATTAGTTATATTACTTAATTCTTTTAAAGAAGCAATATAAGATCTGAAAGTATTAATCCATATCACTCTAAATTTTGTTATATTGTTTATATATAGGGTTTTCTTATTTTGGCATAAATTCAATACTCCTGTTATAAAAGTAATCATAATTCCTGTAAATGTAATTATATCAATTATTTCCAATTCAATTTCTCCAACTCTCATAAATCACTCCATAATTTTATTCTAATCAAGAATTTTGCTTCTTAAAAAAATAAAATGTTTTAACATAGTTGAATTTATTTTATACATATTTTTATCTTTTATTCCCTAAAATTTAACCATGAAACTTTATTTTATTAAGATTATTATATAATTTTCTATAAATCATATTTTTTTCTAAATTAATATGTACTTTTATATAATTTTGAATTATTATAAATAAATATACACAAATACCAATCAACTTAATATGTTTTAATCTATATTTTTCACAAATTAATAATAGAAATTTATTGAAATTTATACTATTTTATATAAATTTAGGAGGTAAAAATGAAATTCACAAAAAATAAAAATCAAAATCCTGTTAATAAAAAAATCAAATTGAGTAATTTCTCATTTAAACAAAAATTTATCAATTTAAAGAAAAAAAATGAAAATTCAACGAAGTCTTCTTATAGTCACTTAAATGATAATTTTAAATTAAATAGAAACTCAATCAGCTTCAAAGTGCTTTTAAAAGTCGTTCCCATTGTAATTATTACATTAATAATAGTGTCAGTCTTCACTTACACTTCAGCACAAAAGGCATTATACTCTAACAGTTTGGAATTATTAAATCAATTAAGTAGCATTACAGCACAAGATATCAGTGATGTAATGACAGAAAAGATAAAATCTATTGACAGTTTAGCTCATAATCCAATAATCACAAATCCAGAAGCACCAATGCAGGATAAACTTAACATATTATTAGAAGAAAAGAAATTTCAGCAATATAATAATATGGGTATAGCAACTCCTGATGGAAAGCTAACTCTTTTGGATGGAAGTACTGTAAATATTAAGTCTTACGATTACTTTTCCATAGCACTTTCTGGACATTCTTATGTTTCAGAACCTTTTCAAAGTAATTTTAGCAAAGATTTTGTAATTGCAATATCTGCTCCAATTAAAGATATGAATAAGACGTTAGGAGTTTTAGTTGCTTTTAAATCAGGAGATGAAATATCAAATATAAGTAAAAAAATATCTTTTCTAAGTACTGGTAAAGCATATGTAGTAAATTCCAACAGTAAAATAATTGGACATTCTAATGAAGACTATGTAAAAAATGCAACTAATCTTGGTGAAATTTTAACTAATACTGACAAATCAGCTCCTTACGATTTATTAAGCAAAATTTCTCAAGCTCAAAGTGGTTCGACAGAAATTATTTCTGATAATAAATTACAAACTTTATCATATTCACTAGTTCCAAGTACTGGGTGGTCAGTAATTGTTACAGTTGAAAATGATGACTTACTAAAATCTGTAGCAAACTTAAAATTTACAAATATTATCACTGGTATTGCTAGTCTTATATTAATATCTTTAATACTAATTTTTGCAATTTCAAAAATTTCTAAACAGATATTATATGTTGTTAGCTTAATGAAAACTTACGCTCAAGGTGATTTTTCTGTTGAGATACATGAAAAGAACTTGAAAGATCCAACTGAAACAGGAATTATGTGTAATTCTCTTATGAGTATAAAGAACTCCCTTAATACTAGTATTGATATGATAAAAAGTAATTCTTCTAATCTTAATGAACAATCAACTGGTTTGTCCTCTATTTCTGAAGAATTATCTTCACTTATAGATACTATTGTTAGAGCAATTAGTGATATTTCTGAAGGAACATCAAATCAAACTGATAATCTAATTAGCAGTACAAATAATTTAAATGAATTTGGTGAAAAAATTTCAACTCTTACTGATAAAGTTAATGATGTAACAATGACTTCATCTGAAATTGGTACTAAAGCTAAAAAAGGAAACGCTGAAATCCAAGTATTAGTTACTTCAATAGAATTATTAAACAATAACTTTAATGACTTCAATAAATCTTTGGCTGTTATGGCAAATGATATTAAAGAAGTTAATGAGATGACTTCCTTAATTAATAGTATATCAGAGCAAACTAATTTACTTGCTTTAAATGCTGCAATCGAAGCTGCAAGAGCTGGTGAAGCTGGAAGAGGCTTTACAGTTGTTGCTGATGAAATAAGAAAACTTGCAGAAATGAGTAAAAACTCTGCTCAAACCATTTATTCCATTGTATCAAAGGTTCTAAATAATACTGATAATATATCTAAGAATACTAATAATATTACAAAGGATGTCCAAAATCAAACGGATGTTATTAAAAATACAATAACGGCATTTAATGAAATTTCAACATCTGTAGAAGAAATGGTACCTCAAATGTATTCAATTGCTAAAGACTTTGTTGATTTGAATTCAGAAAAAGATGCTCTTGTGACTAATATCACTAACATTTCTGCAGTAGCACAGCAGATTTCTGCTACTACTCAAGAGATATATTCTTCTTCTGAAGAATTAAGCTCAGCTAGCTCTGAAGTTGCTAATTCTGCACAAAAGGTTAGTACTTTATCAAATGAATTGAATGAAAGCTTTGATCAATTTAAATTTTAAAACAGTATCGTTTTATACATCTTTGCAATAAACTGTAGTAAAGCAATTTATAGATAAGGTGGTAAAATGAATCCATTAATAAATTTAATACTTTCATCTCTTTTTAATGGTATGGGCAATGGTATGATGAATAACCCTATGATGCCTAACCAAAATGGAAATATGCAAAACCAAATGAGTGGCATGAATCCAAATATGATGACTGGTAACCCTTTATTAAACCTTCTTATGGGGAGTATGTTTGGTGGTATGAATCAAATGAATGGAAATCCATTAATGAGTATGCTAATGGGTAATCCGCAAAATGGTAATAATATGCCATTTGGAAATTCTACCAACACCAACAATAATCCTCAATTCAACAATATGAATTCAAATAACCCTAATATGAATAACATTGCTCCTCTTTTAAGCATGTTAATGGGTAATCAAAATCGAATGGGTATGCCTAATATGATGAATAATACCCAAAATAGAAATTCTTATCCAAAAAAATAGTAGGATAAATAATAGGTAGTTTAAGTGACTACCTATTAATTTTTTTTGCAAAATATAGATATACAATGCAAGAATTAGAAAACCCTTTCTATGCTTAATTCATTCTTCATAATAAGATTATGTATAAATTTAAAACTAATTTACATTAAATAAAGTTAATCAATCACTTTTCTTTATAACTTTCTGCTAATTATTATTTAAAATACCTTATACAAAAAATTTTCTTAAAATTATTAATTCCCCCTTTACTTTTATATAGTAAGCGGTTACTATATAAATAAGAAGGAGGAATTGATTATGGAAAATATTAATGTACTAAAAAATGATTTTACTGAATTATTTAAAAAGGACTCTGAAAATGTTTACTTCTCACCTGGAAGAGTTAACTTAATTGGTGAGCACACTGATTATAATGGAGGTAACGTTTTTCCTTGTGCCCTTACTATTGGAACATATGCTTTAGTAACTAAAAGATCAGATAAAAAAGTATTAGTTAGTTCTTTAAATTTTAAAGAATTAGGAATAATTGAATTTAATTTAGAAAATATGGTTTATGATAAAGCTCATGATTGGGCAAATTATCCTAAGGGTGTAATTAAAACTTTTGAAAATCATGGCTTTAATATTACTAACGGCTTTGAAATACTTTTCTATGGAAATATTCCAAACGGTTCTGGATTATCTTCTTCTGCTTCAATAGAAGTTTTAATGGGTGTAATATTAAATGAAACATTTAATTTTAATATCGATATGGTAGAAATCGTTAAAATGTGCCAAGAAGCTGAAAATAAATTTATAGGTGTAAATTGTGGAATAATGGATCAGTTTGCCATTGGTATGGGAAAAGATAACTGTGCTATACTTTTAGATTGTAACACTCTAAATTATTCTTACAGTAATATAAATATGGAAGGCTACAAAATAGTAATTGCTAATACAAACAAAAAACGTGGCTTAGCTGATTCTAAATACAACGAAAGAAGAAGTGAATGCGAAGATGCTTTAGCAAAAATTCAAAAGGTAAAAAATATTAAAGCTCTTGGAGAACTTACTGAAGAAGAATTTGAAGAAGTAAAAGATTGTATTGGCGATCCAATTAAAATTAAGAGAGCAAAACATGCAGTATATGAAAATAGAAGAACTTTAAAAGCTGTAAAAGCTTTAGAAGAAAATGATCTTACCTTATTCGGAAAGCTTATGAATGCTTCTCACGTTTCCTTAAGAGATGATTATGAAGTTACTGGGATAGAATTAGATACTTTAGTAGCTTTAGCTTGGGAAACTGAAGGTGTTATTGGTGCTCGTATGACAGGTGCTGGTTTTGGTGGATGTACTGTTAACATTATTAAAGAAGACTGCATTGATGCTTTCATTGAAAAAGTTAAAAAAGCATACACTGATAAAATAGGTTACGAACCTGATTTTTATGTAGTAAATATTTCTGGTGGTGCTAGAAAACTTAGTTAAATCTATTTTTATAATATAAAGGGAGATGTTAATATGTCAATTTTAGTTTGTGGTGGTGCTGGATATATCGGCTCACATACAGTACATGAACTTGTAAAACAAAATAAGGATGTAGTAATTGTTGATAATCTTCAATCAGGTCATATAAAGGCTGTTAATCCAAACGCTAAATTTTATAAAGGCGATATAAGAGATGCAGAATTTTTAGATAAAGTTTTCTCTGAAAACAATATTGAAGCTGTAATACATTTTGCTGCTAATTCTTTAGTTGGCGAAAGTATGATAAAACCACTTTTATACTTCAACAATAATGTTTATGGAATGCAAATTTTACTTGAAAGCATGGTAAAACACAACATAAAACATATTGTATTCTCTTCTACTGCTGCAGTATATGGAGAACCAAAAAGAATTCCAATACTTGAAGATGATGAAACAAATCCAACAAATCCTTATGGAGAAACAAAATTAACAATGGAAAAAATGATGAAATGGGTTGGGCAAGCTAACGGAATAACCTATGTTTCCTTAAGATACTTCAATGCAGCTGGTGCTATTGAAGATGGAAGTATTGGTGAAGATCATTCTCCTGAAAGTCACTTAATACCATTAATTCTTCAGGTTCCATTAAAGAAAAGAGAAGCTATAACTGTTTTTGGTGAAGATTATGATACTCCAGATGGCACTTGTATTAGAGATTATATACATGTACTTGATTTAGCAGATGCACATATAAAAGCTGTTGAGTATTTACTTAAAGGAAATGAAAGCAATATTTTCAACTTAGGTAATGGAGTTGGATTTAGCGTAAAAGAAATGATTGATTCAGCAAAAGAAGCTACTAATGAAGATATAAAAGTAGTAATAGGTGATCGCCGTGCTGGTGACCCTGCAAGATTAATTGCTTCAAATGAAAAAGCAAGAAACGTCTTAGGGTGGAAGCCTAAATTTACAGATGTAAAAGATGTTATAGGTACTGCTTGGGGATGGCATAAAGCTCATCCAAATGGATTTGAGGATAGATAATATAATATCATAGTTTTATAAAAAATTGTAAGTGATTAGGTAAGGAAAAGATTAAAGTTTTCCTTAACTCTTCACTTATCCTTTTAAATAAACCACTCTATCTTACCGCATTTTCTCTATTTAGGCCTAAGAACTGTTTACAAATCAATTTTTCTTTCATACTAATAATTTATACCAATTATACTTTTAATTTATATACTATTGTTAAAATCAAGGAGGTCATTATGATAAACATAAATCTTGAAATAAATAGATTAATTAACTTTGCTTTAAATAAAAAATTAATAACTAATAATGATATAATTTATTCAACAAATATGATACTAGGTACCTTAAATTTAAATGAATTTGAAGTTTCAAAAGTAGATGAAACGCTTGAAACTCCAACTCCTATTTTAGAGAACATTTTAGATTATGCATGTGAAAACAATTTAATAGAAAACACTACTACTGAAAGAGACTTATTTGATACTCAAATAATGAATTGTCTAATGCCAAGACCTTCAGAAGTTATAAATAAATTTAATGAATTATATAATTCTTCCCCAGAAAAAGCCACTGAATATTATTATGATTTGAGTATTGCATCGAATTATATAAGGAAAGATAGAATAGATAAAAATATTGTTTGGAAAGCACCTACTGAATATGGTGATTTAGATATAACTATAAATTTATCTAAACCTGAAAAGGATCCCAGAGATATAGCAAAGGCTAAATTAGTGAAATCAAGCTCTTATCCAAAATGTTTATTATGTAAAGAAAATGAAGGATTTTTTGGGCATATGAATCACCCAGCAAGGCAGACACATAGAATTATACCTTTAGCTTTTGATGAAGGACAAAAGTATTTCTTACAATATTCTCCTTATACTTACTATAATGAGCATTGTATTATTTTCAATGCTGAACATATACCAATGAAAATCAATAAAGCAACTTTTAAGAATCTATTAAATTTTACAGATATACTTCCTCATTATTTTGCAGGATCTAATGCAGACTTACCAATAGTTGGTGGATCAATATTATCACATGACCACTACCAAGGTGGACATTACACCTTTGCAATGGAAAAAGCTCCTGTAGAAAAGAATTATTCTATGTCAGGTTATGGTGAGGTTGAAATAGGCAGAGTTAAATGGCCAATGTCTGTTGTTAGACTTACAAGTGATAATAATGAAAAACTATTAGATTTAGCTGATCATATATTAACTTCTTGGAGAAATTATTCTGATGAATCTGTAGAAATACTAAGTCATACAGGTGATGAACCACATAATACAATAACTCCTATTTCAAGAAAAAGAAACGGAAAATATGAACTTGACTTAGTTCTTAGAAATAATAGAACTAGTGCAGAACACCCACTTGGAATCTTCCATCCTCATGATGAAGTACATCATATAAAGAAAGAAAATATTGGGCTTATTGAGGTTATGGGACTTGCAGTTCTTCCTGCTAGATTAAAAGAAGAATTAAATATATTAAAAGAGAATTTAATTAATAAAACATCAGACATATCAGATAATGAAACAGTAGCAAAACATTCAAAATGGTATAAATACATTTTAGGAAAATACAGCACTATATCTGCTGAGAATGCTGAAGACATTTTAAAATCAGAAGTTGGTCTTAAATTTTCAGAAGTATTAAACCATGCTGGTGTATTTAAAAGAAATGAACAAGGTCTTGCTGCTTTCGATAAATTTATAAATACATTATAATAAGGTGGAATAGTTATGAAATTAACCATAGTAGATGTGGCTAAAAAAGCAAATGTATCTGTTGCAACAGTTTCAAGGGTAATGAATGGAAATTATCCAGTGAAAGAGGAAACAAAAAGAAGAGTATTAGAAGTAATAGAAGAACTTAATTATATTCCTAATATGCAAGCACGTGAACTTACACAACAAAAGTCAGCTACTATTGGTGTTGTGGTTCCAAGTATTAATAATATGTTTTTCCCAGAAGTTATAAACGGAATTGAAAATAGTTTAAAAGTTCAGTCCTTATCTTTAGTTTTAGCATGCAGTAATAATGACATGGATGAAGAGAAGCTATGTATAAATAACTTATTATCTAGAAATGTATCTGGTATAATTGTAATCGACCCTAATACAGGTAATATTAAATCAAAGTTTTACAATTCTATCTCAAAGTTAACTCCTCTTGTATTTGTAAATGGTTATTCCACTTCAGCAAGTATTTCTTCAGTAGTTAATGATGAAGCTATGGGTGCAAATATGGCAATAGATTATCTTTTAGAAAATAATCACAAAGATATATTATTAGTACGAGGTAAAGATAGTTATTCTTATGATATAAAGGAAAAAGTATATATTGAAAAAATGGAAAAAATAAATGCTTTTAATTCAAAAAATATTATTAACATCGGTAATGGAAATAGCAGCGAGACTGTTGACAATACAATAAATAAATTTATTGAAATACTAAAGATAACTTCAGCAACTGCTGTATTAGCTTGTAATGACCTTATGGCAGTAGGCGTTCTTAATGCCTGTAAGAAATTAAATATAGATGTTCCAGGAAAATTATCTATTATAGGCTTTGATAATATTGATTTAAGTAAGTTTGTTGAGCCAAAATTAACTACTATAGATCAAAATATGTTTCTTCTAGGAACAAATGCTGCAACTTTATTATTAGAGAAAATAGAATATGATAATTCTTGCAGCAAAAGAATAATTCTTATGAATTCGTTAATTGAACGCGATACTGTAAGTTCAATCTGATTAATTTCACTTATAATCACATAGAACAGAAGTAGCTACGCCACGTTTAATTAATATTGAATAATGAATGATTAAGGAGGATATTCCTTCGGAATATCTCTTTAATCTTAATAAGTTTCAAGTTGCAGGAAAGCTCCTAATTGCAGCATAGTTGCTCTTTTTATTTAAGTTCCTTTATTGCAGCATAGCTGCTCTTTTTATAGGTGTATCTATTTTATTCTCTAACATAATCAGATATTTTAGACACACTTTCTTCTAATTTCTTATCTACCTTACCAGCCTCTTCAATATGACCCATGATTTGATTATTTGTTGTTATAATCGTTGAATCTACTTCTTTTATTGTGCTAATAGTTTTAGCCACATAATCTTTTTGCGAATCTATTGTACTTATTAATTTACCAGCTTCTTCTTCAACAATATTGAATGAATTTAAAGCTTCTTCTATTTTTTCTAGTGCTCCTTTAGAGGATTTTACACCTTCTGAAACTACAAATGTACTTTTTTCAACATTACTTAAAACATTTCTAGTTTGTGAATCTATACTACTAATTAGCTTAGATATATTACTACTGCTTTCACCTGTCATTTCAGCTAATTTTCTTACTTCATCTGCAACAACCGAAAATCCTCTTCCTTGCTCTCCTGCTCTAGCAGCTTCTATTGCAGCATTAAGTGCAAGAAGATTGGTTTGAGATGCTATTCCACTAATCAATTGAGCTATTTCTCCAATCTCCTTTAACTTCTCCCCTAAGGTAGTAATACTCTTATATGTATCTTTTGTTTCTAAATCAAGGTTTTCAATTACTTTAATCATTCCTTCAACAGATTCTTTTCCTTCAATTGATTTTTCTAATGTACTTTTTGTTATTGTTAACAAATTTCCACCTTGATTTGATAGTTTATCTGTTGATTCACTAGTTTGCTCAGTAAAATTTAATACTTTGTGCATTTGTTTATCAATTTGTTCTGCTAATTCTGAGAGAATATCATGCTCGCTATTAACTTTATTATGTTGTTTTATTATATCTTCAATATGTACACTAATCCTCTTTAAAAATTCTATAGTATCATTATTTTTAGCTTGAACTTGTACTTTATTTTCATTTATACCTGTATTTTGAACAGATTCATTACTGTTTGCCTTCTTAAAAAAACTCATTCTTTTGTATCCTCCCTAATAGTTTACTATTACTATTTTCGTATAATTATATTAATAACTGAATTGAAAAAGAAAAAAATAGCATTATTAATTTAAAATAAGTTGCAAGAGAACAAACATTCTTATATAATATAATTAGCGAATGTTTGTTCTGCTCATTTCATTGAATAAGGATGTGTACCCAATATGGATTTAATGGAAAAATTAAAAGTTCTATCTAATGCAGCAAAATACGATGTATCTTGTTCTTCTTCTGGTTCTAAGAGGAAAAATATAAATAATGGACTAGGAAATGCCTCAGAAAGTGGAATTTGTCATAGTTTTACTCCTGATGGACGTTGCATTTCATTGTTAAAAATATTATTTTCTAATGATTGTGTCTTTGATTGCAAATACTGCATAAATGGAGCCTCAAGAGATTTTTTAAGAGTAAGTTTTACGCCTGATGAAGTCTGCGATCTAACTATTAATTTCTATAAGCGCAACTACATAGAAGGCCTTTTTTTGAGTTCTGCTGTTATTAACAATTCCAACTATACTATGGAACTTTTACTTCAAACTGTAAAAAAATTACGCTTAGAAAAAAAATTTAATGGTTATATCCATCTAAAAGCAATACCTGGTGCTGATGATAAATTAATTCAAACGGCTGGTACATTTGTTGATAGAATGAGTGTTAATATTGAGCTACCGTCTAATGACAGCCTTAAACTCTTAGCGCCTCAAAAAAGTAAAGATAAAATATTAAAACCAATGTCAATAATAAAAAATTCTATAATTAATTACAGTGAAATGAAAAAATCAATAAAAAGTACACCTTTATTTGTTCCTGGTGGTCAAAGTACTCAGTTAATTGTTGGTGCTACACCCGAAAGTGACAGCAAAATAATAAAACTTTCTGAAGCACTTTATGATAAATACAGTTTAAAAAGAGTATATTATTCAGCTTATGTTCCTGTTATTAAAGATAATAAACTTCTGCCAGATATCACACATCCTCCTATGCTTAGAGAACATAGACTTTACCAAGCCGATTGGCTTCTTAGATACTATGGCTTTAAAGCAGACGAATTATTGAAAAATGACAATGATAATTTTGATTTAAATTTTGATCCAAAAACTCACTGGGCATTAGAAAATTTAAATGAATTCCCTGTTGAGATAAATAAGGCCACTTATGAAAAATTACTTCGAATTCCAGGTATTGGTGTGACTTCTGCAAAAAAAATACTCAAAATCAGAAGAGTTCATAATTTAACTTTTGAAGATTTAAGAAATTTGCGTGTTGTGCTTAAAAGAGCTAAATACTTTATTACTTGTAATGGTAAATATCAAGGAGATTCTTTATTTGATAATATTCATATAAAAAATAAACTTTTAAATCAAAATACTTCTAGAGGAAATATAAACCCAGATCAATTATCATTTTTTGACTCTTTTTCATATAAAGAACAAACAACTAACTCTGGAATTATATTGGCAAATGAAAATACTATATTTAATAATTCTGCTTTCACTACAAATAAAGAATCATCAAATATTTTATTGCCTCAAAGAATTAATTTAATTCCAGATAAAATAACTTCTATTACAGGAGAGTTTTAGTATGAAGATTTATGTATACGATAATACATTTGAAGGTTTATTGACTGCAATATATGAAGCATTTTATGAAAAAAATCCACCAGCAGCTTTTTACGCACAAAACGAACTAGATGCTCCACTTCTTCTTGGAGAAAACATTACAATTTTAACTAATCACGAAAAATTTAAAAAAGTTAAAAATGCAATTATAAATAAACTTGACTTTTTAGCTTTCAAAAAATTATATATGGTTTTTTTGAGTAACGAGAAAGAGAAAGGCGTTATTATCTATAAATATTTAAAAACAGCTTTTAAACTTGGTCCTGAGGTTCATAATTTTTTAAATCTTAATGAAATAAGAATTGTTGATAACATCTCTAAGCAAATCTCTTATGAGACCCATAGATTTGAAGGCTTTATAAGATTTAATTATATAGATGAAAAATTTTTATATTCTTCAATTGAACCTGATAATGATATTTTAGAATTACTTGGCGATCATTTTCAAAACAGATTTCCTAAAGAATATTTTATTATCCATGATATATTAAGAGATAAGGCTTTAATTTATAACACCTTTTTTTATGAAATAATAGAAATGACTAATGATACTTATGAAAAACTCAAATCACACAGCGATGATTATACTAAGCTTTGGAAAGCTTATTTTAAATCAACTACAATAGAAGAAAGAAAAAAACCACGCCTACAATCTAGAATGATGCCTAAAAGATATTGGAAGCACATATTAGAAACATAGGCTTTCCTAAATAAATCAAAATAGCCAATGCTCAATTTTCATATATTAATTGAGCATTGGCTATTTATTCTATTGAATCATCTGATTTTTATTAAGCATTACCATCTACTATAACTTCTAATTCCCCTGTTTCTGGGCTCATGATAAGTCCATGTACCTTTATATCAGATGGAATTAAAGGATGATCTTTTATCATTCTCACACTTTCTTTTATTGATTCTTCAACTGACTCAAATCCATGAAGCCACTTCTCAACATTAACACCTGCATTGTTTAATGTTGAAATTGTTTCTTCCTTTATTCCTCTATCTACCATCTTTTTAACAAGACTTTTAGTATCCAAATTACTCATCCCACAACCATGATGTCCTACTACAAAAACATCTTCTGCTCCAAATTCATAAACTGCAACTAATATACTTCTCATTACACCACCAAAATGGTGCATAACAGTAGCCCCAGCATCTTTAATTATTTTAGCATCCCCATTTTTTATATTCATTGCTTTAGGTAGTAATTCAGTAAGTCTTGTATCCATACATGATAATATAACCATTTTTTTCTTAGGAATTTTAGTTGTTATATATGCTTCATAATCCTTATTCTCAATAAACTTCCTATTATAGCCCAATATTTCTTCTAGTTTGCTCATTTGCCCCACGTCCTTACTTGATAAATTATTTTTGATATAACTTTTCGTATTACATCAATATTAATTTAAATTTTAATAATTGTAAAGTTAATAATTTTAAACCTAGTGAAAATAATAGTTATTTATCAGTTGATTTTTTTAAAAATAAGTCAACATTGTCAATCGTAACTTCTGTATGAGATGTTCTTATATATTTCCCTTTTTCCAACCCTTGCACTGAACTCATATCTCCATGTGTAGCTAACTTGTAAGCTAAATCAAAAATTGCATCTGCTTGTTTCCATGAATCATTTATAACAGTTCCAATCATTGTTCCTTTTTTTACAGCCTCTAAGGCCTTTGGAATTCCATCAATACCTATTACTAGTGGTTTATTCTTAATTCTGCTTTGACCTTCCAATGCCTGTATTGCACCAAGGGCCATATCATCATTATTACTAAACACCACTTCAATTTTATCACCATAAGTATTAATCCATTTTGACATTTTTGCAGTTGCTTGTGCCGATTGCCAATAAGCCGTATCATCAGCTACCTTCTCTAACTCAATTCCATTCTTCTCCATAGCTTTTATGCAATATTCTGATCTTATTAGTGCATCTTGGTGTCCAGGTTCTCCTTCTAACATAGCATATTGTATTTTTCCATCACCATTTCTATCTACCATTTGCTTATTTTTTCTATATGCATTAATTATTATATCAGCCTGCATTTCTCCTGCCTTTTCTGCTTCAGCTCCTACATAATATAACTTATTCCATCTATCTAAATCTTCTTCCACAGGTTCTCTATTAAAAAAGACAACTGGTATATTCGATGCTTTTGCCTTATCTATAATTGTTGATGCAGTTGTACGATCCACCATATTTACACATATAACATCATAATTTTGTGAAACAAATCTTTCAACCTGACTACTTTGTTCAGATGCACTGCCTCTTGCATCTAGTACGTTAATTATTATTTTATAATTCCCATCATTTTCTTTATCTTTAGCTATTTCTTCAATATTTTTTACAATTGTTGATATAAATGCATCATCTTGATTATATAAGGTTACCCCTATTTTTATTTCTTTAATATGATTATTATAATTGCTTATAGTTACATTTTTATCGCAGGCTGATAATAAATATATAATTGGTATTATTGTTAAGAATTTAGATAATTTCTTGATTTTTTTCACAATATCTCCTCCACAACACCATTCATTCAAATTCCAAAATTTCAACCCCAAAACTTACTATATCTTTATTTAATAAATGGAAATAACAATCTTTGATTTGTTTCTGAATACATATTATCTTTATTAATTACAGTTGAAGAAATTGAATTTTCATTTTCTTTTTTCTTATTCAATTTATCTACCGCTGTTTTTATTCCCAAATATCCTACATTAAACTCATTTTGAATAGCAGTTGCATTAATAATCTTATCTTCTAAAAAGGAAATAATTTTATTCGTACTTCCAACCCCGTAAACCTGTACATCTGCTATTTTTTTGTCTATATTCCCAAAATCTTTCTTTGTTTGAGCAATCCACTCTAATTCTTCAGAGTCAAAAGCAACTATTACATTTATATTACTATCTTCTAATATTTTTTTGGTCTCCTCACGATAGGTTGATGGATTACTATCATTAAACTCCCAAAATATATAGTTATTTTTTGTGTTACTTAAGACGCTCATAAATCCATCATACCTTTCCTTTATGCTGCTACACTCCAAGTTATTTTTCACAATTACAATATTATTATTCACATTACCATTTTTAACAACTTCTTCTGCTAAATTTTCACCAAGAGCATAATTATCACAAGAAATACTTGAAAGTTTTTGTTCTGACTTAATTGTTGATTCAATCATCACAACTGGAATTTTTCTCATTGCATTTTCTATTGGTTCCGCCATTTTTTCATAATCAGTCGGTGCTATAACTATGGCATCAGCCTTATTTCTAATTTCCTTTTCAATGAGTTCCTTTTGCTCTATTGTACTATTATCCTCTGCTAAATTAATGAATCTTATATTTACATCCATTTCAGATGCAGCTTGTTCTATTCCCTGCCTTATTATCATTGAGCTTTCACTGTTTTTCCCTCTAGTTATAACTGAAATATTATACATTCTCTTCTCTTTTTCATGCAATATAGTATCATTCATAAGAAGTACAAAGGATGTTATTAATAATAAAAATAGAAAAATAAAAATTCGTTTTTTTTTCTTTCTCACTAATTATCTTCCTCCCTCTTCCTTACTTCAGAATAATCAACGCATGGCATATGGATACTTATTGTCGTTCCTTCATCTGGTTCACTAAAAATTTTAAGTCCATAACCTTTTCCGTAATACAATTGTATTCTTTCATGAACATTTTTAAGTCCAATTCCTGAACTTTTCTTCTCATTTTCAGCTTTACTTTTAATTGTTAGGAGTGCATCTGCGACTTCCTGTGGCATGCCTAGACCATTATCTACTACATCAATAAATAAATCCCCCTCTTTAATATATGACTTAACTAAAATCTCACCGTCTCCACTCATGAACTCCATTCCGTGGTAAATTGCATTTTCAATTATTGGCTGAATTATCAACTTAATACTTGCTAAATTTAAAGTATCCTCATCTACCTCAATATTATAAGTAAATTTATTTTTATATCTTATATTTTGAATAGTCAAATAGTTACGTGCATGTTCAATTTCATCTTTTACAGTTATTATATTTTTCCCTCTGCTCAAACTTATCCTAAAAAGTCTTGCTAAAGCCGTTACCATTATAATAGCCCCATCATAATTTTCATTTTCTATCATCCAAATAATAGAATCTAACGTATTATATAAAAAATGTGGATTTATCTGAGCTTGCAATGCATTAAGTTCGCTTTTTCTTTTAGATTCCTGCTCAGATATTATATTATCCATAAGCGAATGCATTTGATTAACCATGGATCTAATTGCTTTTCCTAAATGCTTGGTTTCATAGGAACCACTAATTGAGATTTCTACATCTTTAACTCCACTTTCTAGTTCTTTTACGCTTTTTTCTAGAGATCTTATAGGATTAGCTATACGTGACGATACAAGCATATTAAGAAATACGAGCACGCTAATACCAAATGATATTATAAATATTGCAAATATGCTCATTTGAGAATAATCAGAAGTTATATCCTTCATAGGAGTAACCCCAACAATCTTCCAGCCTGTATATCCTACAGTTTTAACAGTTACTAACCTTTCTTCCCCTTGAAAATTCTCTTCATGGTTTCCTTCTTCATATGCAGCTGCAATCTTATTATTTTCTTCAATTAAATTTGAATAAATTAATTGTTGGCGTGGATGATATATTATTTCTCCATCTCTATCAATTAAATATACATATGCTGATTGACCTAAACTTGCATTTTTACAAATTTGCTCAATACCACTAAAATTAATATCTACTAGCAAAACACCTGATGTAGTTCTCTTATTATTTGTAAGTTCTACTGCACGACTTAATGATACAACCCAATGATATTTATTATCTGGATCAATAAATATATTTTGCACATGCGGTGTTGAAAAATGTAGATTTTCTTTTCTACTTAACGCAGTATAAAACCAATCATTAACCCTTGGATCAACTGAGCTTTTCAACTTTCCTAAAGGTGATGCTGCTACAACTTCACCATCATTTGAAAAAACACATATGCTTGTAATAGAATCTTTATTTGCTCCATAAAGTAAATCCATTTCTTTATCTATACTTTCATTTGCTAAATCCTTCTTTTTAATAACATCATAATATGTTGTATCAGATATTCTCATCATATTATGTAGATAGTTATCTAAATTTAAATTAACTTGGTCAAGCATAGATTTGTTATTTTCAGCTATTATATCTTCGGTAGAATTTATAAATCTAAAATATAAGGCCCCACTAACAATTAACATTCCTATAACTGCAATTCCTGTAAAAGCAATTGAAATTATATATTTTATACTTGCATTCTTAAAATATTTAATTATTTTTTGTATTTTTTTCCTTATTAAATTAAGCATTGCAACTCACTCAACTCTTTCTATACTTTGACGGCGATACTCCAAACTTCTTTTTGAATACATAACTAAAATAATTTGCTTCTGGATATCCAACCTTTTCAGCTATCATATATGTTTTATCATCTGTTGTATTTAAAAGTTTTACAGCTTCTTCTAATCGTACTGTAGTAAGATAATTAACAAAGTTTTCACCTGTTTCTTTCTTAAAAATGGTTGAAAAATACGTTGGACTAACATGTAACTTTGAACAAAGCTTTTCAACAGAAACATCAGAATCTGAATAGCTCTCTTTTATATATTGCTTAGCCTTTTCAATTAGCAGCATAGAGGAATTAATACGTTCCTTTTTAATATAATCATTTATTTTAATAGCCTTATTTGTAATCCATTTCTTTACTTCATCTATTGAATCAAAAGCTTCTAGATAACTATAACAATTAAAATTCTCTCCAAAAATTTCATTGATATCTAGGTTATAATTTTGAACTAATTTTAAAATAGATGTCATGATTTCCATCAAATAAATTCTATATTGATTAAATGGTAGGAGAAGATCTTGAAATTTTTTAAATAAATTATCTATAGCCTCTGTAATCTCTTCTTCTGAAGAAATTTTAATTGCATTCAACATTACACGCTCTTCTTGCTCATCTAACTGTAAATGAATAGAATTATCTGGTTCGACGTCATCAATATAAATAGCTTTACCAGTTCCTAATATAAATCTATAATCTAAAGCATTCTGAGCACTTCGATATGAAAATCTCATTTCAGCTGGATCATTGTAAACATAACCTATACCTGCTGATATATTTAAATCCATGATTCTCATATACTCTTTACAAATTTCATTTATTCCTTTAATAAATTGCAATATATCATTTTTTTCTATAAGGTTTCCAATAACTACTACCATATCTGAATAAATAAAACTTACGAATTTTGTATACTTATCCATAGTCTCATCTACCATTTTCTTTATTGAAATAGGTACTAGTGTAGGTTCTTTTTGAATTCCAGCATCTGCACTATCTTTATTATCTTCTAACATTAATACACCATCTGCTCTTATTAATGCTACAGATATATACTCATATTTAAAATCTATCCCTAAATTTTCCGATTGATCCTTCCACTGACTTCCACTAATTCGACCTTCAAGCATACCTACCAAAAATTGTTCTCGAATCACAGGCAGACTTTCTACATAATGCTTGTAAAGTGTTTCCAAGTTTCTCTTTTCATCATACTCCTTATCTAACTGTGATTTTAGCCTTTGCAGTACCTCAATAAATTCTACAGAGTTAATCGGTTTCAAAACATATTCGACTACATTTATCTTTATTGCTTGATGTGCATACTCAAAATCATCACATCCTGAAAATACAATTATCTTTGTAGATGGCATTAATTCAACAAGTTTCTTTCCTAGTTCCAAGCCATCCATATATGGCATTTTTATATCCGTCATTATAACATCTGGCTGAAGTTTTTCAGCTTTTTCAAGTGCATCTTGACCATTTTCTGCATCGCCCACAACTACAAATCCATACGCTTCCCAATCAATTTTTTTTATAATTCCAAGACGAATTTCTTCTTCATCATCAACAATCATAATTTTATATAAATTCATTTAGTCACCTCCAACAGATGCATTAATCACTAAAATTTATTAATACAACTCTTGCTATTTAAAAACATATTTTTATAATAAATACTAAATTATTAGTGAAATCTTACAATAATCTAGATATATTATACATTAAGTATTTAATTATTACTAGTATTATCGCAAATACCTATTTCACTAAATTACACACAAAAAAACAGGCAGATATCATAATTTAAAATATGATACCCACCTGTTATATATATATCTTATTTTCTTCTATACTTAGCCATATCAATTGCAACTGCAACTGCTATAATAATCCCCTTAATAACTTGTTGCCACATAGGACTTACTGCTATAAATTGTAATCCATATTGAATTACTGTGAATATAAGTACACCACTTACTATTCCGCCTACTTTACCAACACCACCGTTTAGTGAAACACCACCAACAACGCAGGCTGCGATTGCATCAAGTTCATAACCATTACCATAGTTATTAGTAGCACCTGCTGTCCTTGCAGCTTCTAGGACACCACCAACACCATATAGAAGTGATGCGAAGATGAATATTCCCATTATAGTTGCAAATACATTAACTCCAGAAACTACTGCTGCTTCACGGTTACCACCAATAGCATATACATTCTTACCAAATATAGTTTTGTTTAATATAAACCAAACTAAAATTATGAATACAATTGCAATTGGAACTAGGATTGATATTCCAGGAAAACTTCCTATTTGGAATAACTTTGTTTGACCAAGAGCTATGAAATCTGGACGAATACCACCAATTGGTTGTGATTTATTAGGTGGCAAATCAAAGTATAATGAAGTTACACCATAAACTATAACTTGTGATGCTAATGTTGCAATAAATGGATGCATATCGTATTTAGCTACTAAGAAACCATTTAACACACCAAATATAGCACAACCTATAACAGCTAATAATATAGGAATGATAACTGCCAATTGTGGCAAACCTGGGAAAAATCTATTAGCATAATCTGGGTTTTGTAACATTGAAGTTGAAATTACCGCTGCAAGACCAACCATACGTCCTGCTGATAAGTCGGTCCCTGCAATTAACAATGTAAAACAAATTCCAAGTGCAACAATCATTTTAGTCGATGATTGCGTCAAAATATCTAAAAATACAGCATATTGCATGAAACGTGGTTGAATTATCATAATTACAACTACCAAAACTAATAATGCTAGAATAATTGCATTATCTGTTAAAAAGTTTTTTACTGTTTTGGCTGAAAAAACAACCTCCATATCTGCATTTTTCTTATCAAAAAATTGTTTTGCTCCATAAATAAGAAGAGCAATTCCAACCCCTCCAACATATATAGGTAAATCGTAAATTATATTGGGATCTAAAATAATATTAAAAACAATTCCAAGTATCACAAAAAAAGCACCAATACCTAAAAATATTTTTCCAAAGTCTTTTCTCGAAATTATCTTTTCTCCATTCATTTTATTATACCTCACTTTCTTTCTCCTGCTAAAAATCTTTTGTTACTAAAATTATATTTATAAAGGAGATATCTATTATTTCATAAATTCTGTAGCAAGACTCATAACTTTTACTGAATCCGCTTCATTTTTATCTAAAATTCCTGTAACTTTACCTTCACACATAACCATAACTCTATCAGACATACCAAGTAATTCTGGCATTTCAGAAGAAATCATAATAATTGATTTGCCTTTCTTAACCAATTCCTGCATGATTGTATAAATTTCATATTTAGCTCCTACATCAATTCCTCTTGTAGGTTCATCCAATATAAGAATATCTGGATTAGTAAGAAGCCAACGTGCAATTAAAACTTTTTGTTGATTTCCTCCTGAAAGGTTTTGAATTAATTGTTCCATACTTGGAGTTTTAGTTCTTAATTCTTGATTTGACTTTTTAGCAGCTTTATATCTGCTGCCTTCCTGTAATACTCCAAATTTTGCATAATCTTTTTGACTTGCAATTACTGTATTATCTAACACTGAGAGAATACCAAAAATTCCACTTGCACGTCTTTCTTCTGTTAAAAGTGCAAATCCGTTTTCTTTTGCATCTCTCGGAGTTTTGATTTTTATTTCTTTTCCATCCTTGATTATTTCTCCACTTTGTATTTCACGAAGACCAAATAAAGCTTCTACTAATTCTGTACGTTGTGCACCAACAAGACCACCAATTCCTAATATTTCACCTTTACATAGTTCAAAATTTACATGTTGGAATGATTTTTTTATTGGAGAACATAGATTTTTCACCTTCAAAACTATATCCTTAGTTGGTTCATAATCACTTGGTGGGAATCTATTGGTCATATCACGACCAACCATACGATTTATAATTAAGTCTGTTGTAAGATCCTTTGCTTCCCAAGTTCCTACATACTGACCATCTCTCATAATTGTTACTTCATCAGATATTTTTAAAATTTCCTCCATTTTGTGCGATATATATATAATGGCACAACCCTTTTTTTGTAATTGCTTTATAATCTTAAATAAGTGCTTAGTTTCATTTTCTGTTAATGATGAAGTTGGTTCATCCATAATAATAATTTTTGAATTATAGCTAACAGCTTTCGCTATTTCTACTAATTGAAGACTAGATGGTGAAAGTTTTCCAGCCAATATTTCAGGATTAATATCTAATTCAATTTCTTCGAATAATTCTTTTGTTTTCTTTATCATAGTTTTTTTATCAACAGCAATTCCCTTCATAGGAAATCTACCAAGCCAAATGTTTTCCATAACTGGACGGAAACGAATTGGGTGTAATTCTTGATGTATCATCGATACTCCTAATTCTAATGCTTGTTTTGAAGTATTTATCTCAACTTTATTTCCATCTAATATTATTTCTCCACCATCTTCATGATAAATACCAAAAAGACATTTCATTAAGGTTGATTTTCCTGCACCATTCTCACCCATTAGTGCATGTACACTTCCCTTTTGCACTTTGAGTGTTACATTATCTAGTGCTTTTACGCCTGGAAATACCTTTGTAATGTTATTCATCTCCAGTACATATTCACCCATAAAGCCATCCTCCTTTTTAATTATTAATGATTAACAAGTAATGATGAATAATTGTGGTTGAAATCACTTCGTAATTTCTTTAAGTATATATTTTGAAATTACGGAGTAATTTCTTCCTTAACCATTCACCATTAATCATTAATTCTTAATTTAATTTATTTAATATACTTTGTATAGTTATCTTGAGTAACTTTTACATAGTTAATCCATACATATTTTCCATCTGTTACATCATAACCAATATTTTCTTTGTTTATTTCTTTTCCTTGAGCAGCTGCTATTGCAATATTTACAGTTGCCTTACCTTGATTTTCTGCATCATTTAATACTGTTCCAAGAAGTGATCCTTCTTTCATAGCTTGTAATGCTGGTGCTGTTGCATCAACTCCAACTACTGGAATATATTTGCTTGCATCACCTTTGTTATATCCTTCAGCTTTTAAAGCTTCAACAGCTCCAAGAGCCATATCATCATTGTTACAAAGAACAGCTTCTATCTTGCCTATACCTTGACCAGTTATAAATGCTTTCATAAGGTCAGTAGCTTTTGCTTTATCCCACATTGCTGTATCAGCAGCAAGTTTTTGTGTTTTAAATCCAGCAGCTTCAATAGCCTTTATTGAATATTCAGTACGAAGAGTTGCATCTTGATGTCCTGGTTCTCCTTGAAGCATTACATATTGGATTACTCCATCCTTGTTTTTATCTGCTTCTGGATGAGCTTTAAAATAATCAGCTATAATTTCACCTGATTGAGTTCCTGATTGTTCAGCTTTTGCCCCTACATACCAAACTTTATCATAACCATTCATATCATTTTTTTCTGGTTCACGATTTAAGAATACTATTGGAAGTTTCTTTGCTTTTGCTTTTTCAATAATTGGACCAGCTGCAGTTCTATCAACTGCATTTATTGCTAAAGCGTTTACACCTTTTGTAATAAATGTGTCAACTTGCTCATTTTGAGTAGGTTGCTTATTTTGAGAATCCACCAATTCAAGTGTTGATCCTTTTTCTTTAGCTTGTGCTTCCATTGCAGAACGAACACCAGTCATAAATGTATCATCAAATTTATAAATAGCAGACCCAACTAACACTTTTGAGCTATCAGCTTGTTTAGGTGCTTCAGCAGTACCAGCTCCACCTCCACTTTTACATCCTGTCACAGTAGCTGCAACTAAAGCAGTAGTCATAACAATTGCTAATAATTTTTTAAACCTTTTCATTTTTTACCCCTCCATGTTTCATTAAACTATTGTAAACATAATTTATTTTTATACCGTTTACATATCTGATTATAAATTAATTTGTATTTACTCTCCATACAAAATTCTTCACTCTTTTATCGAAATTCTTATATAAACATATTAATTTTTAACTTTTTATATTTAATTTATTAATATCTTATAGTTTCATATAAAAAAACTGCTCAAAAATCTATTAAATTTATGAGCAGCCCTTCTATACTTTTTGCAATACTCAATTATAAACGAATGCTTATTTTCTTCGGAAATCTTTAAGTTTTGAACAATTCTTTTTTGCAGCATATATTATTAAATATTTAAAATCTAAAATCACGTTTTCCTTCATTTAATTCTTCGAGATGTTCTAATACAATTTTTCTAACTTTTTCATTTGGAATGTTAGGAATTTCATTTCTTATAACTTCTTCACCTTTTTTCTTTGTATCTTCTGAAGCATAATCTTCTAAATATTCTTTTAAAGTCATAAGTGCGTTAGGTTGACAACAGTTTGCTATTTGTCCTGCCTTTACAAGAGTCATGAATCTATCACCTGTTCTACCTTCTCTATAACAAGCTGTACAGAAACTTGGTATATGTCCTCTTTCAAGCAACCAATTAACAATTTCATCTAGAGTTCTATCATCATTGACTTCAAATTGTGCTGAATTTTCTTCTTCTTTTTCCTTTTCAACATAACCACCAACACTTGTAGATGATGCACCACTTATTTGTGATACTCCAAGCTCAAGAACTTTTTCTCTTGTTTTTTGTGATTCTCTTGTTGATACTATAAGACCTGTATATGGTACTGCAATTCTAAGTACAGCAACAATTTTTGCAAAAATATCATCTGAAATAGCATTTGAAAATTCTTCAGGATTGATATCATCAGCTGGCCTTATTCTTGGTACACTTATTGTATGTGGTCCAACTCCCTTAGCAGCCTCTAAATGTTCTGCATGCATAAGAAGACCAACAAAATCATATTTATACATATTTAATCCATACAATACGCCTATTCCGACATCGTCTATTCCTCCATCCATAGCTCTGTCCATAGCTTCAGTATGATAAGCATAATCATGCTTTGGACCTGTTGGGTGAAGTTCTTCATATGACTTCTTGTGATAAGTTTCTTGGAATAATATATATGTTCCAATTCCTGCTTCTTTCAATTTTCTATAATTTTCTACAGTTGTAGCTGCAATATTTACATTAGCTCTTCTAATTGCTCCATTTTTATGTTTTATACTATAAATAGTCTTTATACTTTCTAATACATATTCAATTGGATTATTTACTGGATCCTCACCAGTTTCTAGTGCAAGTCTTTTATGTCCTAAATCTTGAAGTGCTATTACTTCATTTTTAATTTGCTCTTGAGTAAGCTTTTTCCTAGCAATATGCTTGTTTTTATGATGGTATGGACAATATGTACATCCATTTACACAATAATTAGAAAGATATAATGGTGCAAACATTACAATCCTATTTCCATAAAATTTTTGCTTTATTTCCTTTGCTAGTTTAAACATTTTTTCATTTTCATCGTCTAATTCACACTCAAGTAAAAGTATTGCTTCCCTATGTGATAGTCCTTTGTACTCTTTAGCTTTCTCTAAAATTTCATTAATAAGTTTTTTATTATTCTTATTTTTTTCAGCAAATTCAAGACTTTCTAATATTTCCCCATCATCAATAAATTCTGTTGCTACATTAGATTTAACATTATACATATCCTACACTTCTTTCTTTAAATTGGATTTTTACTAATCTTATCTTCGTTCTGATCTATGATTTTTCTCATCCAACTTCCAAAGGCAATTCTATTTTCCTGTTTTAGAATACATAGTTTTTACATTTATCCCTGGAACCATACCAAGTTTTCCTGACAATGAACTTATAACATCATTAGAAGCATCAACAACAATACTTATTATACTTATACCTTTTTCGCGATAAGGTATTCCCATTCTTCCAATCATGTATTGTGAGTACTCATGTAAAATATTATTAAGCTTATCAGTTGAATTCATATCCTCAACTATAATTCCTATCAATGCTATTCTTGTATCCATTTTTACTATTCCTTTCAAAACAAAATACCTATAATTACAAAAAACCCCTATACCAAATCAAGGCGTAGGGATTGTGTCTATGCTTAATTAATAATAACGCCTTTTCATTTGGGACGAACCCTCATGTATTTCAGAACGATTACGCTTATAAAATCTTTCTTTTTGGGATTCTTGAATTTCCCTAAAAGTCAGACTACAATATTATATTAACACAAAGATTTCTTTAAGCAAAGCTTTCATTAATTAAAATTTTAAATGCAGTTGCTTTTATTCAATCAAATTAAAAAAGTAACCAATTTTATTCCTATAATAAATTAGTTACTTTTTGGTTTATACTAAAAACAAATTACAATCCCACCATCATCGGCATAAACTGTACTAAGTCCACCACTTTCAAAAATAATAATATCCTTAAAATTATATCTATTGCTGATTTCTTCTTTAAATCTTTCAGCTTTTTCTCTTGCATTTACATGACCTATACCAATAACCTTATTTTTAAAGTCATTTGTTTCTTCACCTATCATTTCAACTAATCTATTAAAAGCTTTTTTCTTTCCTCTTACTTGTTCTCTAAGAATTATTTCTCCACTTCCATTATCAGACATAATCGGAATAACTTGTAGCAATGTCCCCATCAGTGCCTTTGCATTGCTGATTCTACCATTTTTAGCTAAGTTATCAAGTCTTTCTAGAACAAATAACGTTCTCATTTCATCTATATATTTAGTAACCTTTTCTACTATTTCTTCGTTGCTAGCTTTTTCTTCAATTAATTGTTTTATCTTTAAAACAACTAAATCAGGTCCTGATACAGCTGATTGAGTGTCAAAAACATGAACAAAACTGTCTGGTAACTCTTCCTTAAGCATTTCCTTAGCAAGAAGAGCACTATTGTACGAGCCACTTAATTTGCTCGAAATAGTTACAATAAAATTATTCTTACACTTTTTCAAAGCTTCTAAAAAGTCATTTGGTGATGGACATGCAGTTCCTATTTTATTTTTGCTACTCTTCATTTTTTGAAGCAGTGAGTTTATATCTAAATTTCTATCTATAATTTCTTCATCATCAATTAGTATTTTAAATGGTACTCTCTCCATATATTCTTCTTCATTTCCAAAAGCCTCAGAATTGAAGTCAACACAGCTGTCAACTATTATTTTGGTATTCATTATATTCCTCCATTTTATTTAATCTTTAATTTCTTATTAAAGTTATATATTCCAATTATCAATGTTAAATCATCAATTAATGAGTAAATTCCTTCAGCATTTCTTGAATTGAAATGTACAATTTTAATTACAAATCATATATATATATTGAAAATATGATTCTTCATAATAATTCTAAAAATCCTTCAAGAAAAAGTGATGCTATAAATCTTGTGTTTGACTAGCAGAACTTTATAAATAACTGTAAACTGTGCATTGTAAATTGTAAATTGAAACATATATATATTAAAAGATTAATTTATTTTTAATTAATTAAGTTTGTCCACTAAATTATATATTAAATTCCTTTTTATTAACAGTTATTTTTTATCTTTTATACTTAAGGTACTATAAAATGAATCATTTTTATATTAATTTAATATTATTTATCTTCATTATAATTAATTATACATAAAATGCAAATTCTTAAAAATTAATATTTTATACAAAAAACAGCTGCTATAAACTAATTATAATAGTTCAATAACAGCTGTTTAAAATTATCTTATATTAAAAGTCTATTTAAGTTTAACTGCTCTTTCTACTACATTTTCTACAGTAAATCCAAATTGCTCAAATAAAACTTCTGCTTTACCTGATGCACCAAAGGTATCTAAGGAAATAACATCTCCGTCTAAACCTACATATTTATGCCATCCAAAGGATGTTAAAGCTTCAACAGCTAATCTTGCACGTACCGCTTTTGGCATTACTGATTCTTTATAAGCTTCATCTTGAGCATCGAATAGCTCAAAGCTTGGCATACTTATTACTCTCGCATCAATTCCTTTTGCTGATAACTCATCAGCTGCTTTAAAGATTAATTCTACTTCTGAACCTGATGCCATTAATAGTACATCTGGAGTTTCTTTCTTAGAATCTTTAAGTATATATCCACCCTTTAATGCTCTCTTAGGGCATCCATCATATAGTGGTAACTTTTGTCTTGTTAATACTAATGAAGTTGGTGTAGTTCCATTTGTTACAGCATAATACCAAGCGGCTGCTGTTTCTTTTGAGTCTGCTGGTCTAAACACTGTCATATTTGGCATACTTCTAAGTGCTGCTAAATGTTCTATTGGTTCATGAGTTGGACCATCTTCCCCTACTCCAATACTATCATGAGTTAATACATAAGTTACTGGAAGCTTCATAAGAGCCGATAATCTCATAGCACCTTTCATGTAATCACTGAATACAAAGAAGGTTGCACAGAATACTTTTAGTCCTCCATGAGCATACATACCATTAGCTATAGCTGCCATAGCATGTTCTCTAACTCCAAAGTGAAGGTTAGATCCACTTCTATCTTCTGCTGAGAAATCTCCTCTATCATTCATATGAGTTTTATTAGATGGTGCTAAATCTGCTGATCCACCTATAAAATTAGGAATAAGCTTAGCTAGTCTATTTATCATTATTCCTGAAGATTCTCTTGTAGCCATTTCTTTATCAAAACTCCAAAGTTCTTCATTGTTTAATAATCCATCTTTATCAATTTCTCCACTCATCCACTTAGTATATTCTACTGCAAGCTCTGGATAAGCCTCTGAATATTTATTAAATAATTCTATCCATGCATTTTCTTTAGAAACACCACTTTCTATATATTCATTCATGTTTGAATATACTTCATCTGGAACATAAAATGCAGGTTCAGTCTTCCAGCCTAAGTTTTCCTTCATAGCTTTTACATTGTCTGCTCCTAAAGGTTCTCCATGAGCTGAAGCTTTTCCTTGTTTTGCTGGGCAACCAAATCCAATTTGATTTTTAACTATTATCATTGATGGCTTTTTAGTTTCTGCTTTAGCTTCTGCTATTGCTTTTTCGATTGCATCTATATCATTTCCATCTGCAACCTTTAATACTTGCCAGCCATAAGCTTCATATCTCTTTGCGGTGTCTTCTCTAAATGCTATATCTGTATTTCCTTCTATTGAAATATTGTTTGAATCATATAATACGATTAATTTTCCAAGTTCTAAAGTTCCTGCTAGTGATGATGCTTCTCCTGAAATTCCTTCCATAAGACATCCGTCACCAACTATAGCATATGTATGGTGATCAACTATGCTATACTCTGGCTTATTAAACTTTTCTGCTAAATGCGCTTCTGCTATTGCCATACCTACTGCATTACAAATACCTTGCCCAAGCGGTCCTGTTGTTATTTCAACACCTTTAGTATGACCATATTCAGGATGTCCTGGTGTTAAACTTCCTACTTGTCTAAAGTTCTTTAAATCTTCAACGGTTAATCCATATCCGAATAAATGTAATAATGAATATTCAAGCATTGATCCATGTCCTGCTGATAATACAAACCTATCTCTATTATCCCATTCAGGATTTTTTCCATTATGATTCATTTTTGTCCATAATGTAAATGCCATTGTTGCTGAGCCAAGCGGTAACCCAGGATGTCCAGATTTTGATTTTTCTATAGCATCTGCTGATAATACTCTTATTGCATTAATTGATAACTTATCTAATTCTCTACTCATTTCTTACCTCACTTCATAAACATAAATTTTATATAGATATCCAAATGAAGAATCAAACTTATAAATGGAATATACATGCACCATTGAGAAATTATAATCGTAACACTACACTAGAAATTTGATACATTTTTCTGGAAGCAGGCATGTGAAATTTAGCTGATGATGGTTCTTAATGGGGGCTTGTTTCATTTTTAGCTTGTCCAGATTTTACATCTGGAACACGCTGAAATGACGATAAGCCGCCATTTAGAACCTTCCAGCGAAAATTTCACTAGTCCTGTGGAAGATAAATGTATCTGATTTCGGTAATTGTTGCATAAGTCCAATTCTCGCTTTGGATATCTTTATTGCTACCTAAATTGAATCTTTACTTTACTCTACTATATTTTAGAATAAAATTTAGAAAAAGGGAATATATTCTTATATAGATATTTCATTAATAATATTTTTGTAATATCTATATAAAAAATATTTCCCCAGTTTATTTAGCAAAAGCTACATTACTTACTCTCATTGACAATAGCAATACTAGCACTTGCACCAATTCTGCTTGCACCTGCATTTATCATATCCATAGCTGTCTTAAAGTCTCTAATTCCACCTGATGCTTTTACTCCTAATTCTGGTCCTACAGTTTTTCTCATAAGAGCAATATCCTCTTTTGTAGCTCCACCAGTTGAAAATCCTGTTGATGTTTTAACAAAATCTGCCTTAGCTTCCTTAGAAATTTCGCAAGCCTTAATTTTCTCTTCATCAGTTAATAAGCATGTTTCAATAATAACTTTAACGATTGCCTTTCCTTTTGCTGCATTTACTACTGCTTCTATATCTTCTTTAAGAAGTTCATAATTTTTAGCTTTTAATGCACCAACATTAATAACCATATCTATTTCGTTAGCACCATTTTCAATTGCTTGAGCAGTTTCAAAAGCCTTAGCTTCCTTAGTCATAGCTCCTAATGGAAATCCAACTACTACACAAGTTTTAACATCGCTTCCTTTAAGTTCAGTGCTTACTAATTTGGCATAACATGCGTTCACGCAAACAGACGTAAATCCATATTCCTTTGCTTCTACACAAAGTTTCTTTACATCTTCTACTGTTGCCTCTGCCTTTAAAATTGTATGGTCAATATATTTTGCTATATCCATATGCTACCTCTCCTTAATATTATTTTTATTCAGTTTACAATTTACAGTTAACAGTTGTGGTTGAAATCCCTTACGGGATTTCTTTAATTTTTATTATACCTCACAGAAAAAGCCAAAAGCTTTTTCCTCCTTCAACTGTGCACTGCACCTTGTAAACTGCAAACTATCCCAAACTGCCAAGTTTTGCTCTCAAACTCTAAACTGTGCATTGTAAATTATAAACTGTCAAACTATTCCCTCAACTGTAAACTGTGCCTTGTTAACTGTGAACTGGAAACGCTGCTGCCCAATCCGCCTTAAACTTTTCAAGCCCTTGGTCTGTTAAAGGATGCTTTAGCATTTGCATTACTAAGTTAAATGGTATTGTTGCTATATCTGCTCCTGCCTTGGCTGCTTCAATTACGTGAATTGGATTTCTTACACTTGCTGCTATTATTTCTGTTTCTATTCCATGTACTG
>NZ_JAKJJY010000022.1:0-111979 GCF_022320955.1 Clostridium sp. YIM B02555 | reverse complement strand
GCTTACTCAAATAAAAATTGCTGGTTTACTTAAATGTATTTATCTTATTCTGTTCAATTTTCAAAGACCATTTCTTTTCTTACAACTTTCGCTGTAATCTCTAATCGTTTGCTGTCGTTTCTGACAGCTTATTTAGTATATCATCACTCGAATGCTCTGTCAACAACTTTTTTCAATTTCTTTTAAGTTATCTTTGTAACTTTCATCAATCAATTTGTTTTAAGTTGTTTACGCATCTCAGCGACGTGTTTTATCTTAACATCATTTTATTCACCTCAATACTATTAATTTGAGCAGAAATTCACATATATACTCATATTACACAATAATGCTTTATTTCTCTTCAATATATTCATATTGATACGCTAGACATAGTTGACTTTGTTTTTATATTCATATTTAGAAAATTTACGAAATAATATCCTTATGAATAAAGTATAGACTGCATCTATGTCTATATTCCTTTAATATTTATTATGTATAATAGTACCTGAAAATAATGCTTCGTCCGAACAAATTAACGAATACCTAATAAAGAAATCTATATTTTAATCTTTTAAAATCCAAAAGTTTTATATTTTTATACGCAAAAAAGCCTAAAGTAGAGATATGCTTAAATATCTTTTTCTACTTTAGGCTAAATAATTGGTGGCTCACCCGGGAATCGAACCCGGGACACCATGATTAAAAGTCATGTGCTCTACCGACTGAGCTAGTGAACCGTATATAATGGCTGAGATGGTAGGATTCGAACCTACGAATGATGGAGTCAGAATCCATGGCCTTACCACTTGGCGACATCCCAGTATGGGGTGAACGATGGGACTCGAACCCACGACAACCAGTGCCACAAACTGGCGCTCTACCAACTGAACTACGTTCACCATAATGATTATTTAACTTCTTAATCCTTATACAATAAAAGGATTAATTAACTAAAAATAAAACCATTTGCTTGTTTATTATATGTTATTACTTATGTAGTGTCAATATTAACATACAAAAATTATAATAAAATTTTACAATGAATTATAAATACCTTAATAATCTAATTCCTGCTTTAAAACTTTGCCTTTCTTAAACCTATCGAGTAATCCCATTTTATTTTCTCCTAACTAATTTTATAAAACTTATTTTTATTTTACTTCTTATATTAATACTAAGAAGCCTAAATTTAAATAATAACTTTTATTGTCAATTATAATTATCAATACAACTTTGCCATATAAAATTCATCCACATATTCACCATCAACCAGCATAGACTTCTTTTTTATACCTTCTACCTCAAATCCATTCTTTTCGTATAAATGTTTTGCAACTATATTAGGACACATTACTGTCAATTCAAGTCTTATAATTGAATTTTCTTTTGCCCACAGATCCAATTCAGAGAAAAATTTGCTTCCAATTCCTTTTCCACGTTGAAACTCACGAATCCCCACAACAATATATGCTGTGTGCTTAATTCTTTTTAAAATACCTCTTTGGGCAGAAAGAAACCCTACTATATTATTACCTTCCTCTGAAACTAATAGAAGATTACCTCCATTAATACTTTGCTGTATCATTCTTTCCACTCTACTAACATCATTATTTCTTTCATCAGGTTCTAACAACATATATTTAGTTTCTTTATCTAAAGCCAACAACATGCTTAATAAATTATTGGCATCTTCTAATTTAGCCTTACGAACAACCATTTAAAATCTTCTCCTTCTTTATTCGCAATAGTTTAAAACCATATTTTTAACTGTTCTAAATATTGTTTAGCAACTATTTTTTATAAACTTCTCTCCAATCTAAAAATTAATACAATCTAATTAACCAATCTTCACCTGATTTATTGCGTTCATACATAAATTCATTATAGTTATCTGAATCAAAAACTTCTATTAAATCCATAAAATCATCCACTAACTTACAATTGTTTAATGAGTTCCTATCAACCCATATCATTTCTCCTTCATCAGAAGAAACTAAAGTTCCTTCAAATTTATTAGTCTTAAACAACAATACAATATATCTTTCATCTTCATCTGTCTGAAATTGCTTTACTCCGCATAATTTAGGCTCACTTATCGTTAATCCAGTTTCTTCATATATTTCACGAATAACTGCTTCAACAAAAGATTCTTCTTTCTCTACATGTCCACCTGGAAATGTTAGTCCACACCAATCTTTTTTCACTCTATCTTGAAGTAGTATTTTATTACCATCATAAACCATACATAAAACTGTCACAATAGCCTTTTCACACCTGCTCATTTTTTGTCTCCTTATAATTTAATAAGTTTCTTTATATTTTTCTTCTTTTAATTCAATCAATTTTTTAATTCAGCTATTTCATTTTCCTTATCTACAATAATTCCTTAAATTTTATTCCTTGTTTTTTAAATCTTCAAATTCTACTTTTGAGACCCCTGATTTGAATATATCTAAAAAGACATATGATGCCTCCTTCTAATTTGTTTACTACTTCTAATTATATAATTACATATTTTTCTATTCAATAAAAAAGCACACTTTAAATTTTAAAAAAATCTTAGAATACTCAAAATTGAATATTTCTAAGATTTTTAATTTATGTTATTAATTATTCAAGATTAAAATTATTCACAGCCTCAAGATTCTTATCCACAAAATAATCAACAACATTATCAATTCCATAACAAATTTATTTTAGCTACCTCAAACATTTTATAATTTAATTTTATTCTAAAGTCTCTTTTATTTCTTCTATTGTTGGTTCGGAAGTTTTGATAATTCATAGAAATGCATAACTGAATTTTGTTGCTAAATTATCTCCTAAAATAAAAAAAGCCGTAGTACAACGTACTACGACCTTTGTGGCAGGGGCAGTAGGATTTGAACCCACAACCAATGGTTTTGGAGACCACTACTCTACCGTTGAGCCATACCCCTAAGACATTTAGTATCTTATCATAGAATAATATATTATGTCAAGGATTTATAACATTAAATTTCTATATTATACTCTTCTTCCATAAATTCAGTTATAACTACTGAATTATCATAAGTTTCACTAATTATATTAAATCATAGTAATTAACACAAGCTTATACAATATAATATGAATATTAAAGCTCTTACCAAAACTTATACAAACAGCATATTTTTATATAACATTATACAAAGTATTTTTAAATATTTCTTGTCTAAGTAGCCAGGTTATTCTATAATATAGTATAATACTTTGATAGTCAAAGTATTTTATTATCGAATTTTCTTGTGAAAGGATATATGTGAAATGAATTTTAATTCTCTTAAAATTGGAAATTTAGTTGCTCCTATTCCTATTATCCAAGGAGGTATGGGTATTGGTGTTTCAGCTTCTAATTTAGCTGCTGCTGTTGCAAAAGCTGGTGGTATTGGGATAATTTCTGCCGCACAACTTGGATATAAAGAAGATGATTTTGAAAAGAACACTTTAGAAGCAAATTTAAAAGCTTTAAAAAAGCATATTGAATTAGCAAAATCTAAAGCTGTTAATGGAATAATAGGAATTAATGCTATGGTTGCAACTAACAACTATGAAGAACATATAAGAGCTGCAATAGAAGCTGGTGTTGATTTAATAATATCTGGTGCTGGACTTCCTACAATGCTACCTAAAATAGTTAAGGGATCTTCTGTAAAAATTGCACCAATTGTTTCTTCTTTAAAGGCTGCAAAAGTAATATTAAAATTGTGGGATAAGCATGATAATGTTGCACCAGACCTTGTTGTTATTGAAGGACCAAAAGCTGGTGGTCATTTAGGTTTTAAAGCTGAAGAGCTAGAAAATGACAGTGTAGACTTCGATCAATCTGTTGTTGACATAATAAGTGAAACAAAAAAATATGCTGAAAAATACAATAAAGAAATTCCTGTAGTTGTTGCTGGAGGCGTTTTTGATGGATATGATATTGCTAAATATTTAAAATTAGGTGCAAATGGTGTTCAAATGGCAACAAGATTTGTGGCTACTGAAGAATGTGATGCATCTGATGAGTTCAAGAATGCTTATATTAATTGTTCCAAAGAAGATATCCAAATAGTAAAAAGCCCTGTAGGAATGCCAGGAAGAGCTATTAGCAATCCTTTTGTAAAAAAAGTTCATGCTACTGGTGAAAAAGTAACTCGTTGTTATAATTGTTTAACACCTTGTAATCCTGCTACCACTCCTTACTGCATAAGCAAAGCTTTAATAAATGCAGTAAATGGTAATATTGATGAAGGACTTATATTCTGTGGTGAAAATGCTAGTAAAATTACTAAAATCACAACAGTTCAAGAACTTATGGATGAATTAGTATCTGAATTAAAAAATGCTTAACATAAAAAAACAAATTGTCCACAGATTTACTTTAAATAAAGCAAATCTTGTGGACAATTTGTTTTCTATTTATATGCTACTACTTAAACTTCTATAATCTATGGATTAGTAATTGCATTCTTAGTAATTTTTTATTTATAAGCTATTACTTCAACTTCACATAAAACTGATTTAGGAAGCTCTTTTACAGCAACACATGAACGCGCTGGTTTGCTCACAAAGTATTTGGCATATACTTCATTGAATTTTGCAAAATCCCCCATATCGGCAATAAAGCATGTAGTCTTTATTACATTGTTAAAATCAATATTATTAGCTTCTAATATTGCAGAAAGATTCTTCATAACTTGTTCTGTCTGCTCTTCTATAGTTGTTCCTACCACTTCTCCTGTTACAGGGTCCAAAGCAATTTGCCCCGATGTAAATAATAAATCACCAAAACTCACTGCTTGAGAATATGGTCCAATAGCTGCTGGAGCCTTATCTGTTTTTGTTACTTTTAACATTTTTTATTCCTCCCCAAATCTGTGACATCCTTCTTATTTATACTATATTGATGCCTTAACTGCTAATTATTTTAATTTATTCAATTGTATCACCTTATCATTTCATATACAATTTTTTCTTAACCTTTAAACATATTGCAATTATCAATGTTCAATACTCAATGAATGTTGATTTCCTTTGTAAATCCTTGAATGCTGAGCTATTATTTTTTCAACATATATAAATCTTATTACAACTCAATTATTTTAATTTGCCTTCTTACTATCCATATATGTTGTATTAATTCGATTTCTTACTTATCAACATCTATTACTTATTTGTTTTCCTAATGCCACATTTGGGTGATTTAATATCTATAATTTGAGGTCTGTACCACTCTTTTTTTCAACTAATAAAGTCTCAATTAATTGGACAATTTGTGCTCCAGCTTCTACTGGCGGCATTCCATTTTTGTGTATATTGGATATTACAGTTCTTTGTGATTCTGGCTTTTTAGTACTTGCTTCATATGCCATATAACAACTCATGCTTTCTCCTGTAGCAAGACCTGGTCTTTCACCTATTAGTATTAAAGTTACTTTTGCATTTAATGCTTCACTTATTTTATCCATAGTAGCAACCCTTGCATATTTAACAAAAATAGGTGTTCCTATTTTATATCCTTTAGCCTTTGCTCCCTCCACTATCATTGGATAAATTTCTTTTATATTTGCAGTTATTGCAGGTGAACTTAATCCATCTCCAGCTATAATTTGTACATCTACATCATTTATACATTTTTCTTTTATAGCCTTTAAGGTTTCTTCTGAAAAACCTCTGCCAAGATCTGGTCTTGTTATATATTCTTCTTTATCTTTTACTAAAGTTTGAACCTTATAAAAGCCTAAATCCTCAACCACTTTTTCGTCCACATGAGACCAAACTGCATCCATTGCAACTGCATGATCAGCTCTAAGTCGTAAATAATCCCTTGTTTTATATCTTGAGCCAGCTCTTCCGATGCAAATTCTTGCTGAAGTTGACTGTTTTAAAATCATTAACCCTTTATAATCTATTGGATTATCTACTGAAACTTTAGTACTTAAATCAACAGCAGATATATCTTCTAACATATCCTTTTCCATAAGTTACACTCCCATATTTAGAAATATTGATGGATCTCCCGCCCTGCTTGTCAATATTCCATTTTTCATTATTCCAAGCTCTTCAAGTCTAGTTTCAAATTCTTTTATTGGTCTTTTATTAGTTACCTCTCTTAAAGTTGCAATATCATGATAACTTGAAGACTGATACATTAGCATTACATCGTCACCACCTGGTATTCCCATGAAATAATTACAGTTGGCTTGCGCAAGTAATATTGCCAAATTCTCTAAATCATTTTGATCTGCCTTCATATGATTTGTATAACAAACATCAACCCCCATAGAAAGTCCCGTTAATTTACCCATAAAATGATCTTCAAGACCTGCCCTTATAACCTGTGCTCCATCATAAAGATATTCAGGTCCTATAAATCCCACAACTGTATTAACCAAAAATGGATTATATTTTTTAGCAAACCCATAACATCTAGCTTCCATTGTAAGCTGGTCTGCTCCATTATTACCATCTGAAGATAGCTCCGAGCCTTGACCAGTTTCAAAATACATAAAATTTTCTCCCTTTGAAGCTTTTAATTCCTTCATCATAGCATATGCTTCATCTATAAGCTTCACATCTATACCAAAGCCTCTATTTGAAATTTCAGAGCCTGCTATACTTTGAAACATGACATCCATAGGAGCTCCTTTTTTTAACGCTTCCATTTGAGTTGTTACATGAGCTAACACACAATTCTGTGTTGGTATTTTAAACTTCTCCATAAATTCTCTAAAAGCTTTTAAAATCCTAGAAACACTATCAATAGTATCAACCGCTGGATTAAGACCTATTAATGCATCTCCTGCACCATAGCTTATTCCTTCCATAACTGATGCCATTATTCCCTCAATATTATCAGTTGGATGATTTGGCTGAAGTCTTGCTGAAAGTGTTCCAAGCTTTCCAATTGTAGTGTTACAAGTTGCTATATTAACAAGTTTTTTTGATGCGCATATAAGATCCATATTACTCATAAGTTTAGTTACCCCTGCAATAACTTCTGACGTTAATCCATCCCTTATAGCTTTTATTTCATCGCCACTTGAACTAAGAAGAAATTCCCTAAAATCTCCTATAGTCATACCCTTAATCCCATTATATATTTCTTCATTCACTCCATCTTGGATAACCCTAGTAACTTCATCTATATCATAATCTACAACTGGATTATTTCTTAAATCCCCAATAGTAAGCTCTGAAAGAACTACTTTAGCTGCAACCCTTTCTGCTGTTGACTCAGCTATAATTCCAGCTAGTCTATCCCCTGATTTTTCTTCATTTGCTTTTGCAAGAACTTCCTTTATATCTTTAAAATTATATACATTTCCAAAAAGGGTTGTTCTTAAAATCATATTTACCACTCCCTGTATTCAGTTATGAGTTTATGAGAATTGTAGAAGTTAATGTATTTTTTAATAGCTTATTTTATCACTGACTTCTACTTAACTCTTAAACTTATACTTATAACACTAAACAATTTCTCCATCAAGTTTTCCTTTAATTTCTTCTTCATTAGCTGTTTGTTGAATTTTCGAATATACAAAATAATAAGCTATTGCTAATATATAAGCCCCTGCTACCCATAATACAGTTGAAAAATTCGAAACAATTAATGCAATTAAAAATACAAAAGCTATTAAAAGTGCTATTGCTGGTACGATTGGGTATGCAACTTTAAATGGTCTATTAAGCTTTGGCTCTTTTCTTCTTAATATAAATAATGAAATCATACTTATAATATATAATGCAACTGCTCCAAAGGATGATATAACTATAATTACAGCAGTTTGACCTGTTAAGACAAAGATCATTCCTATTAAGCTCATTATAACGATAGCATGTGCTGGAGCTCCTTTAGAATTTGTATTTGATAGAAATTTAGGTAAATATCCAGATCTAGACATTGCAAAAGCCTGTCTTGAATAACCAATTATAATTCCATGTAAACTTGCTACAAGTCCAAATAATCCAATAAAACTCATTCCATTCGATATTAGACCATCTCCATATACTCTTTGTAAGGCATCTGGTAATGGTGAGCCTGATGCAGCTAAAGTACTAAGATCTGAAATTCCAACTACAACAAAGAATGTCCCAAGAGCTAATATAACAAGAGTAACAATTCCTAAAATAAAGCCTTTTGGAACATCCTTTTTAGGATTTGCACATTCTTCAGCAGACATAGCTCCACCTTCAACAGCTAAATAAAACCAAATTGCAAAAGGTATTGCACCAAAGATTCCATTAAAACCACCCTTAAAAATATCTCCTCCAAAAATGTTACTCATTTCAATATGAGGTGCACCTGCTCCCATAAATAAAATTAATCCACCTATTGCAACTATAGTAACAATAAGTTCTACCTTAGCAGCTGCTTCAATACCAAAACAATTTATAAGCACAAATATTGCATATGCTACTAAAGCTGCTGCAACAGCTGGAACTGCTGGTATTAAAAAGTTAATATATGCTCCTATTGATATTGCTATTGCTGGTGTTGCAAACAAAAATTCTACTAAACATGAAAATCCAGCAATAAATCCACCAAACTTGCCAAGTGATCTGGAAGCATATTCTGAAGCTCCCCCAGCATGAGGAATTGCAGTAGAAAGCTCCGCATAGCTAAACATAAATGTAGTATAAAAAACTGTAACAATTAAAATTGCTATAATAAATCCAACTGGGCTTGTAAAATCTAAAGCATTATTCCACCCACAATACATTCCTGATATAACCATTCCAACTATTATGCTCCAAAGTTGTATTGGTTTAAGTGTCTTTTTTAATTCATTATTCATTTTAACCACTCCCTCAATTCAGTTAACAGTTAACAATTTACAGTTCACAGTTGGATAAAATTTCATCATCCCTTACAACTTGCATAGCTTCACATTTACAGTTTGCTATTTACAGCTTACAGATTATAAAATTTATTTAGAAAATAATAGCTTAGACACTGGTAACATTGTATAATTGCTAACTGTCATTACAATATATATAATTAATTTAAGATTTTCTTATTTTTAGGTAACTATTATAGAAATATAGGACTTTAAGTGCTATATATTAGAGTCTTTATAACTACTGGGATTGCATCTCCTATTGGCAGGCCAATGTCAATATAATCACCATTGCTTGTTGATATCTTGTCTATACATATAACTTCTCTTTTTTCTTCTAAATTTAGAGAAATTATTTGTCCTAAAGCTTTTGCAAAATCATTTTCTAAAACTACAATTATTGGTCCTTTAATTTTTTTGAATAATTTAATTATCTCCTGACCAATTAATTTAATTTCTTCATAAGTTGGACTTTTAGGGCCTTTAAGTGAAACTGCAATTGGTATATCTCCATACATATCAAGTTTTTTCATGCCTTGAACATATATATCATTTAAGTTTTCATTCTCATAAAAAGGTTTTAGTATAGGTATATTTTTTAATGGAAGCACCGATTTATCAAAGGCTATTGTACTACCGCTTATAGTTAAAGAATGGTTTCCTGCTCCAATTACAGTTGCCCTTATTTTCTCCTTTGGAGCTAGTAACATTTCCTTGTGCTCTTCAAACATCTCACTTATAGAATTCCCCAAAAGTTGTCCTATATCGTTGTGTTTTGTTATTTCATTTAAACTAATATTCTCATTAATTTTCCCTACGTATTCTCCAACTCCCCCTGAAAAACTTATATAGTCAACCTCAATCCCTTCAAACCCATCACTTATAAATAACTTTTTTGTGCTTTGGTTAATTTCTTTCAAACAACATACTTCCAATAAACTTTCTGCTAGCTTTCCACATATGAGCTTTAAAGCTTCTAGTTCTGGCTTCTCTCCAAGCTGCAAGTTTATATCAAGGCTTTTTATTAGAAATTGAATTCTATTAGAAATATAAATAATTTGACCCTCATCATTAAACTTTATAAGTCGTCCTCCAATATCTAACGCAAAAGTCTGCTCACATTCACCACAATTGAAAATAGCTACGTTAGTTGTTCCTCCTCCAATATCAAGGTTCATTATTCTTCTATTAAGCTTCCTTGATATATCTGAAGCACCTGAACCAAAACCTGCAAGTAAGGCTTCAAGCTTAGGACCTGCTGTTGCTACTACAAAATCTCCTAAATACTCTGAAAGATTATTAGATACTTCCATTGCATTTTCTTTTCTTGCAGTTTCTCCTGTTATAATAACTGCTCCTGTAGATATTTTTTCTTTTTCTACTACACTTAACTTTATAGCGTCGGATACAATATCTTTAACCTTTATAAAATCTATAGTTGTTTCATTGCAAAGTGGAGTAAATACAATAGGACTCCTATATATTATTTCTTTCCCTTCTATTACTGTTTCCTTAATCAGCGAAGAACCTAAAATTTTTTTAATCTTTAATTTGCTAACTATAACTTCAGTTGTTGAAGTTCCAATATCAACACCTATACTATATATTTCATCATTTAATATATATCCCCACCCCCCGAAAATAAAAAAAGAAACAATGGGCCAAAATACTATTTATTTGACACCATTGTCCTATTCATCTACTTTTAATTAAATTGCATTCAATAAATACACACATTAACTAATTATTTATTGATTTTTATTTATATGAATTTCGCCCTAACACTTTCGTGATCAATACCCATTAATAATCAGAACATATATGTCCCTTAGGATTATTAAATATCATTCTAGTCATAAATTCACATAATAAAATAAGTATAAAAAAATAGCACTTAAAGAATTGCTTCTTTAAACGCCATTGTTTAATCAATATTGAAATTATATAGTTGTTTCATATCTATGTCAATAAGGATATCCATATACTTAATTATATAAAGCTGAATAGAATTCCACTTAATTTTAATTAAATTATTACTCCAAAATTTTAAATTTAAAAGTATTCAAAATTCATCTTCAATATAGCTATAATCATATATTGTTTCTTATAACAAAAAAGTTATAGCATATAAACACTATAACTTTAATCTTCTTGGCAGGGGCACTAGGATTTGAACCCAGAACCAATGGTTTTGGAGACCACTACTCTACCGTTGAGCCATACCCCTTCGAGACAATAACCATTATATAATACATTTATAAATAAAGCAACACTTTTTTTCTTATGCCACTTTACCTGTAGAATTAACCGTTCCATTCTCTTTTAATGGGGCCCATTTTGATAATTCTTTTATATTATACAAAATCAAATCATCGAAAGACATATCTCCATAATATTTCCATAAATTCACTGTATTGTATCCTGATAAATTCAATTTAGTTCCTGCTTCTCCATCAACTATTATTATAACCTTTTTAGCATCTAAATTATTAAGCTTAATAAAATCAGCTATTTCGTGATTATCAAGCTGAATAGTATTTAAATTTAATGCTTTAGTTAAATAATCAAAATCATTATTTAACGTTATAAATTTATAGTCACTAAGTGATTTAATTTTATCATTATATATCTTTATCTTATTATCAAATTCTTTTATGGCTTCATTATAATTTTCTTCATAATAATCTCTATTTTGGGGATCTCTATCTTGAATCGCTGATTTTACATTACATAATGCAATTTTATATTCACTAATTCCCTCAAAATAATAAGGATTTTCTTTATTACTATTATTTTGTGAATAATTCAGTAATCTTATGCCTCTAGATAAATTTATTATTCCTAAATCTCCTTTTTTCAATTCATCAATTAAAGAATTGCTCCAAGGTTCAAATGAAGTGCCGGAATATATAAATAAGTCCATATTGGATATATTATTTAAAACATCTTCATTATACTTAAACTCACTAATATCTTTTTCATTAGTAAGCATATATTCAACATTATTTTTATCTTTCACAATTTTTTTAACCATATCATATTGAGGTTTATTAACCGTTAGTATGTTTAAAAAATCTCCCCTATTTTCAGTTTTATGACTCTCTGTATTTGCTAATAACGGGTCTGAAAATAAATTCATGCCAAAAGACAATGCAATAGTTATTATTACCATTGCAAAGGTAATCTTTTTCAAAGTATGCCACCTCCAAGTTTAATAACACATATTACTTTTCATGAATTCGGTAAATTAATTTCTGGATATACTTATGTTCATTATACCAATTAATTTATAATAAATATATAAAAATTTATTACTTTTCTTATATTATATAAAACTCACATTAAATATAAGCCTATTTTATAATAATATTTTAGTATTCGTTTAATTAATTTGATTTTATTCTGTTTTGATATAAAATATAAGGATGGGAATTATAATTTAAACTCTCATTAAAGGAGGATTTTCATGGAATTCGAAGTTTATAATGTAGATAGTACTACTCAATTAGGAATAAATTTAGGTAAATTGCTACAAGCTGGTGATATAATTTGTTTAACTGGAGATTTAGGTGCTGGCAAGACACATATTACTAAAGGAATTGCCCTTGGTTTAGGAATAAATGATAATATAACAAGTCCAACTTTTACAATTGTTAATGAATATGAAGGTGGTAGGCTCAAACTTAACCATTTTGATGTTTATCGAGTAAGCGATCCTGATGAAATATATGCAATTGGATTTGATGACTACATATTTTCAGATGCAGTGTCTATTATAGAATGGGCAAATTACATTGAAGAAATTTTACCTCAAGATTTACTTCATATAAGCATAAAGAAAGACCTTGAAAAAGGTGAAGATTACAGAAAAATAATATTAACTCCTTATGGAGATCGATATAACTATATAAAGGAGCTTTAAAATATGATTATACTTGCTATTGATTCATCTTCAAAAGTAGCAACTGTTGCTTTAATGAAGAATCATAAATTACTTGGAGAAATTACTTTAAATGATAAAAAAGAACATTCAGTTATACTAATGAATATAATTGATAATTTACTAAAACTTAATAACCTAACTATTGATGATATTGATGGCTATGTAGTTTCTAAAGGCCCTGGATCTTTCACTGGTCTTAGAATAGGCATGGCTACTATAAAGGGACTTAGCTTTGGAAGCAATAAGCCATATGTAAGTATATCTAGTTTAGATGCCCTAGCTCTTAGCGCTTCTAATTTTGATGGAATAATTTGTCCTATAATGGATGCTTTAAGAAATAGTGTTTATACTTCGTTATATAAAGGACATCCAAGCTTAGTTGCCTCTGAAATACCAGTAACTTTAGAAAGATTATTAGATTTTTCAGCCTTAGATATTGATGAACTTATAGAAATAATAAAATCTAAAAATGAAAAAGTCATCTTCATAGGTGATGGCGTAGATAAATACAAAGACTATTTAATTGAACACTGTCCAAATTGCTATTTTCCACCTAATCACCTTAATTTAGTTCGTGCTTCTGCTTTAGGCGAAATTGGATATTCACTAATAGAAAATGGTGAATTCGATGATCCAAACTCCACTCCATTTTATTTAAAAAAGCCTCAAGCAGAAAGAGAATATGAGCAAAGGATGAAATAGCAATGTGCATAACTATTGATTTAATGAAAGAAGAAGATATTGACGGACTTTTAGCCGTAAGTTCACTGAGTTTTTCTGATTCCTGGAGCAAAGCTTCTTATATTCAAGAACTATCTAACCCTGTGGCTAAATATTTCATTGCAAAAACTGATAATAAAGTTGTAGGTTTTGCTGGAACTTGGATTGTTTTAGATGAAGGTCATATAACAAATATAGCAGTACATCCTGATTTTAGAGGCAAAGGCATAGCTTCTAAGCTTCTAGTAGAACTAATTAATTATTGCAATAATCATGGTTGCACCGCTTATACCCTTGAAGTGAGAAGTGGTAACAAAGCTGCTAGAGGTCTTTATGAAAAATATAATTTTAAAGAAGCTGGTATTAGAAAAGGTTATTATGAGGACAATAAAGAAGATGCTGTATTAATGTGGTTAAAAGAATAGCCGGTATTAACTTAAATAGGTAAACATATAACTTTATTTTCCTATTTATTTAATTTTGAATATAATAAAATAATTTCTACAATATATAGTGCAAGGGACTATCAAATGTCAACAACATTTTGATAGTCCCTTATACTTAAATAAATTCTTTTATAATATGTAATCTTAAAGATTATTTTTTATTATTGTTTTTCAAAGTCTGAAGTTGGTACTCCACATAATGGGCAAACCCAATCTCCTGGAAGATCCTCAAATTTTGTTCCTGGTGCTACTCCATTATCTGGATCACCTACTGCCTCATCATAGATATAACCACATACTGTACAAATATACTTTTCCATAATACACCCTCCTCAATTTCATTTATTAATAACCAACTTATATACCTTAGCTTCTAAATTTTCACTTAGAATACTATATTTATATATTATCAAATTTTTTTCTATTAGGCAATAATAATTATTAATAAACATTTGTAATTCTAAATTTCTAACATGAAAAAACCGATTCGAAATAATCAAATTATTATTTCAAATCAGCTATTTGCTTAAATAAATGTTAATACTATATCTAGACTAATTTGTTGTTCTCTCTGGGCTTCCAAAATTTGATTCTGCTTTGAAAATTGCTACTGATAACTTTTTATATAATATATAAGTTACAACTGAAGTTGCAACAGCCTTTATCCCATTAATCGGTAACAATCCAAATGTAATATAATTCATAAGCATTGTATTATCCATTGTCATATGATAAGCAGGTAATAATATATATATATTTGATAAAATTCCTACTATTTGGATACAAACTGCACCTAAAATCATTCCAAGTATTGCATTTTTTCTGTTTTTCTTTCTATAATATAACAACCCTGCTGGTACCACTAATGCAGATCCCATCAAGAAATTAGCAAGTTCTCCAACGAAGCCCGTACCTGTTCCTTTTATAACTAAAATCAATACATTTTTTAATAATTCTATAATTATTCCTGCTACAGGACCAAATCCAAAAGCTCCTAACATCGCTGGAACATCACTAAAATCAAATTGTAACCATGTAAAAGCTGGTATTATTGGAAATTCGATATACCTAAGTATAATTGCTATTGCTGATAATAAAGAGATTTTTACTAATTTGCTTGTTTTTTCATTCATTTTTATGCCTCCCTAAAGTTTATCTTCCTTGGGTAGCTTATTAGTGATTTTGCTCTCAATGCTTAATAATTTAATATAGTTTCTTTTTCATTAATAAACATAAAAAGCCCTGATGTAAAATACATCAGGGCGTATAATCAAAAACATTGAAAACAAAGTTTCTAATAGGTTACCTTCTTTCATCCAGACTATACTGTCGGCCTCGGAGTTACACCGAATCTGCTTAAATTAAGCTCGCGGGCTATACCGCCGGTAGGGATTCACACCCTGCCCTGAAGATATATATTTTTTATTTTCTTAATTATATACCATTATAATATAGTTTTCAATATATATTTAAATTTTGTTTTTGATTATTATAAAATTCAGCTTTAAATCATAACTGTTAATAAATTTTCTTTATAGTTAACAGAATTTTTATCTGTTTCAATAATATCTAAATAATTAGCTGAATTAGTAACAATTACAGGAGTTATTACTGAGTATCCTTCTTCTTTTATAGCATTAATATCAAATTCTAATAACACATCTCCTGCTTTAACTATATCACCTTGTTTTGCTTTAGGAGTAAAATGCTTTCCTTCTAATTGAACAGTATCCATTCCTATATGAATCAGTATTTCAGCTCCATTATCACTTGTAATTCCTAATGCATGACCTGTTGGGAAGAAGGTTGTTAATACACCATCTACAGGAGCAACCACTCTACCTTCTGAAGGTTCTATAGCTATCCCTTTTCCAAGTGCACCTGATGAAAATGCTTCGTCTTTTACTTCTGATAAAGGCTTAATTTCACCTTTTAATGGACTAATTAATATTTCTTGTTTTACTAATGGACTTTCTGCACTATTTTCTTCTGTTGACTCTTCATCTTCTTCAAGTTTAGTAAATAGCATTAATACAAAACCTATAACTAATCCTACTACCATTGCTATAGCCATTCCATAAAATCCTTTATCCATTCCATTTGGACCTATATAACTTGGAAGAGCAAATATCCCCATTCCACCTATCATATATCCTTTTGATCCAAAGAAACCTATAACAGCACCACCTATAGATGCTCCAATACAACTTAATACAAATGGTTTTTTACGTGGTAATGTTATACCATAAATTGCTGGTTCTGTAACACCAAAAATACCTGAAACAAAAGCTGGAATTGCTATTGATCTTAATTTCTTGTTTTTAGTTTTTAATAATATTGCTCCAACAACTCCTGTTTGTGCAAAGGATGCTGCTATTGAAAGAGCTAAAACTGAATCATAACCCAATGTTGATAAATTATTTATAGCTATAGGAACTAATCCCCAATGTAATCCAAAGATAACAAATACTTGCCAGAAAGCACCAATAAATAATCCTGCTGCAATAGGACTAAAGTTATATATAGCTGCTGTAATAGCACCAAGCAATTTACCTGCCCATGTTGAAATTGGTCCTATTGCTAAGAATGTTAAAGGAACTACTACTAACAATGTACAAAATGGTACCAAGAATGTTTTTACAACATCTGGAATAATCTTTTTGAAGAATTTTTCAACCTTTGAAGCTACAAACATCGCTACTATTATTGGAATAACTGTTGATGAATAATCCATTAATATAACTGGAATTCCTAAAAATGTAGTACTTACTGAAGATTCAAACATTGTACCACTTAAAACCTTAAATAAAGGTTGTGCAGCAGTTAATGCCATAATCTTTGGATAAACCATAGATGCTCCTATTGCCATACCAGTGAATTCATTTACCTTAAACTTCTTAGCTGCTGTATATCCTAAGAATATTGGAAAGAAGTAAAATAAACTATCTCCTATTCCATTTAAAATTATATACGTTCCATCCTTATCTGAAATTGCATGTATTGCTAATAATAATGCATTAAGGCCTTTTATCATACCAGTTGCACACAAAACTCCAAGAGTTGGAGCGAAAACTCCTGATATCATATCTATAAATCTATTAAATAAACTTATCTTTTCAGTTGATCCTTCTTCTGAATCTGATGCTGCTGAAAATCCACCAACTGCCATTACATCTGCGAATACATCTGGTACATGATTACCAATAACTACTTGATATTGTCCACCACTTTTTACAACAGTAACAACACCATCCATTTTCTTTAACACTTCTGTATTAGCTTTATTCTCATCCTTTAATTTAAAACGTAAACGCGTAACACAATGAGTTAAGCTATTAACATTTTCTTTACCACCGACATTTTTTATTATGTCTTTTGCTAATTGTTCATACTTCATAATATCTATCTCCTTATTAATTAATTTTTTATATAAAAAAGCGAGACCAAACAATTGCGATATAAATAAAATTTATAATATTAGTATAAATTTTATTCTATCTAATGTTGGTCTCGCCTGCTTTACCAGTAACAATCCATCAATATTAAATTTATCTATGTGTAACTCTTTGAATATGAATAGTTAAATATAATTGCTCTTCTTCAGATAATTCTTTATTTAAATATGTTTGTATCTTTAACATACACTCATAAGCTTTTTTATATTTAACTTTAATTTGTTTTAATAAAAAATCATCTTCAGTTTCTATTTTTTGTTCTTTATTCAATCTTTGAAAAAAGAATCTCAAATGAGTAACAAATCTTTCATAATTTAATGATTTTTCATCAAGTTCAATATTATATGTATATTTTACAATATTTAAAATATCTTGAATCATTTTTGCTTGCTTAGCAACATCTTTTACATTATTGCCCTTTTTATTTACCTGTGCATTTATTAAGTGAAGTGCTATATTGCAAGCTTCATCTTCAGGTAACTTCTTTTCTGTTTCGCTTTCAATAAATTCTAGTGCTTTTAATCCTATTTCAAATTCTTTTGAATAAAACTTTTTAATTTCCCAAATCAATGGATTAGGACGATTAAGGCCTTCATCAAATAATTTTAGTGTATAACTAATATGATCAGTAAGGGTAACATATATATAGTCATTTAATTCAACGCCTAATATATTTTTTGCATATTCAATAATGTCATAACACAGTGAAACATGTTCTGTTGGTATATCTTCTAGCAGCAGTTTAAATTTTTCTGAAGCATCTTTCTGCTTAAGAATAAAGGTTTTTTCTATTAGATTTTCATCTAATTTATCACCTACATTCTTTTTAAATCCAATTCCACGCCCCATAACTACAATTTCATTTTTTTCTGAGTCTTTAGCTAATATGGCATTATTATTAAATATCTTTTTTATTACCATCACTATCCCCCTATTTACACTACTTACATGATTTTTTAATATAAAAACCCTAATTAATCAAAAGAGACTATGAAATTCTCTTCTCATTAATTAAGGTTTCGCCTGATCGAATCAGTAACAATCACCATATATCTTTGTAAGCGTTTAAACATATTTATATATTATAGCACTTTTTTTCATTTGTCAACTTTTTTTATTATGGTAAACTAAAAATATTTTATTGATATCATCTCTTTTCCTATAACAATATCCTTTATCAATTTTTACTTATAAAAAAGATGCAACCTAGAATCATTTATATTCTAAAATCACATCTTTTTAAATTCCAAATCTTAAATATATAGTTAAAGTTTAAATCTTCCTACTTCTTGTTCTAGATTAACTGAGCTTTCTCTTGATTTCTTAATTAATTCAGATACCTTACCAGATTGAATTTTTATATTTATAGCACTTTGTGCATTTTCTGTGGTTTCTCTTGCACCATCATTTGAAGCATGTGCTACTTCTGTAATTACTTCTGTCATGCTATGTATTGATGATAACAATTCCTCCGTTGTAGCACTAAAATCTGTCATCAAATTATCCACATACTCAGAATCCTTGCTATAATTATTTCCAACTTCTAAAAATACTTCATAGTCTGATGTTACTTCGCTAGAAACGAACTCTAATAAATTTCTTGAACTTTCTGAGAGCTTTTCAACCGCCTGACCTACTTCATTGGTAACATCTTGTATTTTTAATATTGTTTCTTTTGATTTTTCTGCAAGCTTTCCTATCTCACCAGCTACTACAGAAAAACCTTTTCCAGCTTCCCCTGCACGAGCAGCTTCAATTGATGCATTCAATGCAAGTAAATTAGTTTGAGTCGTAATCCCCATAATAGCTCCAGATAAACTTTCAATATTTTCAACAACTTTTGCATCTTGTAATGCTTTTTCTAGTTTAACAGTTGAATCAGTTATTATTTTATTTGTTTTTTCCTTTGCTTCTAAAACTTTAGATTTTGTAATATTAGCTCTATTATTAATTTGTGCTGCTATTTCTGAACCCTCTTGTGATTTATTCGCAATATTTTTAACTGCCAACTCAATTTCCTGGGAAGTTGCTGACATCTCTTCTGAAGAAGCCGCCGTTTCTTCCATACTTGCTGCTAAGGTTTCAGTTGATTCAGAAATACTTTGAATATTACTATCCAAACTTAAGATGTTATTATTAACCTCTTCAGTAATTGTATAAATAGCTTTAGATTCTGTTTGTATTTTTTCAATTAACCCCTTTGTTGAAACTTTCATAGCTTCCATAGATTCTGCCAATACTCCAAAGTCATCTTTTCTTTTTAAATACTTCTCAGGTAATTCTACCGAAAAATCCCCCATTGCCATGATTTTCATGTGGCTGATTGCAATATTTAGTCCATTTACAATTTCTTTTGCAACAACAAATGTAGCTATAATGGCTAAAATAAGATCTATCCCCAAAATAATAAATATTAGCATTTTGCTCCTATTATAATTATCTATTGTTGTCTGAGTTTCTTTAGCTATAATACTATTAATATTATCTATATAATTACCAGTTCCAACTACCCAACCAAAAGGTTCGTAATACTTACTATAAGACCTTTTAGGTAATGGATCTGTTTGTCCTTCCTTAGGGAAATAATATTCTGTATATCCGCCTCCGTCTTGCATTCCATTTTTAATAATATCTTTTATCATTTCATATCCATTAGCATCTTTTGCATTTAAACGATTAGTTCCTTCTGTTTTATTTCCTAATAAAACTACATTCTGACCCTCTTTTGTATCAATCCAAAAATACCCTCCATCCGCATATCTTAAACCACGTACTAAATCAGCTGAAAGTTTTTTTGCTTGTTCTAAAGAATACTCGCCATCTTTATATTTTTTATTAATACCATCAAGTAATGTAATTACATTACTTACCTGACTTTTAATATAATTATCATAATCATCATGAATTGTTTTTTCTAAGGTCTGTATTGAAATATTATTTGCTTCTTCTTGCTTTTTTAAATTTATAATTGCAAGAGACGAGATAGCTAAAAATACCATAATAATTAATAATAATAATTTTGTCTTTACTTTTAAGTTGTTTAACATAAAATCCCCCCGTTCGAACTTAATTTTCAATTAACCCCTTTATTTTTATTATATCTAACTTTACAAACGTTTACTAGTTTATTCTATGCACAAAATTTACAAAAATAAAAAACCATGGTTATTATAAAATATAACAACCATGGCTTTTGAATGTAATAGCTTAATGCTTTTTCTTATTCTCCAATAAGCTTGTCATTCTTTAATATATGTTCTGTTAGCCACTGATTTAGAAACTCTAACATTTTTACTAAACTTTCATCTTGATTTTGATCAATATGATTTAAATCTATTGCTTCGAGTTCTTTTATAAATTTATCATGTTCTATTTTTTGAGTAAACATTCTCTTATAATTTATGCTTTCCATATATTCTTCTTCTGATTTAAAATGGAAAATAGTATATTCCTTTAATTCAGTAATAATTTCTATGATTTTATCATATTTATCAATTGTAAAATCATCTTTTAATAACATATATGCTTTATCAGCTAATTCAAAAAGTTTTTTATGCTGCTCATCAATATGCTCTACTCCAATTTTGTATTCTTCTTTCATTTCATACATTATTGCCCCACTCCATCCTTATCTACTTTAACATTGTAATCTCATTTTTAATAATATATCATCATTTTAAGCATTCATCAACAAAATGTAAACAATTTTATCACAAATATACTCAATTATTAATTAGTCACAAAAGCCTTCCATACATCATTAAATCTAAAGCTATAATTTTAATTAGAACTTATATAAATAATAACTAATTTAGTCACATATGTAATAACCTAATCATAGTATAATAGGAATTATTTTTTGGAGGAAATAATTGAAATTTAATAGTATTAAAGATAAAACATTATTCGAGCATCAATTTTGGCTCCAAATCTTAGGAGACCACTCTCGCTTTATTTTAAATGCACTTTCTCCAAATGAGGAAGCTTTCATTCAAAGAGCTAATGCTTTCATTACTTTATTCGATGATTTATTAGCAAAATCTCATGCTTCACTATCTCAAGAAGATATTGAAGATTTAAATCATGAAGCTTATGCTGCTGCAATGAAAATTAGAGAACTTAAATTAATTATATTAAGCAAGCAAATTACTGACAAAATTAATATTTCTCTTCCTCCTACTTTTGTTAGCCATATGCTTAATGAACTAGATGAATATTTATTTATTCTAACTACTTTAATAAAAGACAAACCTCCTACTGCTGGTCCTATTCATTTACATCTTTTATGGCTTCCAGATGGATCAGGACATGCCTCAGCCATAGCTAGTAACCTTGATATGACTCAAAAAGAATTGATTAAGCGTAGTAGGGAATATTCAAAAGAATTTGATAATTTGTACTTAAGAACTATAGATTATAATGGTTATACCAGAACAAAAATCTTTGATTTTCCAGCACTTGCAAAGCTTAATTATGATGTAAGCAATATAATGGGCTCCTTCAAAAACTTTTTAGATGCTTTAAAGGATGCAATTATAGAAAAACAAGTATTAGGTACCCTTGCACCTTTAGCCGCTGACCATATGTATCGAGAGGAATGCTATTATCTAACTAAGCTTTCAATGGTTTCAGAAGTAAAAGATCCTAATTGCGATCCTACTAAACCAAGAATAGAATCCTAATTTACCAAATTAAGCTAGGCCATCTATACTTTAGCCTGCGCCAAATAATTGGCTTTTCCAATTACTTAATAAATAAGTAATGATGAATGATGAATAATTTCATCATTCACCATTCATCTTCTATAATCCTAGATTTTATAAGCCCATCAGCTTTCTGAACTTCTACACCTTCCTAGATATGAACAAATTTCAAAAGTAAATCCAATATTAAAAGGGAGCTTCGCGAAACACTGAGTATGGGTGGACTCTATTTATTAGATGGTTTAGTTTTTCTATGATTTAGATATCCAGCTTAATAATCAAACTTATAAATGGAATATACATGTATCATTTAGAAATTATAATCGTAACACTACACTAGAAATTAGATACATTTTTCTGGAAGCAGGCATGTGAAATTGAGCTTTATACCTTTAATTTTCTATATCTATTATAAGCTGCCATTATTTCCTGCTTTCTAGGCATAGCTAAACTTCCACTTCCACCTTTTATTTTTTCCATAGCTATTAATCCATTTTTATTTATTTCTTCAAGAATATTGTCCACAAATTTATCTAAACTTAAGCCTTTATCCACAATGTTATCCTCTGCCCACTTCATAATTGAGCCAATGGAATTTAATTGCTCATTATCCACTATTTGCTCTACTGATCTTAAGTTTATTTCTTCTTTATTTATTATTATTGTATCTACACCAATAGTTTTTATTTTTATTCCTCTTTCACCAGCTTGAATAGTTCCCTTTTTAACTACTCTATTAAATGGAATATTTATTTTTAGTTTTCTAGCCTCAATTCGTTTTAAAATTTCTCCTCTGCTTAAATTCTTTGCTTCCTTTGTAACATCCTTAGTTTCATAATTATCCATTTGTATTATGCAATCTGCCACATCGAAAAAATCTCCACAACTGCCAACAACTATTATTGTTGAAATTCCTTTTTGTTCATATAAAGGTTTTACTATTTCAATAAATGGTGTTATTGGTTCTTTTTCTTTAGCTACTAATTTCTGCATAATATCATCTCTCATCATAAAGTTAGTAGCTGAAGTATCTTCATCTATTAATAATACCTTTGCATTACTTTCTATTCCTTCAATGATATTAGCCGCCTGCGAGGTACTACCACTTGCATTTTCTGTGCAAAATTTAACAGTATCTTTTCCATTAGGTAAATTATTAATAAACAAGGATATGTCTGTTTTACTTACAGATCTACTATCTTCTGCTCTAACTTTTAATGCTGAATTGTCTGTTATTACAAATTCTCTGCCATCACCTTCAATGTGATTATAAACACCAAGCTCTAAAGCTCTTAATAAAGTAGACTTTCCATGATATCCTCCACCAACTATAAGGGTTATACCTTCTTTAACCCCCATTCCTTTTATAATACCATTGTTTTTAGTGCCAAATTCTACTTCCAATTCTTTAGGTGAAACAAATCTTTTAGCATTCTTTAATGGCTTTGTAGATACACCACTTTCTCTAGGTAAAGTTGAGCCATTAGCAATAAAAGCAATAAGTCCTCTTTTACTTAATTCACTTCTTATATATTCTTGATCCTCTACTAGATTTACTCTATCCTTAAGTTTTTCATTGCTAATATTTTTATATATCAAAGTTTTTTCAACTATATTAGGTAAGACGTTATATAAAATCTTTTCAAGTTCCTTTGCTAAAACACTTCTTCCTCTAGCTGGAAAGCCCACATAAAATCTTGCTTCTACCTTATCATTATCTATGATTATTGAAGTTCTCTCTAATATCTGCTGAGGGCATCTGCTCATGGCTATCAATCCACTTTTTCCAGATCCAAAAATCTTCTCACTAAATTTATTTACATTGTAATAAAACTCTCTTGTTAAATAATCTGCTACTGCGATGTTCTTATTTTTATTATCAAAAAGCTCTTTAGGAAATCCAGCTATATTTTGTTTAACTATAACTCTGATTCTTGATGGTGCTGCAAAAGGATCACCTTGAACATGATCTATACTAAGTATATAATCTTTAAAAGCATATTGCCCCTCTAAATTCTTGTATAACTTATAGCTCTTTCCATCTATTTTATATAATTCACTTTTTAGTTCATCAAAATTTTTCATGAAACCGTGCCTCCACTTACGTTTAAATTAATAATCCTCATATCCTCTAAATTTTATAAACCCCAAACTTTAATATATCTAAATATTTATTAAAGTCCTCCATAACTTCTTCGATATTTTCTAATATTTCCTCCATCGAGACATCTTTATACTTTTGAATATATTTATTAGAAAGACCATCCATACATATCATTATTAGCTCTATAGCTTTTTCAGAATCAATTTCTTCTCTAAATTTTGATGTATCCAAATTTCCGAAAATTTCTCCTAAATATTTTGAACTGTAACTACTATGTCTTTCTGTAAGCTCATCTTTTAGTTCTACTGGCATGTTTGTAACGGCTGAAAATACTAACTGATTCATAAGAGGCTCTTCTTGAACTATTTTCATTTTTCTTATATTTATTCTTATAAATCTTTCAAATATGTCTTCAGGTTTATTTTCTCTCAAAGGATAATATTTATCTACTAATGTAGTTATACAATAATCGAATAAATATAAAAATAGATTTTTTTTACTTCCAAAATAGTGGAATAGTATCCCCTTTGAAATACCAGCTTTTTTCACTATAGAATTTGTAGAAGCTTTATCATATCCCTTTATTGCGAATTCTTCTATAGCAGCATCTAATATTCTTTTCTTTTTTTCTTCTTGTAGACTTTCGAACTTTTCCATAGCAATCTATTCTTTCACTCCTTCCCTGTATAATCTATGTTTATTTAATTCTCATTCCTTCTTTTATATCATTATTAGGCTTTGTTATTATCTTTTCGCCTTCCTTTAAACCATCCAATACTTCTATTATTTTTTCACTTTCTATGCCTTTCTTAATTTGCCTTATAACAGCCTTTCCATTATCAACAACAAATACGCAGGAACTTCCTTGATAATCAAATACAGCACTATCAGGTACTATTAATGTATCACTTTTACTTTCAGTTATAATTTTAACCTCCAAATCATAACCTGGTTTTAGCAATTCTGTATTATCACTAATTTCAATTGTTACCGCTACTCTCTTTTGATTAACCCCCAAAGACGAAGTTATATTTTTTGCTTCAGGCGCTATTTGGGTAACTTTTCCCTTTAAAATTGAATCTCCTATTGCTTTACCACTTATTTCAACTTCATTACCTATTTTAACCTTATAAATATCATCGGACAATATATTGGCTTCTAATTCTAAATTTTTAGTATCCCCAATTACAAACGCTGCTGTGCCAGGTGCACCTATGGAATTATCTTCTACTAGTTTTTCAAGGATAATTCCATCATTAGGGGCTAAAATTTTCTGCTTATCAAGCTCACTAATTATACTTTCTTTTAAAATCAATGCTTGTTCAACTCCAGCAGCATATCCATCTTTTACATAACTTGGTGTTCCCTTTTTTATATCCTCTAATTGACTATTTGAAGCTTTTAAAGCAGCTTCTGCACTCTTAAATGCATCATTAGCAGTATCAAAGTCCTGTTTACTTATAGATGCTGCTTCATATAAAGTCTTTGAATTGTTTAAATTTCTTTTTGCTGCTTCATAAGCAACATTGGCTTTATTCACCTCAGCCTCAGCAACTTCAATTTTACTTGCATAATTAGAGATATCTGTACTTTTAAGTTGTGCTTTTGCAGCTTCAACCTTTGAATTTGCCTCTTTAAGCTTTAACTCTAGGTCTTTCATATCCATAGTAAGTAAAACATCATCTTTTTTTACTGAATCTCCCACATTAACATTTATATCATTTATCTTTCCAGAGCCTTCAATATATACTGTCTGCTTTTTATTACTTTGAACGTTAGCCGTATCTTCAACATATTTCTGTATTTCACCTTTTGCAACTATTGAAGTATCAACAGCTTGTCCTTGTTGCATTAATACATATCCAAATGCTCCTGCCATACATATTAACGCTACAGCAAATGACCAAAATAATTTTTTATGTTTCATTTGTAACGCCTCCCCCTTGCAATAAATTATTGTATTTTCAAGATTATAATTTTATAGTATAGATCAAACATATTATCTCTTTTTATTCCTTATTCTTCAAAACCTCTAGCATATCAATAGCTTTGATTTTTCTAGATAAAATTAAATTAGTTGTCACTGTGAAAGCTAAAGTAAGTATTATTGTAAAAACATAACTCTTAAATTCAACCACATAAGGAATACTATAAGCATCTGTACTACTAGCATCAATTAATAATCTTCCAAGCCAAGTCCCAAATGGCAATCCTAAAGTCATTCCAAATATAGAAATAATATAATTTTCATTAAAAATAAGTTTTTTGATTTCTTTATTGTTAAAACCTAATACTTTTAAAGTTGCTAATTCTCTTTGCCGTTCAAAAATATTAATAGTAGCAATATTGTATAAAACAGCTATTAGAAGAATTGCAGCAAGCATAATTAGCATTCCTATGGTAGACTTCATTGCTCCCATATTTTTAATAAAAGCATTGCTAGAATCTGTCTTCGATTCTACAGAACTCACTCCTGGAATATCTTTTAATTTATCTTTGACTGTTTTTTCAAACTCACTATTATCTAACCTTAGCACTGCTGAATTTGCAATCATTCCCTCTCCTAATATACTGTTTAAATCCTCCATAGAAGTGTAAACTCCTGACCCTAAATATTGAACAACAATTCCTTTAATCATAATTTTCTTTTCATCTTTTCCAGGAAAAAAGAACTTTATATTTACGCTGTCATTTAATCCTATCCCCAAAGTCTCTGCTAGTTTTTGAGAAATAAGTAATCCATCTTTTGGTAATCCTAAAGCATTGCCATCTTTATCTTGAACCTTATACATTTTTGGATTTGAAGTAAGTGCTGTAAAACCTACTTCCTTACTCCTCCATCCATTTGATAATTCAATACCAGTTTCTAATATTGGTTCGAATTCTGTTACATGCTCTATGTTCTTAATTGTTTTCAATTCATCAATACTAACAAGTTTTGAAAAGTTTACTTTTATATCATAATTTTGAATATTTCCATACTGCTGAATTATCATAAAATTAACAGAATCATTCATACTAAAAGCAACTAAAAGTATTGCTGAAGAAAATATAATCCCAAGTGAGGTAAGTAATGCCCTTCTTTTATATCTAAACAAATTCCTCACTATTATTCTTTCTAATCTACTAATCTTTCTCCATATAAAATCAATCTTCTCAACAATTATCTTTCTGCCACTTAGTGGTGATTTTTCTCTCATTGCCTCACTAGGCATAATTTTAAAGATAACCTTACAAGAACGATATCCTGCAAATAAGCAAAACATTAAGGTTAATAAAGAAGCTGGTATCACATATTCTCCATAAACTCTTGTACCTGAAAGAGGTAAATTAAAATATTGATTGAGGAGTTTCGTCATTCCAAAGCCCATGTAGGTCCCTAAAGCAGAACCAATTAAACTTCCAACTATAGCAATGATTCCTGAATAACTCATATAATATGCAAGCACTTGTATATTTGAAAATCCAAGAGCCTTCATCACTCCAATTTGTGTTCTTTGATTTTCAACCATTCTTCCCATCATGATGTATATAATTACTGAAGCAACCATGAAAAATATGACTGGAAAGCTTCCTCCCATGGATTTAAGCTTTTTTATCTCCTCGTTTATCATCATAGTACTTGTTTGCTGTTTTCTATCTATTAAACTTTTCACACCATAATTTTTTAATAGTCTTTTAGTCTCATCTTTAGCCCCTTCAATATCACTTCCACTTTTAAGCTTAATAGAAATATTATTTATAGAACCTTTTAAATCAAAAACTGCCTCTCCAAAGGATTGTTTGATATATATTACTCCAAACCTCTTATTATCTGGAACTAACTCACCGGAATCTTTTAAGGTATAAATAAATTCAGGACTTTTAGCTACTCCTACAATTTTAAGCTTTACTTTATTACCATTTATAACTGGATAAATATAATCATTTAACTTTAAGTCATTTGCTTTAAAGAAATCTTCATCTAAGATACATTGGTTGTTATCTGCATCAGAAAAATATCTTCCTGTTTTTATCGTTATATCATTTACAATATTATTCTTAACATCTGGAAGAGTTATGAATCTTAAAGTTGCATTTTCTTCAGATATACTTATACTTGCATCCTTAACAATTCTCCCTGTAGCCATTTCAACCTCAGGTAGTTTTTCTAGCTCCTCTTTTGTACTAGTTGGTGCTTTATAAAGGTCTACCCAAATATCACCTAACCTATATTCCTCAAAGTACTTATTACTAGAGTTAGACAAATTTTTAAATACAGAATTTAGTGATGTATAAAATGTAACTCCTAAAATAACAATTATTAAAGTAGAAATGAATTGTCCTTTAGATTTTTTTATGTCTCTAAATAAGTTTTTGAGTAAAATATTCATTACCACTCAATCCTTTCTGGTGGCTCAGGATTTTCATTAACCTTTATGGCTTCTACTGCTCCGCTTTTTACAGTAATAATCCTGTCGGCCATTGCTGCTATGGCAGCGTTGTGTGTGATAACTATTATTGTCTTATTCATATTCTTATTAATATCATGAAGCAACTTTAAAATTAATTTTCCTGTCTTATAATCTAATGCACCCGTTGGCTCATCACATAAAAGCAACAAAGGATTTTTAACCAGAGCTCTTGCAATTGCCACCCTCTGTTGTTCTCCCCCTGAAAGCTGCGCTGGAAAATTTGATGCTCTTTCGTTTAAACCTACGTCTTTCATAATTTCTTCAGCTTTTAATGGATTATCACTGAGAGGAATTACTAATTCAACATTTTCCATGGCTGTTAAGTTTGGCATTAAATTATAGAATTGAAACACAAAACCTATTTTCTTTCTCCTGTAAGTAGTTAGTTGGTTATCTGAGTACTTTGTTATATTTTCTCCGTCAATAATTACCTCACCAGAAGTTGGCCTGTCCATTCCACCAATCATATTTAATACTGTACTTTTTCCGGACCCACTTGGCCCTAATACAACAACAAATTCTCCCTCCAAAATTTCAAAGTTCATGTTATTAGAAGCTTTTACAGTTACTTCTCCCATAGCATATTCTTTTACAATATCTTTAACTATAACAATAGGCGCTTTCATTTAAAATCACCTCACTTAATTTCATTGACCATATAGTCAATATACTATTATTATCTCTTCATTTGACCACACAGTCAACATGTTATTATTTAAAAAAATGGCTACTAAAAGTTATTATTCCTTTAAGCAGCCACCTTCTCCATATGCATTCTTTTTATAAATATACTTCCATAGAAATATAGTTCAAATAACGCAAGCTCAACCATTAAAAATATCTGATTTATTATCTATAAATTTTCTAATCAAAACTTAAGATTATTTCTTAGTATATTTTCAACTAATTCAATATAATTTCCTTCATATACAAATGTCTTATATGCTAGCATAGTGGAAAGGCCATGAACCATTGACCACATAGCAATTATATTTTGCGCATACTCCTCCTCTTTTACGTCAATACTTCTTAGGAAATCAACAGCGCATTCTTTAAATACATTAAATGATCTATGGTTTACATTATTTAATTTCTTTTCTTCAACAACAATATTAGAATCTGATTTCTTTAAAAAAGCAAATTGTAAATAATCCGGATTCTCAACCATAAACGAAACATATCTCTTTCCTAAAGCTATAAGTCTTTCGTATGGATCAGCCTTATAATTTTCAACTATCTCAGTTAATGAGCTTTGAAAATTGTTAAAAACATATTCTGATATTGCATCAATCAATTCTTCTTTATTTTTAAAATGTTTATAAGGTGCAGCATGACTTACATTGCACAAAGCTGCTACTTTTCTTATAGAAAATTTGTCAGCACCTTCTTCATTATATAATTTCAATCCCATTTTTATTAAACTTTCCTTTAAGTCTCCATGATGATATTTCTCAATCTCCATATTAATGCCTCTTTTCTAAAAATCTATTGTTTATTTTTAATATAGTTAATTTATTAACCTAATAGTTATTTTACAAATATAGTAACATATGATGTTGACACTGTAAACTTAAAGTGATATTCTAATTATAAGTTTACACCGTAAACTTATATAGATTTTGCACCTCATTTTTTAATATAAATAGCAAAGGAGATTTTTTATGTTATTAATTCATGATTTAAATGCCGATGATTCAAAAGAAATTATACCTTTATTACCTTCAAATTCTAAAATCCTTTCAAAAGAATCAGACAATATCAAAGGATGTCTAGGTTGTTTTAATTGTTGGACAAAAACCCCTGGTAAGTGCATAATAAATGATTCCTATACCGAAATGCCTAAATATATTTTAGAAGAAAAGACTTTCATAATTATTACCCAAATAAAATATGGTTGTTATACCTCCTACGTAAAAAATGTTATAGATAGATCCATAGGAATTTTGCTCCCATTTTTTCAAAATGTTAATGGGGAGCTGCATCATCTTCCTCGCTATGATAATTCTAACCTCAAATTTATAGTTATCGGTTATGGTAGTGATGTAACTTCTATGGAAGAACAGACCTTTAAAGCATTAGTTAAAGGAAATGCTATTAATCTTTGTATTCCTAACCACGAATGCTATGTAATTAAAGATATCTCAAATACCAAAGAAATAATAAGAAATTTATAGGAGGGTTTATTCTATGATTAATTTGTGTTTTATAAATGGGAGTCCCAAGAAAGAAAAAAGTAATTCTAGTTACCTGATAAAAGAATTTTCTAATCTTTTAAATAGTACTATTAAAACAAAAGAGTATTTTATTAGCAATATTATTAATGATGGTTCTTTAATTGAAGAGATTCTATTATGCGATAAGATAGTATTTGTTTCTCCATTATATGCCGATTGTTTTCCAAGTACTATGTTAGACTTCATGTCTAGATTTGAAGATATTCTTAATAAAAAAAATACACTTAACATTGACATGTATTGCATAGTTAACTGTGGGTTTATAGAGGGGACTCAAAATAGAATTGCAATTGATATTATGGAGAATTATTGTAAAAAATTAGGTCTTAATTGGCGTTTCGGTATAGGAATTGGTGGTGGCGAATTTATGAGCAGTTCCAAAGATATGCCTATAAATTCTCGCTTAAAAAAGCCTGTATATAATGCATTTTTGACTATGAAAAAAGATATTGAAAATACTTCTGAATCTCATATTGACAATTTACTTATAAGCCCCAAAATCCCCAAATTTTTATTTAAGTTTGCTGCAAATATTAGTTGGAAATCTCAAGCAAAAAGTAATAATTTAAATCCTAAAGAATTATATAAACAAATATATTAAAATTTAAGTAAATGATTATTTGTCTAAATTTAAAGAATAACCAGCTTTTTTTATTCCTTGCCTATGAAAACAAAAGTGTCTGCGACGCGCTCTCTTTTAATAACATTTTTGCAAGCCATATTATTCTTAATCTTTGATATAACTGGCTTAAAAAATCGAATTTTTTATACTTTCCTAGGCAATGAAATAAATATAAATTGCTTCAAATGTTATTTCATTTGAAGCAATCTATATTTCACAAATACTATAAAAGATTAAAAACTAACACGTAATTTAACTATATAACTCTATATTTTAAAACTTAAAACTAATTGAGTTAATTTTTCTGCTCTTTCAGCTTGTTCTTGAGATACTATGGCAACTTGTTCAATTGCTTTATTAGTTTCATTTATGCCTACTTTAATTTCTTCTGAATTATCTTTAGTTTTTTTCATATTTTCTGCAATAGTCTGTATAACTGCTGAAATTTCTTCTGTAGATGCATTTAGCTCTTCAGACATTGATGCGATATTTTGTGATAAGTCACTGATAAATACTGCATCATTTTCATATTTTTCTCCTGTATTAATCAACAAGTCATAATCTTTTCTCACACTATTATCTATATAAAATAATATGTCTTTTGAATTATCAGATAAATTGTTAAATGCACCTTGGACATTTGAAACTACGTTTTGAATATTCTTAACGTAATCCGATGATTGCTCTGCAAGTACTTTTACTTCATTTGCAACAACTGCAAAGCCTTTTCCTTGATCACCAGCTCTTGCAGCTTCAATGTTAGCATTTAGTGCAAGTAAATTTGTTTGCTCAGCTATTGCAGCAATTGATTGAGCAATCGTTCCAATTTCATTAACTATCTTTCCTTGCTCTATAGCCTTAAGTATATTTTGTTGTTTTTCATCATATAATTTGTCAGCACTCTTCTTAGAATTAAAACCATTTTCTTTTATATTAGTTGCTCTCTCTTTGATCTCAATAGATTGTTGACTACTTTCAGTAGAGTTCGAAGCTAATTGGCCTATTCCTAAATTAACTTCTCCCATAGTTAAAGATAACTCTTCCGTAATAGCATTTACTCCTTGAATATTTTGAACTATACCTGATGTATTCCTATCTATATTTTGAAAATTTGTTGACATTTCTTCTAATGTTGCAGATAATTCTTCGCTGGATGCTGTCACCCCTTGTGCTTGAATTATGATATTTTCAACTACAGCTTTCATTTTTTCTTTTGCAAAATTTAGTGCTGTAATAACTTTTCCTAGTTCATCCTTATTTTTACTTTCAATAGAATATGTTAAATCTCCATTTCCTAAGGCTTCTGCAAATGATAATACTTTCTTTATTACATTCGATATATATAAAGATAAAGTTAACCCTATAGCAATTGCAAGCACAACACCAACAGCTAAAATTGCATGCATTATATTGATAGTAATTTTATAATCTTCTGCATTTCTTTCATTTACTTGTTTTGCTGAGTTTTGATTAGCTTCAATCAATTCATTTAATTTCTTAAACATATTTTCTTTATCTATAAACATATTTTCTCGATTTTTAATTGCTTCACTGTAATTTCCATCATTTAATGAGTCTGTAACAGTCTTCCTTGTGCTTTTATATTTTTCTAGGAGAGAACTAAAATCATCAAATATTTTTTTTGAATCGTCTGTCATATTTGTTTTCTTATATTCTTCAATGTAATTCTTTATAGATGCTTGATCTTCGTCAATAATCTTTACTGCTTCTTTCGTTTTTGTCGGATTATTATCTATAACTGCTCCTTGAACTACAGATAGTTCATCTAATAAATTCTCCTTAATTGAATGTAAATAATCAATACTCTGTAAATTATTAGAGTATATATTATTTGCTCCCTTTTCAATATTTCCCATTCCAAACTTTCCAAATAGTCCAGTTACTGCTATTAAAGAAGCAATAACCATAAATCCTGCTAATAATTTTATTTTAATAGATAAATTTCTTATGCCTTGCATATTAGATCCCCCTCTTCATGGATATTTATTCTAAGTATACTGGGCATTTTTGATATTCCTGTGACAATAGTCTAAATAAACCATAAACTTTTTGTTAAGTTTATGTTACAAATAATTCATTTTATAACCATAATAAAAAGCAATACTAGGTTTTAAAACTTTCCTAATACTGCTTCTTAGCAATCTTTACTTTATTCACATTTATATATAAGTTATAGTTAAGAGTATACATTAACTAATATTATTATAGATATCCAATTTAATAATCAAACTTACAAATGGAATATACATGAATCATTGAGAAATTATAGTCGTAACACTACACTAGAAATCATATACATTTTTCTGGAAGCAGGCATGTGAAATTGAGCTATTGAAGGTTGTTAGTGGAAGGTTGTTCCATTTTCTGCTTGTCATAAATTTACTTTAGGAACATGCAGAAATAGGTGCAACCTTCCACTTAGAACCTTCCAGTGAAAATTTCACTAGACCTGTGGAAGATAAATGTATCTGATTTCGGTAAGTTTTGCATAAATCTAATTCTTACGTTGTGTATCTATATCTATAAATTTTTTTATACTTAACTAATTACTGCGATATTATCTCCTGTATTAATATAACCTTCTTCCAATACCTTAGCAAATACTCCTTCTTTAGGCATTATGCATTCACCTACTAATTTTTTTATTTCACAGTCAGAATGACATTCCTTGCCTATCTGTGTAACTTCCAAAAGAACATCTCCAATTTTTAGCTTTGTTCCTATAGGAAGCTCATATAAAGTTATTCCCTCTGTTGTAATATTTTCTGCAAATTCTCCTGTCGATAATTTTTCTATTCCAATTGCTTTCATTTTCTTTATGCTTTCTATTGCAAGCAAGCTTACTTGTCTATGCCAATTTCCTGCATGGGCATCTCCTTCAAGGCCGTGGTTAACTTTAAATAAGCCTTTTTCTATTGGATTTTTAATAGCCCCCTTTTCTTTACTAATATTAATTGCTACAACTTTACTCATTATAAATTCTTCCTTTCTAATATCCCTAATTTTATTTTAAATTTTTTAATAATATTTTTTATCCTCCTATCTGATACATCATCTTTTCAGTTCTACTTGTCCTTTCTTCTTCAAGATGATGCTCTAGTGGTTTATTAATTATTGCTGATTTCAATTTAGTCATAAGCAGCTCTTCACTACTTAAATATTCCCGAAGATTTACCTCCTCTTTTGAATGAAGACATGGCTTAATAGTTCCTATGGAAGTAAGTCTTATTTTATTACAATCTGCACAAAACTTGCAGCTTATTGGGCTAATAAATCCTATTTTTCCTTTTGAGCCTTGAATCTTATATAACTGAGCAGTTGTTCCTCTTTTATTTTCTATTGGAATAAGCTCTGAATGTTTTCTAATAATTTCTTCAAAATTCACTTTGCTATCCTCATATAATTTAATACTTTCACCAATTGGCATAAGCTCAATAAATCTTACTTCAACTGGCATTTCTCTAGCTAAATTCAAAAAATCTTCAAATTCAGTATCATTGATGCCCTTCATTAAAACTGTATTGATTTTTATAGGCTTTATTCCAAGTTTTAAACACTTATGTATACTTTCTAGTACTTTATCTAAATTGCCTATTCTTGTAATCATCTTAAATTTATCTTTATCCAAGGTATCTAAGCTTATGTTTACTCTTTTAAGACCAGCCTTTTTTAAGTCTTCTGCCATATCTGCTAACAATATTCCATTTGTAGTTATTGCAATATCTTCTATGTCTTTTAGTTTCGAAGTTTCATAAATTAATTTATCTATATCCTTCATTACTAAGGGTTCTCCACCTGTATATCTTACCTTTTTTATACCAAGTGAAGCTGAAGCTTTTACAATTTTTAAAATATCTTCAAAACGCAGAATATCATCATGTTCTAAACTTTCTATTCCTGCTTCTGGCATGCAATAGATACACCTTAAATTACATCTGTCAGTTACTGATACTCTTAAGTAATTTATATTTCTTCCTTGCTTGTCCCTCATAAAATCACCTCCAATTTAGTAATTTTCTTTTCTTCATCCCATTGCTTATATCAATATTATCTATAGTTTCAGTAAATTTTATTGAAATATTCTCAGTCTTAATTAGTGGACCTAAATATTTGTCATTCTCAAATATTTCTTCAATATTCTTATAATTTATAGGAATCTCATTATTCACAGGCATAATGCTTAAATTTAATGTTATAAATTTATCCTTTTCAATTACTACTTTATAATCAAGCAAATTATCAATTTTAAACATAATTTCATCAAGCATTCCTATAGAAAGAAAACGTCCCTCTTTAAAGTTTATATTTTCATCAACTCTTCCTGTTACATAATCTAATCTTTTAAACACATCATTACAATGACAATCCTTCTTTAAAAATCTAGCCATATCTCCAGTTTTATATCTTATAAGAGGCATACCTTCTCTTTTAAAAGTTGTAATAACAACTTCACCATAACTACCTTCTGTTACCTCTTCCCCTGTTAATGGATCTATAATCTCAGTATATATATCTACATCACGCATATGGTAACCATTTAATGCACTACATTCTACTCCTCCTCCATAACCCATTTCAGTCATACCATAATGCGTAAAGACTGGACAGTTAAAGGCTTTATGCACTTCTTCGCAAATTGCTCTTGGAACATAATCTGCACTCAATAAAACGCTTTTAAGCTTTAAATTCTTATATTGGGGATTACTGCTCTTAAGTTTTGCAAGATAAAATACTTGGACAGGAATTCCTACAATACAATCAATTTTATTTACTTTTATTGCTTCCAATGCATCCTCTACATCAAAAACTGGACCATATATTATTCCTTCACAGCCTGCTTCATCTAATCCTTTTTTCAAAAGCTTCCCTATACTTGAAGGACTACTTCCTGGCATTAATATGAGTACACGCTGCCCTGGACTAACTAAATTCAACATTCCATATCTAAAAAATTTTATAGTCCTTTGCAGATCATTTTCAGTAAAAAAAATTCTTTTAGAAGTTCCTGTTGTACCTGATGAATTTATTGTTACAATTCTAGATATCTCCTCAAGGCTTGTACATAAAAAACTCTTAGGGTTATCACTTAAAGCTTTTGGAGTTGTAAAAGGAAGCTTTTTAAAATCCTCAAAGTCCTTGATATCTTCACTTCTAATATACTTTAATACTTCTCCATAGTACTTGCTTTTCTTAGCTACCTCTATTGTTTTTCTAATTTCCTTTATTTGATATTGCTTTAAGATTTCAGAGTTGACATCTTTTCCAACAGTTTCTTCTAAGATTATATTTTCCATCCACTTTTCATACATAGTTTTACTCATTTTCTACTCTCCAATAATTAAATCCTTACCTTTAAGTTAACCACTTTCACAAGTTACGTTCTTAAGATTTATACCTTCAACAACAAAATTGTGATTACAAACAGTTATTATATTAATTCCTCCATAACTTTGCTTTACATCAAAAATCTCTTTTAAATCTTTATTTAATAAATTACAAAGTAACGCTCTTATAAATCCTGAATGACTACAAATAGCTATATTGCCAGTGGTTGAAGAAATTATTTCCTTAAACACAGCTATCGCTCTCATCTGACATTGGATAAATGATTCTCCATTTCTAGGTATAAAACTTGGTATATTTTCACCTCTATTTATATAATCTTCGGCATACTTACTTTTAACCTCCTCAAAGGTTAATCCATCCCAAATACCCATATTAATTTCCCTAAGTTCTCTTAAATAGGTTACTTTTCTTTCTGGGAAAACTAGCTTTATAGTATCCTTACATCTTATTAAATCACTACTAAAAATACTTGTTATTTCTATTTTATTTTCTTTAAAAATATCCCCTAAGTTCATTGCTTGATGTCTGCCTTCACTAGAAAGATTGCAATCTATATGACCCAAATATCTTTTTTCTTTTCCAAATTCAGTTTCTCCATGTCTTAAAAGATAAATATAACGTTTCATGGATTCTTACCTCAAGTTCTCCAAACTTGTTCCTAATACTTCCTCAATGTCTTCTTTTATTTTCTTAGCTTGTTCATATCTTCTATTAACATTCTTTAAGATTTCAGGTTCATTTTTATATTTTTCAAAAGCATTTTCAAACCTCTCACTTAAAGTGATATATTGAGTGCCTTTTATTAACTTATCAGAAATATATACTATTTCCTTTTCACTTATTTCTCCAACACTCTTCAATTCAATATGTTCATCAATAATTTTACTCAAACATTCATATCCGAAATTTGCAACTATTTTAGCTCCTTCTTGTGCATGTCCTTTTTTGCCCTTAGCCACATCATGAAGCAATGCACCAGCCACAACAGCATTTACATTTAAGTTATAGCCTTTTTCATTAAGCAATACAGCTATTCTTTTTGAAAGTTCACTAACTGCCTTCATATGATCAATCGTGTCTTGCTTAACATTACATAATCTTAATATTTCCATGCATTCCTCATAATCTGGAAATGGTTCTCTTACTACATGCTCTAAAAGTATCTTTAAATCACCTTGCGTATCCATGTCCAATAAAATGCCTCTATCTACTACTTCTTCAAAATGCCACTTTTCCTTATGAGTATTTAAAATATCACGTAATCCACCTGCTGGCTTTTGAGTTAATATTTCTTTTACTAAAGAACACGATATTAAAGTAGGATGCCCTTTTTCATCATTAAATGTAGGAAATAAAATCCCATCATCTAATTTTTCATACCTTTCAAGCAACATTTTTACCGTATGCTCTTTCACGGAAGGAATATCTACAGGCAATAGAAAAAATGCATTTGTATCTTCTGAAACGGCTTCTACTCCAGCTTGTACCGAGGAAAACATTCCTTCACTATATTGATTGTTTATTATGTTTTTAATCCCAACCTTTAAAAAATCTTGAACTCTATCATTTTGATACCCTGTAACAACAATAATATTATTAATTCCACAATTTTTAAAAAGATTTATACATCTTTCAATTGGAGTTATCCCATTGAAATCCATAATAGGCTTAAGCTCTCCCATTCTAGAAGAATAGCCAGCCGCCAAAATTATAGCTGAATATTTTTTCATAGCATTCTCTCTCTTCTCACTTTTATAAGCTCTGCTGCAATACTTACAGAAATCTCTTCTGGCGTTTCTGCACCAATTTCTAAGCCTATTGGGTTATGTACCTTATTAAAATCTTCAACAGTAAAGCCCTCTTCTTTTAGAGCTTCATAAACAATATTACGTTTTCTCCTACTTCCTATCATTCCAATATAATATGCTTCTGTCCTTAAAGCTTGTTTTAAGCAAGTCAAATCAAACAAATGCCCACTTGTTACAATTACAATATAGCTATCCTTATCTATTGGAAGTTTATCAAAACATCCTTCAAAAGAATTAGGAACAATTATATCATCAATACTAGGAAATCTTTCAGTATTTGCAAATTCAAGTCTATAATCAACTACAGTAACTAAAAAGTCTATTTTTTTAGCTAACTCTGCAAGTTTTTGAGATACATGACCTGCGCCAAAAATATATAATCTTCCTAAATTACATATAGGTTCAATAAGAACTACTGAATCGTTTTCCTTAATAAGCAGTAAATCTCTATAACGTACTTCCTCTGAATACTTTTTAATTTCATAATCTTCTATATGCTCCGAAGCAAAAATAACTTGTCCATCTTTATATATATAATTTATATTATTTCCATCATTAAAAAATTTTCTAATAATGAATGCCTTTTCTCCATTCTTAAAACAGTTAACCACTTTCTCATATAACTGAAGCTTTTGAGCATCTACATATTCCATTAATATTCTGACATCGCCGCCACAAGCCATTCCAATTCCCTTATTTTCTGTTTCCTGCAGTTTATATTCTTTTAACACTGTCTCTTTTGTATCAAATAATTCTATCCCATGTTGAATGACTAATACCTCAACTTTCCCACCTCCAACAGTTCCTAAAATAGAACCATCTTTTTTGATTATCATACGTGCGCCAGTTGTTCTTGGTGCTGAACCTTGGCTATCAAAAATAGAAGCTAAAATAAAACTCTCATTATTCTTCAATAGTTCTAATCTTTCTTCATAGAATTCTTTCATTATGCTGCCCTCCTAACATTTCGCCAAATAATTTTGCAGAAAATTCAGTATATTATAAATACATCTTACCACTATAGTGAAAACCTTTCAATATTTCATATTCCATAAACTATCCATAGAAGTTCATAAATGCTATTTTCTATAACATATTTCAAGAAATATTTAATTAACTAAGCTTACCTATATAACTTCTTTTGATTAACAGCTGTAATATTATAAGCACAAAATGGAATTAAATTTCCTTCTTTGCTAACAACATGAATACAGCAATCTTTCAACCTTTCAATATCAAGATTCCAAGCATCTTGAAAGGCCATGCCAGATATACTAAAGAAACCATTTTTTATTTTTTGAGCTAATTCTTCAAAAGAGTTTTTCTTAGGAGTATACTTATTCATTTTAACTCCTGACCAATTTCTCTCTACAAATTTAACTGCTTTATGAGAGCCTTCTTTACCATCTTCTACTCCACAGCAATTATTCTTTTTACTCACAGCAATCAACTTATTATCAACATATGCATAATTTGCATGAAATGAACATCTTGCATTTTCACAGCCTGATGGACCAAAATCAGAAAGCTTTATTTTGTTATTACTTTGTTCTACTATGCTGCTCATTACTTCAGGCATTGTAATCCTATCAGCATCTTCAGGAATTTTTGGTATCCTTCCAAAATAACTTACTGGTTGGAAGTGTACTCCTCTCACAGTTGGTGCATTTTCAAGTCCAAACTCAATAAGCTTCCAAAGACTTTTATCATTTATATTAGGAACTACTGTACATACGAGTATTACACCAATGCCTAACTTTGCACTATTTTCTATTACTTTTAATTTTTCTTCTATTATGTTCCTTCCTCTAAGCTTTTCTATTTCTGCTCCATTTAAATCATCAAACTGTAAAAAAATAGATTTGAGCCCTGCTTCTTTTAGTTTTTTGAAGTAATTATAATCAGTAAGCTTAATCCCATTTGTATTTATTTGAACAAAATTAAAGCCTTTATTTGAAGCCATAGAAATGATTTCATGAAGATCCTCTCTCACTGTTGGCTCTCCACCAGATATTTGAAGATTATATGGACCACCAGCTTCAATTATTCTTTCATACCACATTTCTATAGTCTCTAATTTAGGATCGGGTTCACTTCCATTAGCATCTGCAAAACAAAATTCACAGTTTAAATTACATCTTGAAGTTACTTCTATTAAAACTGTACATGTATGCTGACGATGCTCTCTGCAAAGCCCGCAGTCATGCGGACATCCTTTTGAAACCTCAGTAAAAGGTGACTTAGGATATGCTGGCGTTTTAGGCCTTATCCAAGTTTCATAATTTGGTTCTCCTCTCCAAATTACAGTTTCAAACTTTCCGTGTTCTTCACACTCTTTGGTTAAATATAAATTTCTATCTCTTTTTATTATCTTTGCTTCAACAGTCTTTAAACATACTGGACAAATGCTTTGAGTCTCTCTTATAACATTAGTCATCTCTTTTATCCTCTCATTCTAAATAGCCATAATTTTTTAAAATCTCATCAATTTTGTTGTAGCACTTTTGCATGGTGTTCCCACATTTTACTGGATATGCTTCACTTTCGTTAATGTCATTGAGAACATCTACAGTTATTAAATCAATGCATTCTGTATATTCAAATTCATCTTCAAACCATTGAACAAATTCTTGAATCATTTTCTTTAAATTATCATCTCTAACTTCAGTATCTAATCCTTTCCCAGCATAAAGCCCAAATAAACATGCTCCTCCAGTTATTATTCCACACGTTTTTCCTGTATTTCCAACACCTGCACAAAGCCCAGCCATAGACTTTACTAATGGTACATTTTCGAGACCATTCTTTTCAAGATACATTATTATAAGTATTTGACTACAACAATATCCAGAACTAGCTAGCTTGAACATTTTAAATGCATCTACACCCATTTATAATCCCCCTATCATCTTTTTCTTGCTATAAGTAAAAAATATCCTGGTTTACATAGAGTAAGTTTTTTTTGAAAATCACCACAATCACTACAAGTTGCAACTTGCCAAAAAGTTGACATAGAGCCATATTTAAAAATTATTTTCACCATGAGTTGTTTAAGTAAATCTGTCCAATCTTCAAAACCTATTATTTCAAAATCTGCTTCAATGATAGCTTTTTTTAGTATGTCTATATCGAATAGACCTCTCATACAGCTATTAATATTATAGTTTTCAACTTCTTCCAAATATTCTGGTCTCCTAGCATAAACATCTGAAATAACGAAGTATCCTCCAGCTTTAAGTACTCTATTGCTTTCTTTTATTGTCTTTTTAAAATCTTCCATTAATGACATAGTACATTCAGCCATAACACCATTAAAAAACTCATTATTATGAGGTAGCTCTTCTCCTCTTCCAAGTTCTATATTATGATCTCCATATTTTTCTCTGCCTAGCTCCAATAACTTTAAGGAAGGATCAACTCCAAAAGTTTCTAAACCATAGACTCTTTTAAGTCTCTCCACAGTTACTCCCATTCCACAGCCAATATCAAGTATTTTATCTCCAGCTTTGAAATTACATAGTTCAATTGTCCTATCAGTAAGAAACATTCCTCCTGGTCTTAAGGTATCTCCTGTTACGCCTCTCATATCTTCATTTTCATATATACAACAACTTTTCATTTGTCCTCCAAGCTTTTTTCCACTTCAAGCATTTGACCAGCAGCAAGTTCTTCTGTAATAAGTACATTTTTACAAACAGGACATTCTAATAATTCTATTTCGAAATTTCCACCCAGGTACTCAGCCTTAACCGGACCTTCTTCGAGAGGATTTCCACACTTTGAGCATAACCATTTATTATTTTTTTCGCTATTATCTTGTTTCATAGTCATACCCCCGTTACATGCATTCTATGGCTATAAGCATTTATAATATTAAAAGAATCTTCAACTTTTTGATATTCCACCCAAAAGGTCACATTTACAAGTCTTCTCCATGCAAGAACATGTCCATTCTGAGGATTGAAAAAACTATTCTTAGTTTTCTCTGCTTCACCTATTACTTTTTTAATATCAGATTCGAGAATGAGTTCATCTTCCATCTTATTCCTTATGTTATCATCAATAACTATTTTTAAATCTTCATATTCATCTTTTATTTCCATCAATTCACCCCAAAAATCCTTAAGCATTTTTTTCTTAAGCTTAAATCTATTTGCTCGTCTTTCAGACAAGGTTGGAACCTTTATATCTGAAATATTCTCTTCGTCATTTCCAAATATTAAATCTAAAATATGATAGGTTTTTTTACCTTTCAATGTAAATAAATCCCTACACATAGCACAGTAAGCAAGAAAATCATTGTCTGATTCCTTTATTCTGTCTTCTGTTACTTCCTTGCTAAATTCCTTATTAGCAAAGTAAACAACTCCTCCAAAGCCACAGCACTTAGTGGTTTCCTTTGTATATTTAGGTTCTTCAATTTTATAGTTTAAACTCTTAGCAATATTTCTTATGCTCTCATGAATATTTTTTTCTTTCCTTGTAGTACAAGCATCGTGTACTGCTAAGATTTTTCCATCTCCGAGTTTAACATCACTTGGAAGTCCATTTTCATTAAATACTTCCCAAAGAGATTTAATTTCTATATCACCCATACCAGTTGTAAAATTATTAAAACATGTAGAGCAGGCTGTTATAACTACTGGTTTACCCAAATTCTCAATATTAGCATAAATTTTTGCCATGCTATTTTTAAATTGTTCTTCTTGCCCTGCGAAATCAGCTGGTGCTCCACAACAGCCTAAATATAGGCCAACACCACCTTGAAGCTTTTCCATTAAATATTTATACACCTTTATCACATAATCAGGATAAGTTGCACTTAACTGACAGCCTGGATAAAATACATAACTGCTATTGTTTGTGCCAGGTTCATGTTTTACTAATTCAAAATAGCTGCTATTTGTATATTCCATGTCCTTTAATGCAAAATCATGCGCAGACTGTGGCATTTTCTCCTTTGAAACCATACTTCTTCGCGTTTCTTTTATAATTTCTCCCATATCTATTCCAGTTGGGCAAACAGCACCACATAATCCACATTCTAAACAAGAATTTATTGTCTTATTTGCATAATGATCACCAAGAATTATTCTTTCATTTTGATTAATTGTTCTTATATAAGCTTTAGGATCTAATTTCTCCTTTTGAAGATGGATACAAGCTTTAACACACTTATGACATTCACATTGAATACATCTCAAGGCTTCATCAGTTGCCTCTTCTCTACTAAAAGCAATATCTTTAGGTGATATTCTCTGTAAAACTTCTTGATCATTTATCTCCACTTCAAGCACACTTTCATAAGCACCTTCTTTTCCTCTTGAAGCAGTAAGTGATTTCTTCTGAACAAACCTATCGAGTGATACAGCAGCACTTCTTCCTGTTGCTACTGCCTGTATAACTGACTCATTTCCTGTTACAAGTTTTCCTCCAATAAAAACTTTCTCAATCTGTGTCTGTAGTGTAGCTTCATCAATATCAAATTTTTCTTTCCATTCACCTGTACCAATATAAACTCCATCATATTCAGCAATAATATCTGTTAATTTTTCTGGAGTCACTTCACTGTTCAATTCTATTTCAATACCTAAATTTTCGATCTTGCTGATTTCTTCTTGTATTAATTTTAGGTCCAATTTTTCCTTATAAGCTTCAAAAATAGTATTTGCAAGCATATTTTCCTTTTCAAAAATATCAACACTATAGCCTTTTTCATTAAGATCACAGGCACAAGTAACTCCACTTATCCCCCCACCAATTACTGCAATTTTTTTAGAAAGTTTAGGAATTGGCAGTTTTTTTATTTTTGCATTTTTCCCATAAGCTATTACAGCTTTTTCAAGTTCGTGAATTGAAATTGCCCCTCCTAGATTTTTTGTTATGCAGAAATCTTCACAAGGATGATCACAAATTAAGCCTATAATATTAGTAAAGGGCATTCTTTTTTTCAGTATTTTATATGCTTCTTCAAAATTTCCTTTTCCTACTTCTAAAGTAATTCCTTTAACATCAACATGAATAGGACATTGAGTATTACATGCAGGCGGATTATCATTTATGCACCTGTCCTGTATAGAAAGAAGTTTATCTAGATCCATTTGACACTCCCCCATTGATTTTTTTAGCTAGAGCCCAAGGTATGTTTTGCATCTCACATACCTTAGGCTCCAATACTAAAATAATATTACTTATTTAATTTTTTCAAACCAGCAAGTATCTTTTCTGGAAGCGCTGGAAGGTGTGTTATTCTAACACCACACGCATCATAGATTGCGTTAACAATTGCCGCATGTGGTGCAGATAATGGCATTTCACCAGCACCTGATGCTCCATAAGGTCCAAGTGGTCTTGGAGTTTCTAAATAAAGTAATGTTATATCATCAGTTACATCTCTTACTTGTGGAATTCCACAACCAGTCAATGTTGTATGTTTCTTAAGATCCTCAAAGTCTTCAGTTAACGCAAGACCAATACCTTGAGCTAAACCTCCAAGAATCTGACCATCAACTACAAGTTTATTTATAATAACTCCAATATCAGATGCTATTACTAGTTTTTCAACTTTAGCCTTTCCAGTGTTTGTATCAACTTCTACTTCTGCTAATAATACTCCATACATATATGTTGGGAATGGATTTCCTTGTGAAGTTTCTACATCACATGCTATACAAGGTGCTGTCCATTTTCCGTAATATTTAACTGGCTTTTCTTCTGCTATCATTTCATGATAACTTCTGTAAGTTCCATCTGGTTTCTTCATACCTTCAAGTAAGTTTTCACAAGCAACCCTAGTTGCATTACCTGTAAGAACATTTGAACGGCTTCCACCTGCTGGACCACTATTTGGCGTAAAATTCATATCATTCAATACTAATTTGATGTTTTCTGGTGTAAACCCTGCTTTTCTTAAGGTCTCATATGATATTGCTAAAGTTCCCATATCTGCCCCTTGTCCATGATCTTCCCATGAATTCCCAACTACTACACCATCTTCTGTCAACTCTGCCCAAGCTTCAGAAGTATCAGGTCCATCAAGTCCACAACCATAAATCAATAATGATATTCCAGCTCCATATTTTTTATCAGTGCTTGTCTTATTCTTTTCCTTTACTGCTTCCTTTGCTTCCTTATAATAAGGTCTAATCATATCAAGTAATTGTGGAAGAACAATTACATCTGGTTCGCAACCATTAGGAGTTGTATCACCTTGTCTATAAACATTCTTATATCTAAATTCTAGTGGATCCATTCCAATTTTTTCAGCAAGTTCATCAATCAATACTTCTGATGCAAACAAACTTTGTGGTGAACCATAGCCTCTGAACGCTGAGCCCCATGCATGATTTGTAGCAACAGTCCTTCCTTCTCCTCTAATGTTATCAATTCTGTAACCTGCACCCATAAATTGTGATCCTCTTGTTGTAAGCAAATCACCAAACTCAGAATATGGACCATGGTCAACAGACCAATCTGTTTCCATTGCTTTTATCTTTCCATCTGCATCAGCACCCATTTTTACATGCATATAGAATGGAGATCTCTTTCCAGTATAAGTAATCTGTTGGAACATGTTAAATTCTAGATATACTGGTTTTCCTGTTTCAATTGCTGCAACTCCAAGTAACGCTTCAATTGTAGGACTAAATTTATAACCAAAAGTTCCTCCTGTTGGATTTTGAACTATTGAAATTTTATCTACTGGAAGACCAATACCATCTGATATCATAAGTGCATGGAAATGCAGTGCAACACTCTTTGAGTGAATTACTAATTGCCCATCTTCATTAAAATACGCGAATCCAACGTCTGGTTCAATTGGCAAGTGAGGTTGTCTTCCTACATATGAATCATCTTCAACAACATAAGGTAATTCTTCCATCAAAGGTGCTGTATCTCCACCCTTGACAACTCTTGTTTCAAAATAAATATTAGGGGTTCCTGGATGTATTTCAATAGCATCTTCTGCCATAGCAGCTGGTGCACTCATATATGCAGGTAATTCTTCAATTTCTACAACAACTTTTTTAGCTGCATTTTCAGCATGAGTAGGTGTATCTGCAAGAACCATTGCAATTGCATCACCAAATTGGAATATTTTCTTATCATTTAATATTGGTCTTTCAAGTCCATCACCTTTGTTTGATGGAAATGCTAAACCATTAATTCTATTTGTGCCTTTTACATCTTTATAAGTAATAACTTTATATACTCCAGGCATCTTTTCAGCTTCTGCTGTATCAATTGATATAATATTCGCATGAGAAACAGTTGCTTGAACAAGTTTAATATGTAAAGTATTTTCTGGAAGCTTTAATCCAAGATCAGCACCAAAATCCCAAGTACCAGTAACTTTTGCACAAGCAGAAGGCCTAACTGCATCAGTTCCTAGTAAAGTAGCACCAACCGGAAGTTTAAACCACAATTGTTCTCTTGTAACTTCACCTCTAATTAATCTAGCAGCTTCCATTACAGCATCTATTAAAGGTTTATATCCTGTACATCTACAAACATTTCTGTTTTTTTGGAACCAATTTCTTACATCTTCTCTTGTTGGATTATTATTTTCATCTAAAAGTGCCTTTGCACTTACTATGAAACCAGGGGTACAAAATCCACATTGCGCTGCTCCATGTATCATCCACGCAAATTGAATATGATGTAAATCATCTTGAGTTCCAATACCTTCAATAGTAATAATTTCAGCTTCATCTGGCACTCTTTTCATTCTAGTTATACATGACTTAACTACTTTACCATTCATTATGACATTACAAGCACCACATTCACCTATTCCACAGCCTACCTTGGTACCAGTTAAATGTAATTGTTTTCTCAAAACATCAGATAGTGAACTTTCTGGGTCAATAATTAGAGTCCTGCTAGCTCCATTAATTTTAATTACCTTTTTTAACATTTCGAATCCCCCTTATTTGAATATTATATATAAGAAGGTGGTGTCTTAATTTAAAAGACATAACCTTATTACTACCACTTTCCAAAACTACAAGCTGGGAAAGTACATATTTCACAATTTAAACACATTCCCCCATGCCCTAACCTTGCAATATCTTCTCTTTTTATCTTTTCACCAGCTACAATCCTTGGAAGCATAAGATCAAATATTGTACGTTTGCTATACATTACACAGCCTGGAAGTCCTAAAACAGGTATTTCATCCTTATATGCAATTAAAAACATAGCTCCTGGAAGTACTGGCGCACCATAAGATACTATATTTGCTCCAGCTTCTCTTATTCCAGCTGGTGTAACATCATCTGGATCTACTGACATACCACCAGTAACGATAATCATTTCAGCTCCAATTTCTAATAATTCATTGACTGCATCTACAATCATACTTGTACTATCAGAAACCAAAATCTGTTTTATCACTTCGCTTCCAATTTCAGCCAGTTTTCTTTTAATAACAGGACCAAATTTATCTTCTATTCTTCCTGTGTAAACTTCACTACCAGTTGTAATTACTCCAACCTTCATAGCTTTTAATGGTTCTACCCAAATAATAGGTCCTTCTTCTTCACAAATTCTTTCTATGTGTTCAATTTTGTGACTATCAATTAAAAGAGGTATTATTCTAGTTCCTGCAACTACGCTTCCTTCTTCCACAACAATATCAGTATGTAAAGTTGCAAGCATCGCTTCATCTATTGTATTTATCCTCTCCATGACTGAACAATTCACTTTCAGCAAACCTTTACATTTTGCAATTAAACTCACCTTTCCTTCAGATGGTTCATTAAAAATAATTTCCTTACCTGCTACAGCTTTAGCCATCCTTTCTCCAGCTTCATTTTCATGAAGTATTCCCTCTTGCATTTCCCAAACATAAATGTTTCGCTTCCCCATATCTAGCATTTTAGGTATGTCTTCTTCATTTATTACATGGCCTTTTTTAAATGCGACTCCCTTAAATTCTCCTGGGACTATTTTAGTTAAGTCATGGCATAATACCATACCTACTGCCTCTTCAACTGGAACAGACTTCATTTTTACTCCTCCTAACTGCAGACAGATTCCTTGCCTTTTATTTGGTATACAATAATATACAAGCAAATTCTGTGCCAACATGAAATCTGCCTTTAATCCTTCTATTTTCTTGATTTTAAAGTCACATATTTTAATATCTGCTTTTTAAGAACAATAACTGTTCCATTTTGACACAAATAGTTCGATAATTACTGTTCCATTTCAGAACAGTGTTCTATTTTGGAATAGTTAATATGAAATTTTTCAATTTTTCTATATAAAGTATTTCTTCCAATTTCTAATATACTAGCAGCCAAAGTCATGTTACCATTAACTTCTTTTAAAACTTTTATAATATGCTGCTTTTCAATCAATTCCAAGCTACTATTTTGAGCTAAGCACATTATATTTTTTTCTCCTTCATCTGCTTTATTTCCAAGGTTAAATTGTAATTCTTCTGAATTTATTATTAATTCAATCACATTTTCTAATTCTCTAATATTCCCTGGCCAATCATAATTCATTAGATATTTTATATATTCCTCAGGAATATCCATACTTTGTTTTCCAAGTTTTTCAGATATTTTTTTCATATAATAATTTATTAATTCTGGAATATCATCTCTTTTATCTCTAAGTGGAGGTAAATTTATTGGCAAAACATTCAACCTATAATATAAATCTCTTCTGAACTGTCCTTTTTCTATCTCATCTTCTAGGCATTTATTGGTTGCAGCTATAATTCTCACATCAATAGGTATTTCTATTGAACTTCCTATCCGTGTAATTACATTCTCTTCAAGTACTCTTAACAATTTTGTCTGCATATCAACAGGCATTTCTCCTATTTCATCTAAAAAAATTGTTCCTCCATCAGCAATTTCAAATTTGCCAGGGCTCCCTCCCTTTTTAGCTCCAGTGAATGCTCCATCATCATATCCAAATAACTCTGATTCTATTAGTGTTTTAGGAATTGCACCACAATTTACTGCAATAAAAGGCTCCTCTTTACGTATGCTATAATTATGAATTGCTTGCGCAAAAACTTCTTTTCCAGTACCACTTTCACCTGTTATTAAGATCGTTGATTTACTATTTGCTATCTTTTTAGAATAATCAACTATTTTTGTAAATTTATCATTTCTTCCTATGACTTGTTCGAAAGTATACTTTGCCTGACCACCTAATATTTTCCCTGCAAGTTTTCTAGCTTTTTTAAATTCATTAATTACAATAGTAATTTCTTGAATATTCATTTCTTGATCATATATTGGGTACAAAGTAAGTGTGCACTGCAATTTATTAATTCTTGCATTAATATGTAAATCTTCATTAATAAAATCTCTCTTAATATTAATATGTTGAATTATTTCTTCCCAATTTTGAAGAAAATCAGAAACTTTCATTTTTTTAATTTCATGCCTGGTACTTCCAAACAGCTTGACTGCATAACTATTCATTGTAGTTATATTTCCTAATAAATCACAGGTTAAAATTCCTGAAGAAATTGAATTAAAAGTAGTCTCTAAACGTCTTTTTGAAATCTCAAGCATTGAATTATATTTGCTAATCTCAAGCATAGTTTCTATAGCATCGGCTGCTGCAACAACCATTCCTAAGGTATGTGGATGAGCATTTCCTTTATAGCCTGTCAAATCAATACATCCAATTATTTCTCCATTTATATCTTTAATTGGTGCAGCTGAACATGTCCACTTATGATATGCTTCAATAAAATGGTCTTCTCCTGAAATCTGAACTGGAGACTTTTTTGATATTGCTAAGCTCATTGCATTTGTTCCAATGTGAGCCTCATCCATATATGCTCCCTGTATCATTTTTAGTTTTGTAGCTTCACTCAATATTTTTTCATTTCCTATTACATTTAGTATGCAGCCTTCATTATCACATAATGTTGCAAAGAACTCAGACTCCTTAACAAAATTATACAAGCGATTCATGAAGGGAGTTGCCACTAAAATAAGATTCTTATTTCTATCGAGTATATCTCGAAGCTCTTCTCCTTTTACTATCTTAGCACTATATAAATTTCTTGATAGTATTCCCATTTTAATAGATCTTGTATGCGATTCTTTGATGTAATTTTCCATATGCACTCTTCCCTTTACCCAATTTATTAATTTCTATAATATATGTTGCAAAAATAATCATTCAAAACATAAAGCCTTCCAAAGGAAGCTAACATTCATTAATCATTGAGTATTGAACATTGATAATTACAATATATATACTGTATAAAAGTAATAAGTGAAAAGTATTACTTTTAATTCAGCATTTTTAACTTCTCACTTATTACTAGTCTTTTATTTAATTTTTAAAATTCAATATTAATATATAGTTCTAACTAATATTGTATATCTCAATTTCATATTTTGTCCTTCGAACTTTCATCATTAACAATTGATAATTGAACATTGGCAATTAGAACTTATATATTTCCATTAGTTTGCTAACTTTATTGCCCCTGTTGGACATTTTGCTAAACAAGTTGCTTCACTGCATTTCTCAACACATATTTGAGTATTTACTACTGCAAGATTATTTTTAATTTCAATTGCTCCATAGCTGCAATTTTTTGCACAAAGCCCACAGCCTATACATGCAGCAGTACATAATTTTCTAGCAATAGCTCCCTTGTCCTTAGAATTACAATCAACTTTTACATGACTGTTAATTCCTATCATTTGAATTACATTCTTTGGACATGATTCTTCACATTTTCTACATCCAGTACATTTTTCCTTATTTACAATTGGTAATCCATTTTCCCCCATTGTCATAGCACCAAATGGACAAACACTTACGCAAGTACCAAACCCAAGACACCCATGTTTACAGCCCTTAGGACCTCCTTGAACTAAACTTGCAGCTTTACAGTCTTTTACTCCTTCGTAACTATAACTTAAAGTTGCCTTATCAATCGTTCCTTTACATCTAACATGAGCAATTCTTGGCTCAACTTTTTCAGCAGCTTTTCCTGTGATTTCAGCTACAAGCTTTGCCACTGCATCTTTACCAGGAACACATAAATTTGGAGCAACATCTGGATTTTCAACAACAGCTTCTGCATATGCTGCACATCCTGCATATCCACATGCACCACATTGTCCTTTAGGAAGTATATCTTCCACTTCATGAATAAGAGGATTTACCTCCATTGCGAATTTTTTATTTGCATAGGCAAGAATAAGACCAAATACTGCTCCAATTCCACCCAATACAATTATAACCATTATTGCAGTAAACATAATTTACACTCAACTCCTTTATATCATTCCTGAAAATCCTAGGAATGCCAATGCCAACATACCTGCCAATACAAATGCAATCCCTGTTCCTTGTAAAGGCTTTGGTACATCTGCATAAACCAATTTTTCTCTTAAGCTTGCCATTAGTATTAAAGCAAGCGAGAAGCCCATACCTGAACCTATTGAGAATACTACACTTTTAGGGAATGAATATCCTGAATCAATACTTAATATTGGTACAGATAATACTATACAGTTTGTTGCTATTAAAAGAAGATAAATTCCCCACATACTATATAAAGTAGGTGCTTGTTTCTTAATAATTACTTCTAACAATTGTACAAAACTTGCTATAAGTATTACAAAGACAATTGTCCTTAAAAAGGTCAACCCTAAAGGTGCAAGTACAAAATTATATACTACCCAAGCTAAGGCTGAACTAAGTGTTATAACTGAAGTAACAGCCATCCCCATTCCTATGGATGCATCTAAGCTTTTTGAAACTCCAAAGAATATACAAAGACCTACAAATTTTGTTAATACAAAATTATTTACAAGTAATGAACCTACAAATAACGTAAAATATTCCCTCATTATGCTTCACTTCCTTCTGTTTTTTTGGCTTCCTTATGCTCACTATGAAGTTTAATTGCCCCTATCATATATCCAATTAATATGAATGCCCCTGCTGGTAAAATCATAATTAAAGGAGCATTATACCAATCTCCAAGGACTCTATACCCAAGAATTGATCCACTTCCTAAAAGTTCTCTTATTACAGATATAGCAAGCATTGCTAGGGTGAACCCACATCCCATACCAAAACCATCAAGGAATGATGGAAAAACTTTATTTTTTGATGCAAATACTTCAGCTCTAGCTAATATTATTGCAAAAACAACTACTAAGTCTAAATAAATTCCAAGGGCACTATATAATTCTGGCGAAATTGCCTGTAATACAAGTTCTACAACTGTTACAATAGTTGCTATAAAGGTAATATATACCGGAACTCTAACCTTTGGATTTACAAATTTTCTTGTAAGTGATACCACAACATTGTTTGAAGAGATAACAAATGTTACACATATGCCCATTGTTAGTCCATTTATTACTGATGATGTAACAGCTAATGCAGGACAAAGACTTAAGCATAGTATAAATATTGGATTTTCATCATATAAACCTTTGCTAAAAATTTTCCACTTTTCCTTCATATTACTTACCTCCTGCAAATTCTGTCACTTCATGGACAGCATTTTTAACAGCTAATGTTACTGCTTTAGATGATATTGTTGCTCCTGTCATAGCTTGAATATCCTCTTTATCAGAAGCATCTTTTGTGACTGTTAAATTTTGCTCCTTCTTTCCTTTAAATTGACTTCTAAAAGGCTCTTTTGAGGCATTATCTCCAAGACCTGGTGTTTCATTATGTGCCAAAATCTTATAATCTATTACCTCTCCAGATGGCTTAATAGCTACAAGCATTTTAATTTCTCCACCATATCCTTTGCTTTCACCTGGAACCACATAAGCAACAACTTTTCCAGCTTTTTCAGCCGTAAACCATTCAGCTTTTCCTGATACTGCCTTAAAACTATCTGCATCACTAACCAATGCCTTCATAGATTCTTGTTTTGATACTTCTCTCTTTTCAGCTGCAATTGGTGCAGTTACATAATATACTAGTCCTATTATTAACCCAGAAACTAAACAAGTTATTACTAAATTTATTGCTATTTCAAAAATTGAATATTCCTTTTTAATAGTATGTTCATTGGACATTTCTCTACCCCCTTGCTCCAAATTGTTTTGGCTTAACAAAACGATCAATCAATGGTGTTACTGCATTCATTAATAAAAGTGAGTAACAAACACCTTCTGGATATCCACCTAACAATCTAATTAAAGAAGTTATAAGTCCTGCACCTACAGCAAAAATTATCTGACCTTTTAAAGTTATTGGAGCAGTTACCATATCCGTTGCCATGAAAAATGCACCTATAATTAATCCTCCAGCCATCATATGAAATATTGGGTCACCAGTAAATAAACCTGCTGGTCCAAAAATCCAAGTTACTAGCCCAACTGTTCCTATCATACAAACTGGAACTTGCCACTTAATATATCCTTTATATATAAGAAAAATTCCGCCTAAGACAAGTAAAATAGTTGAAGTTTCTCCTGCACTTCCATTTCTTGTGCCAAGGAACATAGCTTTATACATGTCCATATTACTTCCAAAGGTTTCAATTAACTTAGCATATCCTTGTTGCTTTAATATGTTTAATGGTGTAGCACTACTAACTACATCTACAGAGGTTGTCATCTTAGTCCATGTAGTCATTGCTACTGGCCAAGATACCATTAATGCGGCTCTTCCAATATGAGCTGGGTTGAAAATATTGTATCCTAATCCACCCATAGAGTGTTTAGCTATTACTATAGATACAAATGAACCAGCTATTATCATATATACAGGCAGACTTGGTGAAACACACATTGCTAAAAGCACACCAGTTAAACATGCACTTCCATCAAAAGCTGTAATTCTCTTTTTTTGGAACTTTTGTACCAAATATTCAAAAGCAACCGCTGAAGCTGCTCCAACAATTAAATTAATTAGTACTGGAAAACCAAAATAAAATATTGAAAAAATAGCAGCTGGCGCTAAAGCTAAATTTACATTCCACATTATTTTTGAAATTGATTCATCACATCTAATATGAGGTGATGCTGAAACAGTGAATTTTTCTTCCTGAACTTCAATTCCTTTTGGTTTAATATCTTGTGTTTTAGTATCTTTTACTACTACTTCGGAACTCATTTTAACCCTTCTTCCTCTACTTTTTTTGTGCCTGTGCTGCATTTAGCGCTTTTGAATATCTTATATATTGAACAATATTACGCTTTGCAGGACATGTGTAAACACAACTTCCACATTCTATACAATTTAATAAACCATATTCTTCTTTTGCTTCTTGGAATTTATGACGTTCTCCAAGTATACTTAACATACTTGGTACTAATCCCATAGGACATGCTTCAACACATCTACCACATCTAATACAATTGTATTCTTCTCCAGTATTTACTTTATCCTTACTTAATGCCAATATCCCTGACACACCTTTAATTACTGGTACATCGGTTGTGAATTGAGCAAAGCCCATCATTGGACCTCCCATAATTATTTTTTTAGGAGTTTTCTCATAACCTCCACAATAGTCAATTGCATCTTTAAAGGTTGTCCCTATTCTTAACAATAAGTTTTTAGGTTCTTTTATAGCATCACCAGAAACAGTAGTAACTCTTTCAATAAGTGGAATTCCATTAACTACCGCATCGCATACTGCTACAGCTGTACCAACATTTTGTACAACAACCCCTACATCCATTGGTAATCCACCTTGAGGAACTTCACGATCAGTAAGTACTTTTATCAACATTTTTTCTGCACCTTGTGGATACTTAGTAGGCAGTGCTACAACTTCAACAGAAGTGCCTTTAAATGCTTCTTTCATAACTTCAACAGCTTTAGGTTTATTATTTTCTATTCCAACAAAACCTTTAGTAACCCCAAGAGTTTTCATAAGTATCTTTACTCCAGTTACTATACGGTCAGCATATTCAAGCATCATTCTATAGTCTGCTGTTAAATAAGGTTCACATTCAGCAGCATTTAATATAAAAGTATCAATTTTCTTATCTGGACTTGGAGAAAGTTTTACATGAGTAGGGAAGGTCGCTCCTCCCATTCCAACTATTCCAGCACCTTTAACTATATCTTTGATTTCTTGAGTCTCTAACTTATCCCAATCACGTTGCATTGGAATACCTTCAGCCCATTCATCTAATCCGTCATTTTTTATAACAACAGACAGGCATTTTACCAACGAAGTATGTGGCATATCTTCAACTTTGATGACCTCTCCGGAAATTGATGAATGAATTGGGCTATGCATAAAAGCATCACTTTGTCCTATAACTTGTCCTTTTTTTACTTTATCCCCAACTTTTACCATCGGAGTACAAGGAGCTCCTATGTGCTGACTCATAGGAATTATAACAGTTGACGGAATTGGCGGAATTTCAATAGATTTTTCAGATGAGTATGCTTTGCTGTCTTTAGGATGAATTCCTCCAAGAAAACTTTTTAACATTAATGATCACCTCACAAATTTTTCAATTAACAACTTATTACATATACTTATTAAATTTATTGCAAAAAATAATCCTTCTATCAGTTTGATAAATAAAAAAAGTGAGAATATAAATTCTATTTTGGATATGTTCATAAATTTTTACTCAAAATTATGATTTATTTATTTCGTTTTGTTCATTTTAATAATACTAGTTATCTTTTATAAAATTTCAATAATCACAGGTTGTGACTTAGCGCTTGCTTTTTCAGCTTTATCAAATGCTTTTACAAATACCAAAGATAATGCAAAAGTTATTATTCCTCCAAATATCTCATAATAAAATCCATCTTGTTGAAGATAATCTCCAATAAACATTCCTAATAATACACCTATAAATGCAGCAATCAATGGAAAAATGAACACAATAAAGGCTGCTCTTAAAACATTTACATCCTTCATTTCAAAAGCTACTCTTTGTCCAGGTTTTGCTCCTACTGTATTATTTGCACTTATAATTATACTATTATCACCTGGGCAAGCACCACAATTTTTACAATCACTATGCCTCCCAACTCTTATTTTTGCAATATCGTTATCCACTTCAATTACTAATCCTTGCTCAGTTTTCATTATTATCACACCTCTTAAAATATTACTCTCTTTATCAAACTTAATATAAAAGATTCTTTGTAAACCTTTGTAGATTATAGTCGCAATCAGTATTCTATTTTATTATAAGCTTTTTTTTTTGCTATTGAAAGAATAACTATTTTTTTAACAATCTTTGTTTTATACAAATTACTTCAAAAACATCTCTTTGCACAAAAGTATCCTCCTAACCACAAATGTTGCCGAATTGGTTCTCATAATCTTGAAGATATCAGTTTTTGCAATACTTTATATCCGTATTTTGTTATGCATATAGCACGATATTTTATGTCATATACAGTTGACTGCCCTTATTGTACTCATCCATTACTAATTCCTTGCCTTTGTAATTAGTATGATCATATTTACATTTTCTTAAAAAGCTAAAAGCTTATACCGTCTAAAGATGGTGGATTTAAATCACATGAATAGAAATTAAAACATATATCAAATGTAATTTCTCTTGTCCATAATGATAAATACATATTTGTAATGGATCAATTAAATGCATATAAGTCTGAAAGTTGTGTTAAATATATGTTAAATCAATGTGGAACTAAAGAAGATTTAGGCAGAAAAAGGTCACTAATGAATACTAGAAAGTACGAAAACAAGACAAGCTTTTTTAGAAAATGAAACTCATAGTATAAGAATAGTTTATACTCCCAAATATACGTTATGGTTAAATTAAATTGAAATTTGGTTCAGTATATTAAGCTGAAAAATATTAAGTAGGTGTGCAATTTTTAAATCAGTCCATGAATCTGAGGCCAAGATATTAGATTTTATAACATATTATAAAATCTAGCAAAGCCATTTAAGTGGAATTATACAGGAAAAATCTTAAAGGCATAGTGTATTAACCATGCCTTTAAAATTAAAAACTTCTTTCATGAAAGCAACTGAACATTCATGAAATCGCTCATTAAGAGCTTGCGAAAATATTAATATTCCCCAGAGCCGTAAAAAACATTATTTTTTAATTCATGAATACTCCACCATTTACATCTATGCTACATCCAGTGATGTAATCTGAATCATTACTAGCTAGAAATTCTATAACTCCACTACAATCTTCAACTTTTCCTAATCTACCCAACGGAATGATTTTTTTAATTAAGGATTCTGGAGCATTTGCATAAGTAAAATCAGCAATCATATTTGTTTTAATGGCACCTGGACAGATACTATTTACATTAATATTGTAAACACCGTATGCTTTTGCATAACATTTAGTAGCAGTAATCATTCCACCTTTCGATACAGAATAGGCTATAGATGATTCAGTCCCACCAATTCTACCTGCAGCAGAAGAGACATTTATTATCTTTCCATATTTCTGTGGTTTCATAAACTTAAGAGCTTCTAGTATACATAGGTGCATACTTCTTAAATTAATATTCATTACCCTGTCCCATTCTTGTGCATCAATAGTTTCAATTGGCATTGATGGACATACTCCTGCACCATTTACTAAAATTTGAATAGTAGGGAATTTCGATTTTGCTACTTTAAATAAGTTTACTATATCCTCTGGTTTTGAAACATCAGTCTGAACATAATAGCACTCACAACCAGTTAACTTTTTGATTTCTTCAGCGGCTTTTATACCTCGTTCTTCATTTCTACCAGCGATTATGGCACCACTTAATCCTTTCCTTGCCATACAGATAATACTTTCCTTTGTAATGCCATCCGTCCCACCTGTAGCAATAGCATATTTACCTTCGAATTTATGCATGTTTCTATCTCCTTTCATAAAAATTTAATTTTAATCCAGTCTTTTGCAGCCCACTATAAAGCCACATAATTACAACTTTTCATCTTACCATTTAATATAGAACTCACCATCATTTGCTGATACGTCGTACAGTGGAATCAATCCCTAACAGTCCAGCTAGATTACCTCCAAAAATCTTGCGTTTGTCCTCATCAGATAAAGGTAAATAACCATATTGCCATTGTAATTCATCAGGTATTTGGAAGTTGCGCAATCCCATCACTGCTGCACCAATCTGAGCACCAAATCCGGCACTGTCTGTCCCCCAAATAATACGGTCTGGTCCTACAAATCGCATTGCTTCTCCAAGGATTTTTCCAAATTTATATGGTGCAGTTATTGCCCAAGGTACAAGCAGACTCAAACATAGGTACACATTAGGATGCCCCATTGCTACCATATTGAGATCATCACAATATGGATACCCCATGTGAAAGGCTACAAGCTTTAAGTTTGGGAAATCACGAGCAACATCATCAAGCTGTATAGGCAGGCAATGTTTGCTCTTTCCAGGTGGTACCCATGAAAAACCTGTATGAATGTCTAACACGATACCTAATTCTTCAGCCCTCTTATAAAATGGCCATAACTCTGGATCATTAATATAGGTATCCTCTGGCGGATAGTATTTAAATATCTTAGCACCACGCTCTACCCAATATTCCATCTCCCATATAGCATTATCTACTCCTCTATGTTTAATAGGAGAAAGATTCGGCTCAATGATAAAACGGTCGGGATGTTTTTGAACAACCTCCCATGTATCACCATTTGTGCACCAACGACTGGAATATCCTGTAGTATCCATCATTGATTCAGGTAAAAGACATGCAATATCCACGCCGTATTTGTCCATTGCGCGGATAATATTTTCAGGGTCCGTGTTTTTTTGAAATTCCCAAGGTTCCAACATATCTTGGAGCTCTTTCGGTGACCCTTGCAATATGGGACGTGTAGCACTATCAATGGATTTCCACCACATTTTCACGCCTGGAAAGTGATTAATCGGTTCCATATTGCCCATTAAATGGCATTCTGGATCTATTTTAAAGAAACCATCATCAAAATATTTTTCGCTCATTTTAGTTGCTCCTTTCTTATATGAGGGGTAAACCTTCTCGTTTATCCATAAATTTTTTTGCACGTACATCCATTAAACCATCATCCTGCCAAAGCTCTGAATAATACTTTTCAAAACCTGCGGTAGGATTCGCAGCACAACGAATCCAACGGGACTCAAACAAATTCATGTAACATTGCTGACAGCGAATGCATTTTACAATATCTTCACAACGTCCAGCTTTCACCTTTGCAGGCCAGTAAGGATCAGCAATAGATTGACGGCCCAATGAAATAATGTCGGTCATTCCACTCTCAATTGCTTCAACTGCCGTTTCCGGATTAATAAAATTTGGTGTGATTACCGGCAATCCTCCGCTGGCCTTTTTAAAACCAGGTGACCAATGTGTAAAGTCATTTTCACCATCAGGTGCGAATCCTGCTCCAGGATTTTCGTAACAGCCTTGTGATACATTAAAATAATTTGCGCCTGCATCAGTAAAAATTTTGACAAGCTTGCAAACTTCTTCATGCTCTAAACCACCTCGCATCAACTCATCACCAGAAAGACGACACCCCAATACTTTTTCCGGACCAAATTTTTTTCTAATACGCTCAATAATATTTGTAACTATACGCGCACGATTTTCAGTGCTTCCACCATACAAGTCTGTACGATGATTAGATCGTGGTGACAAGAATTGATGCATAAGATATCCGTGAGGCGTATGGAGTTCTACACCATCATATCCCAGCTTATAAACAGCACAGGCCTGCTCCACCATGAATTCCTCCATCTTCTCTATTTCTTCAATAGTAAGTTCTCGTGGAATATCTCCTTTAAGTGCATGGAAAAGTTCTGGAGCATTCTTTTTTAAGTAACTAAAGGCCATAGTTTTTACATCCTCATACTCTTCATCACTAAGGCTCTTGAATTTTTCAATGCCTCCAAGCTCATCAATCAGAGTTATACCGACTCTTTTAAGCTGTTTAGCCCAACCATTGTTTAGATTACGCAAATCTGTTTCCATAGGAATGGCTGAAGGAGCTCCAGAAGCAATGCCCTCATGCACCATATCCGGATGCCCTTGCCGTCCCCAACCTGGAGAAAGCTGCATAAACACTTTTGTCCCCTTATATGAATGAATAACATCGGCCATTTGGCTTAAATAGCGGTATTTCTTTTGACTGTCACATAATAGGGGATTAAGTGAATCACTGCCACGCCATGGATAAGGATTTGCTACTACACATTCTGTAATGATAAGGCCAAAGCCACCTCTTGCCCTAGTCGCATACCATGCATTTGATTCCTCACTTGCATAACCTTCCGGCCCTGTGTAACCCATATTCATTGGTGACATCGCAATCCTGTTTTTCAATTCTACATTGCCAATTTGAATTGGCTCAAATAATACACTTGTGTTCATTTGCCCTACCTCCCTTATTTATCAACATGTGTTAATAATTGACATGTGATATTTTTAAGTGTAAAATATTTCTATTATCAATTCAACGGTCAAATCAACTGGTTTTGATAGATAAGAAACAACCTATATTAATCTGTTTCCGAAAAGGAGAATAAAATGAAGAATAAATATGACTTACGGATTATCCGTACATATAAATCATTAACAGAAGCTTTTTTGCAGCTTATGAGTGAGAAACATTTTGAAGATATAACAGTAAATGAATTGTGTAAAAAAGCAATGATTCGAAGAACAACATTTTATAAGCACTTTGCAGATAAATATGAGTTTTTCCGTTTTTTTGTTTGTCAGCTACAAACTGATTTTGATGCAATAAATCCTGCTTCAGCGGATTATATAGCCCCGTATCCTTTTTATATCAGCATTATTCATCATATTTTGAATTTTTTAAGAGAACATGAACAATTTGTCCATATGGTATTAGGTAGTAATTTACTTTCTACACTTCTTGACATACTTTCAGAACAAATTATTTTTGATATTACAGATAAAATTAAAATTGGCATAAAAAAAGGCATTGCTGTGCCCGCATCTCCTGAAATAGTCGCATCTTTTTTCACTGGTGCAATAATTCACACGATCGGATGGTGGCTCATGCAAAAAAAGAAAATATCGGAAGAAAAATTAATTCAAGAAGTAGAAAAAATTCTCTACAGCATCGCTATCACTTGATAAAAAAGTAAGGCTTGAGAATAGTTAAAATCAATCTTTTTGAGATTTACCAACTTCTTGGTTGTAGTGCAAAATATAAAAAGAGCAATGAGAAAAAATAAAAGGACTAGTGTAAAAAACTTCTAGTCCTTTAAAATATATCAGTTTTTAGGCATTGGAGTATCCATTATTAGAATCTGCAAAGCATATTGTATCAACTGAGCAATCCTAACAACTTATACTTTCCAATATAGTTCCAATTTTTTTATAATATGCTTTTAATATAAGCTTCTATTTCTTTGCATTTACAATTATTAAAGAAATACTCTTGGAACTTTTCTCCGCTTACTGAACCTTTTAATAAATCTTGATCTATTTCCTTTAAAATTGTTACCATATCCTTATGTGTAACTCTTTTAACTTCATCTAATATTTTCTTATTTCTTTGTTCAGGAATAACTCTATCTTTTGGATATCCTTGTCCACTTTCACCTTGGAATAACTTTTCAAATATATATTCAAGATTTAATTCAGCACCCCATCCAAATCCTTTTGCAAATGGTAATGCTATTGCATTTCCATCATTAATTTGTGCAAACATATATGCATCTGAAGGATCTACTACGTGACCACATAATACTCCTGGGAATGAGTTGCAAGCTAACATTGCACCTTCTCCAGTTCCACATCCTGTTATTATATAATCAGCTGCTCCTGAATTTAATAAAATTGCTGCTAAGATACCATTTTGAACATATGTTAATTGTGCTTCTCCTTCTACACCATACATTCCATAGTTAAATACTTCATGACCTTTTGGTTCTACTACCTTTTTTAATGTTTCATATATCATTGGGTTCTTACTTGCTTGACTATTTTCATTTATTAAAGCTATCTTCATCTTACTTCCCCCTATATTATTGTGGTTGTTTTCCAATATAAGCTAAGATTCCACCATCTACATATAATACGTGACCATTTACAAAGTCTGATGCATCAGAAGCTAAGAATATAGCTGGCCCTGTTAAATCTTCCGCTGTTCCCCAACGTGCAGCTGGAGTTTTTGCAATTATAAATTGATCAAATGGGTGCTTAGATCCATCTGGTTGAACTTCTCTAAGGGGTGCTGTTTGTGGTGTAGCTATGTATCCAGGCCCAATTCCGTTACATTGGATATTATATTCACCGTATTCAGATGCTATGTTTCTAGTTAACATCTTAAGTCCACCTTTAGCTGCTGCATAAGCTGAAACTGTTTCTCTTCCTAATTCACTCATCATAGAACAAATGTTAATTATTTTTCCATGCCCTTTTTTAATCATTCCAGGTATTACTGCCTTAGAAACTATAAATGGAGCATTTAAATCTACATCTATAACTTGTCTAAAATCTGCTGCTTTCATTTCAAGCATTGGAATTCTCTTAATTATTCCTGCATTGTTAACAAGAATATCAATAACTCCAACTTCTTTTTCTATTTTAGCAACTAACGCTTGTACTGCTTCTTCATCTGTAACATCACATACATATCCATGAGCTTTTATTCCTTCTGCAGCATAAGCTTCTAATCCCTTATTAACTAATTCTTGGTTAATATCGTTAAAAACAACTGTAGCTCCTGCTTGTCCATATGATTTTGCAATGGCAAATCCAATACCATATGATGCTCCTGTTACTAATGCTATTTTTCCTTCTAATGAAAAATTCTTAATTATATCCATGAAATCTTCCTCCTAAATTGATACTATTTATATTATATTCTAATTATACTCTCATACTTTTACTATTTCTTGTTATATTTTCTCTAAAATATTGCAAATATTGAAGTAATAATTATAATTATAGATATACAAAGCATTAATTAGACTTATGTGGTAACTTACCGAAATCCAATATATTTGTCTTCTGCAGGACTAATGAAATTTTCGCTGGAAGGTTCTAAATATGAGCTTATCGTCATTTCAGCGTGTTCCAGATATAAAATCTTGACAAGCTGAAATGAAACAAGCTCCCATCAATAACCTTCAACAGCTCAATTTCATATGCCTGTTCCAGAAAAATATATCGGATTTCTAGTGTAGTGTTACGATTATAATTTCTCAATAATAGATTTATATTCCGTCTATAAGTTTGATTATTAATTGGGATATCTATACTTAAAACAAATACTAAATGTTAAACTAACACTTACATACTAATTAGTGAGGTAACAAATATGAAAGAATTTACATCCTGCAAAGAATCTATTAATAATTGTATAGAAAACAAGTATTTTTCAATTGCACACTTACATACTGAGGAAGAAACAATGTCTATTCATATCCATGATTGTTACGAAGTTTATTATTCTATTTCTGGTGGAAAGCAATTTTTGATTGATAATAAACTCTACGATATTAATCCTGGAGATTTATTTGTTATAAATCAATTTGAGAGCCACTATGTTTCTCAAATAAATAAGATGATTCATGAGCGTATAGTAATTTCTATTCATCCAGATTTTTTAAAAGCTATTTCTTCTAATAAAACAGATTTAAGTTATTGTTTTACACATCGTGATGAAAACTTTAGCCATAAGATTCAACTTAACAAAGAACAACAAAACAGATTTATATATTTTATAAATAAAATTATTAGTGCTGATGGATTTGGTGCTGATATGATTGAATATTCTAGTTTTATAGAATTGATAACCAATTTTACTAAAATATTTGTAGATAATAAAGATTCATTATCATCATATTATAAATATAACAATCAAATTCAAGAAATAATTCGTTATATCAATGACAATGTATCAGAAAATATTACTGTAAAACATTTAGCAGATCACTTTTTTTTAAGTGAATCCTATATTTGCAGAATTTTCAAATTAGCCACTGGTACTACTATAAATAAATATATTACTGCAAGAAGAATCTCTATTGCTAAAGCTCTCCTTTCTAATGCTCTAAGCATCAATGATGTCTATATTCAATGCGGTTTTAATGATTATAGCAACTTTTTAAAAGCCTTTAAAAAAGCTGTTGGTGTATCACCTAAAAAATATTCAACTTTTAGTCTGAATTGATTTATTTATTGCCAATTTTTAATTGTGCATTTCAATTCAAGAAATCCTAAAGAGACTTCACCATTAACTGGTAAATTAGAATTAAAATTTGATAATTGAAATATATTAAATAAATTCCTATACAAAAAAATAAAGGACTTAAAAATAATTTAAGTTCCTTTAGTTTCTTTAATTTCTATAAGTTTTTCACATTCTTCATAACTTGAGCACAATATTCTGTAACTCCTGCAGCGCCATTAGCTTTATAAGCCTTGTTTAAATCACTGCCGATTCCACTACAATCTGCTCCGCCTTTAATCCATTCAGCTATGTTTTCCTTGTTTACTCCACCTGTAGGCATTATGCTAAGGTCTGGGAATATTGATTTTGCTGCTCCTATCAAACCTTTACCAACAACATTACCTGGGAATATTTTTATGAATCTTAATCCTAATTGATGAGCTTTATTGATTTCTGACATTGTCATTAATCCTGGCATTATTAATGCTTTTCTTTGAATTGCATAAGCCACTACATCTTCGTCTAAGCAAGGAGAAACAATAAATTCAGCACCATTTTCTATACATGCATCCACTGCATCCTTAGTTAACACAGTTCCTGCTCCAACGCAAGCATCTTTATATTCTTCTTTTAATTCTTTTATTAACTTAGGTGCATCTGGCACACTCATAGTTACTTCTATAATCTTCATTCCACCTTTAATAGCTGCTATACTTATTTCTTTTGCTTCAGCATAAGTACTAGTTCTAATAACAGCTACTGCTTTTTCTTCTTTTAATGTACTATAAATTTTTTCAAACATAATTACACCTCATTTATTTTATTTCAGTTAACAGTTTACAGTTAGATGATGAAATTTTAAAGGAAAAGTGAATATCCAAATTTTTTATCTGGTTCTTCTAATATTTCTCCACAACTCCTAACTCATAACTGATTAATTATCTTTCTATTTTTTTTGATTGTCCCATATGAACTAAAACATCTTCATAATAAGGTAGGCCTTCATTATCACCCTCAACCCCTACTACTAAAGATCCAACTGCATTAGCAAACTTAACACATTCTTCTAAGGTTTTGCCTTGAACTAGTGACGTTAAGAAACCTGCTGCAAATCCGTCACCAGCTCCTACAGTATCAACTAAAGCTTTTGGCTTAATAGCATCTACTTCATAAATATTTTTTCCATCTGAACCAAGTGCTCCTTTAGCTCCCTTTTTAACAATAACTTTTCCAATTCCATAATCATGGAAAGTTTTTATTGCAGCTTCCATAGATATGTCACCTAAAAGAATTTCTATTTCTTCATCACCAATTAATATAATATCTACATCTGGTAACAGCTTTTCTATATAGGCTTTTGCTTCTTCCTTTGTCCACATTTTCAATCTAATATTAGGATCAAAAGATACAAGCACATTATGTTTTTTTGCTAATTTTACTGCTTCTAATATTATAGCTTGATTATTTTTAGTTATTGAAGGAAAGACTCCTGTAATATGAAGTACTTTTGCTTGTTTAATATATTCTTCATTTAAGTCTTCACATTTCATAGTACTTGTTGGTGATTTTTCTCTATAATAAAACGATCTGCTTGAACCATCAGCTAAGACTTCTCTAAAGTAAACTGATGTTGGATATCCATCTACAAGCTTAACTTCTGAGATATCAGCACCTTCACCTCTTACAGTTTTTAATATATATTTTCCAAAGTCATCATTTCCAAGTCTGCTTATCCATCCTGATTGAATTCCTAATCTTGCACAACCTATTGCAACATTTAGTTCTGCTCCTCCTAATTTTCTTTCAAAAGTATCACAAAACATTATTGGTCCTTTCTTGCTTGGACACATTGCAATCATTGCATCTCCTATAGTTATTACATCCATTAATAATACACCTCTTTCAATTTATATGGGGTCATCGTTAATTTCATTTACATAAACTATTATCTATCTTACTAACCATCCTCCATCAACTGCTAATACATGTCCATTAACATAATCTGAAGCTCTACTTGCTAGGAATACTACTGCTCCCATTAAATCAAAGGGATCTGCCCACCTATCTGCTGGTATTCTTCCTTGTATTTCTGCATTTCTTGCTTTATCAGCTCTTATTGGTTCTGTATTTGCTGTCTTTATATATCCTGGTGCTATTGCATTTATTTGAATGTTCTTACATGCTAACTCATTTGCAAAAGCTTTTGTTATACCTGCTATTCCATGCTTACTTGCCGTGTACGGTGGAACAAATTTTCCACCTTGGAATGTTAACATTGATGCAATATTAATTATCTTTCCTGATCCTTGCTCAACCATTATTCTAGCTACATCTTGGCTTAAGAAATATACAGCATTTAGATTAATATCCATAACTGCATCCCAATCTTCTTCCTTATATTCCAAAAGTGGTGCTCTTCTTATAGTTCCAGCATTATTTACTAATATATCTATTTTCCCAAAGTTATCAATTGCAGTTTTAACCACATTTTTTCTATCTTCTTTATTGGTCAAGTCTGCTTGAACAAATACAACTTTTCTTCCTTCTTTTTCAATTAATTCTGCAGTTTCTTCCCAATTCCTACCGTGAGTTGTTATTACTAAGTCTGCTCCTGCCTTAGCTAAAGCTACAGCATATGCTTGACCAAGTCCAGTATTCCCACCTGTAACCACAGCTACTTTTCCATCTAATTTGAAGAAATCCATTGAAAATTCATTTAAAATGTTTGACATTTTCTTTCGCCTCCATACTATTTTTATTTGAGGTTTAAAAATATTAAGCATATAATGTTCCGCATTGTGGAACAACGTTTCATTTTTCTAACTTAATTTTAATATTATCCTCAATAATTGTCAATGAAGAGTTATAGGAAAAAATAAATTTTTTATTTGTTAAAATCTGCATTAGCTATTACAATGTAATATAAAGATATAATTGACAGGAGGATTAACATGGCTGAAGACTCAAATAATTCTAATTTAGTTCAATCAGTAGAGCGTGCCTTAGATATACTAGATTCTCTAGCTCAATATCCAAAAGGCTGTGGCATAATGGAATTATCAAAAAATTTAGGATTAAGCAAAAGTACTATCCATAGAATTATTACAACATTAAAATCTAAAGAATATGTAACTCAAAATAAAGAAACTGACAAATATCAACTTGGAATTAAAATTCTAAATTTATCAGCTTCAATAATAAGCAGCATGGATTTAATAAATATAGCTAGACCTTATATTTACGAATTTGCAAATAAATTTGATGAGGTTATACACCTTTGTGTTCCTGATGAATCCTTCTCAAATATAATTTATGTAGATAAAGTATCGTCTGAAAATACAAATAGAAATATAACTATGTCATCAAGTATTGGAAAAAAAGCTCCGACCTATTGTACTGCTTCTGGAAAACTTTTATTGTCCCAATTCACTGATGATGAAATAAGAAATATATTGAAAGATACCAACTTTATCAAATATGCTGAAAATACTATAACTTCTATAGATATTTTACTAGAGGAAATTCATGAAATAAGAAAGAATTTATATGCACTCGACAATATAGAATATGATACTGGTGTGATTTGTATAGCTGTTCCAATTTTTGATAGAACCAATAAAATCATAGCTGCAACAAGCCTTTCATCAGTCACTTTATTTAATTCAATGGATGACCTCCTTAAATATAAAGATGAGTTTATGACGGTTTCAAAAAATATAAGCAAATTAATGGGGTATATTAGCGGCTCTGTAAAAAATTTTGTGTGAACTAAATAAAGCCAACTCCTTCTTGGCAATAATTGAGATAACAAATTATTACAAGAAGGAGTTTTCTTTATGGGCAATGTGTCGAAAGATTTATTAAGAAAATATATAAAGGAGCAGAATTTTACTAATGCCAATAATATACTAAACGTATTAAAAGATACGTTTAGAGATGTTTTGCAAGAAGCTTTGGAAGCAGAAATGGATGAAGGCACTAGGATATGAGAAATATAATAATTATCTTTTAACAAACTGTTATAATATTTACTTTTGACCAAGCGTTTCTATAATATCTTCAATTCCCCTCCTTAAATCATCACAATTATTATATATTTTTTCAATATCAAGGGAATTTAAAAAACTTTCCTCGCCCTTTCTGTAAAGTCTCTTACCTTTTCCTTTTCTAAAAAGAGCTACAAGATCAGTATTTTTAAATTTTTCAGTATTTGAATAATTTCTTTTTAAAGTTTCTGTGCACTCTAAATTAATATATTTACATATACCCTCTAAGTCATGAAAAAACCAACTTTCAATCATAAATATAGCTTCAATTGCAGCAATTTCTTTTATATTTGCAATTTTCACTTTTTCTTTTTTAAGTTCTTTTAAAATAGCGGTTGCATTAAATTCAGAAACATCACTTCTAGCCCCTTCCTTATCAATAAAGGCATAAACATATAAATCATATTTTGAGTTTGAATTATCCTTTATAAAATGATAAAGATATTTTACTATTTGAGCGTTTATATTTGTGCCGGTTTTTAAATTTTTGTATTTTTTGGAGATTGACTTTAGATACTTATCTGCAATTTTCTTGTAAAATACATCTTCTGTATTTCCTTCTAGAAATATATATAAGAGTTTCTTTCGTGTTTCCTTAGCCATTTTCATCCCCCAGTAACTCAAATATATCACTAAAATTACTGAACGGACCGCTAAGCTCCTTAACTAAATCTTTTCTATTTTTAATCGCTTCTATCTTGGCACCTTCATAGTTTTTATTTGCAATATAACTTACACTTTCTAGATTAACCATATTAATAAGAACTGGTGAATGGGTAGTTATTATAAGCTGAATATCCGAAAATTCTCTGCGTATAATTTCTATTAGTTTCTTTAAAAGCTTAGGATGAATACAATTTTCAAGTTCTTCTATAGCAAGTACAGGATATACATTTGAAGCAAGACAAGTTAAAATGTTAAGTACTGTCAATGTACCATCAGAGAGCTGAATAACATTGTTTTCATATTCGCTTAATGAACCATCATTATTTATATATTGAACTGTAATATATTTGATTGCTGGTGTAGTGTTACTAACTTTAATAGTATTAATTTTAATAACTAACTTTAGGATATCCTCTAAGATCTCCTCAAAATATTCCTTTTCATCAGAATTTAAAATTTGTTCAATTTTATTCAAAATATCAATAGTTGCAATTCTACCATTTTTAATTACAGACATTGACTCTCTTTTTTCAAATGAAAATGCCTCTCTTATCTCATTAGCAGAACTATATATAACTGGAGTTTTAGCAATAATAAAAACATCATTAATTCCAATTTGAGCTTCTTTCTCTAAACTTTCTTTTATATCACTAATTTTACTTATAAGTGTAAGAAGTGATTGCGTATTATCTATTTTGCTAATCTTACCATTCCTTAAAACATTTACAGTTGCATCGTTTCTCTCAAAAACTGTTATCATAGAACCAGTTTTTTTAATGTTTTTATATTTAAGAAATTCTTTTATAATATGTCCATTACTCTTACGGAATTCTTCAACTGTTTTAATCTCCAAATAATATATATATTTAAAACGCTCTTCACCTATGTCATCTTGAAATTCTAATTCAAGAGAAATATTTGAATCTTTCAAAAATGGAGTGTAGTCTGATGCAATTTTTCCTCTAGATGAATTTCCATTAAATATATTCGTTCTAACATCATCACTTCCAGAAATTATATCATCAAGAAAAGAAAATATTTCAAGCAAATTAGATTTGCCACTGTTATTTGCACCAATTAACACATTAAAATTATCAATATTGTAGGTACAATCCAAAAGGTTTTTGTAACCTTTTATTTTTATCGATGTTATTTTCATAATACACCTCTTTTTTTATATTCATTAATATTATTTTTATGTATTATTACCTTATTTTAATACTAATATACCATTTTATAAAGCTTATTACAATGTTTTGAAATTCCCACAAAAAATATTTTACAATTTTAAACCATAAAAAATTAGGTTTATAAACTGATATTAGTTCAATTTATAAACCTAGCAAAACCATATTTAATATTTACTTTTTCAAAATTACTCTTCCATATAATCAAGAATTAGAGAGTTTAATTCTTCTTTAATTTTTCGCCAGTTAGGCAAAAATTCATCCATATAACTTATAAATATCTTATTGTGATTTTTTTCTAGTAAATGAACTAATTCATGAACCATAACATATTCCAGACACTCAAAAGGTTTCTTAACAAGCTGAAGATTAAGCCATATACGTTTATCCTCAATATTGCAAGTTCCCCAACGAGTTTTCATATTTTTAACGCCCCAATCACTTACAGTGACCCCTATAATCTTTTGCCATTTTTCTAAAAGCTGTGGTATTTCCTCTTTTATATTTTTACGATACCAGTCGTTAAGTACATTTTCACGCTGCTCTGTTGTACTTGCTTGCCGTACTCGAAATATTAATTTATTACCTTTAATTTTGACATCATTACAAATATTAGAATACACTACATCAAGACGATATCTTTTACCCCAAAGATAAATACTTTCTCCTGAAACATATTCACGCTCGCACTGTCTTAATTGATTTTTATATTTTTCTTGTTGCTTTTTTATCCAACCGATCTTTGTAATAATAAATATTCTAATAGCATCATCATTCATGCTATCGGGAGCAGAAACTCTGACCTTTCCTTTTGGTGGTAATACTGATAAATGTAAATTCTTTATATTCTTCTTTTGTATTTCTACTTCAATACCGTTAATTGTTAAGTTTCCCACTTAGTATTCTCCTTGATTTTCAGCTATTTTAAAGATTTCTTCTATTTTATCTTCATCATCTCCAACACATGAATAAATTATTCCTTTTATAAGTCTTGATTTTGCTGAATCACCTCTCCAGCTATCTTGTCTCTCTGATAATATTTTATAATGCAATTTCTTAGCTAGTTCTTCGTCTTGATCTAATTTATCATATATAGCCATTAATGCCTTTGAGGTTCTTATATTCTCTGGATAGCTTGTATCATTTTCTTCTTCTTGAACTTTTCTACTAAGCTCAACTACTTCTTTAAGATATTCTTCATAACTAATGGCATCTCTTCTTCTTTGTTCTATTAACTCATTTAATAAAATAGACATTCTTTTAAAGTATTTAGGATTTGTTTCTGTTTTTTCAATTATCCTTCTTCTTACATTGTTCTCAATAGTTTCTGCTGCAGATTCCTTATTCTCTTTTATATCCTCAGGTAGTTCATTAACAAAGTCAACTCCACAATTTACAATAACATCTATTAATGACATGTCATCTAATGCCGACACTTTAGTAACGGCCTCTGCGTTTATATAAGTATCGATTAAATATCTCATATCTGGTTCATATTTCTTAAGATCAGTATAATCACCACTAGCAACTTTTATCTTATCTCGAAGTTTAATATAATTTTCAACTTCTTTTTTCAATGCTATTGCTTGTGCTGTATCATATCCTAAATCTTTAATTTCTGGTGCAATTTCTGAATATGAACGTATTAATGAAGCTACAAGTTTATATAAAAGTACCCTTTTAGGTTCATTTTCTTTTAATTCATCTATATCATCAATATTAATCCCACAGAAATATCTCTGACATTCAAGAGTTCCTCTTGGATTATCTATAGGTTCACAAAGAGCACTTAAATTTTCTATTATCTCCTCTAAATCATTTTTAGCTTCACTAAATCTATCTTTAAGCAGCCCTTGTACATCTTCCTTGTCATACTCAGCAAAAGCACCTGTTGTGTAATCCTTAACTGCTTTTTCAAGATTATTAAATAAGTCCCTGTAATCTACAATATATCCATAGTCCTTGTCCTCTCCATCAAGCCTATTAACACGACATATAGCTTGAAACAACCCATGATCTTTCATTTTCCTATCAATATATATGTATGTAGCTTTAGGTGCATCAAATCCAGTTAAAAGCTTATCCACTACAATCAATAGTTTCATTTTTGCAGGTTCATTTACAAATTTGTCTTTTACATCTTTTTCAAAAGCCTTTTGTTCTTTACCATTAAGCATCTTTTCGTATATAGCATGTTTATATTGCTTTTGTGTTTCACTATCAGTATCAACAGATTCACCTTTAATATCTGAAATGCTTGGAGAATAAGAAGTTATGATAGCACACTCTTTGAGTCCAATTTGTTGAAATAACTCATAATACCTGCATGCCTCATAAACATTTCCAGCAACAAGCATTGCATTACCTCTGCCATTTTGCAATCTACCTTTAGTGGAAATGTCATGATATATATCAACTGCAATTTTATTTAATCGTGATTTTGAGCTAAAAACATTTTGCATGGTTCCCCATTTTTGTTTCAACTGAGCTTTCGCAACATCTGTTAATCCTCTTGTCTTAGTCTCAAACCATTCATCAATCTTTTCTTGTGAAGTAATATTTTGTTTTACTTCTCTTGATTCATAACGTAGATCTAAAACGACTTTATCAGAAACAGCTTCATCAAACTTATAGGTATGAATAGGTAATCCAAATATTTTCTCACTAGAGTTCTTATCACTTTTCAATATAGGCGTTCCAGTGAAACCTATAAATATTGCATCAGGCATAATAGATTTCATTGCTGTATGTAATTTACCTGATTGAGTTCTGTGACATTCATCAACAAAAACATATAAGTCTCCCTTTGGTCTAAAATCCCTTGGTAAACTCTGCTTTAATTCTTCTATATACTTGTCATAATCTTTATCTGTAGTATCTTCACTATGCTTTCCAAACTTGTGAATAAGTGAACACATGATAACTGGATTAACTTCATTTAAATTATTAATTAAATCCTTACCACTTTTAGTTCTATAGATTTTTTCTTCTACACCTTTATAAACTTTTTCTATTTGCTCATCAAGTTCAGTTCTATCAGTAACAATAAGAATACGTGAATCTTTCTTATTTTCCTTTATCCATTTAGTAAGCCAAACCATAGTGAGACTTTTACCAGAACCTTGAGTATGCCAAATAATACCACCTTCGCGTTTATTTATACGAAGTTGTGCTGCTTTAACTCCAAAATATTGATTTGGACGACAAGCTTTTTTTGTTCCTCTATCGAATACTATAAAATCATGAAGTAACTCAATAAATCTACTTTTTTCACATAGACTAATAATATTTTTATCTAATTTATAATCCACCGCATTACAAAGAGAACGTATATTTTTTGAGTTTTCATCTAATGCAGTAACATCTTCTTTCCATGTAAGATAATATTTTTCAGCAGTGTCTATGACCCCATAGGAAATTCCTTGATTATCATTCCCCGCCATTATAAGCCCCATTGTAGAAAAGAAATGTTTAATAAAGTTATCCTTTTGATTATCAATATTTTGGCGAATTCCTTTACTTACAGAAACTGTACTGCTCTTAAGTTCTATAACTCCAAGAGCAATACCATTTACATATAATACAATATCGGGACGCTTTACATTATTTTCTTTAACCGTTACTTCTTCAGCAATGTAAAAATCATTGTTTTCAGCCTTATCCCAGTCAATAAACATAATAGTTTTAGGAGCTTCAGTTGGATTTTCACGAACTTTCACTCCATAACGAAGTTTCGAATAAACTTCTTTGTTGATTTCATACAACTCAGATTGTTGATTTCCCGCAATCTTTACAAATTCACTAATAGCCTTCTTAATCAGATTAGGTGAATACCCAACTCTATTAAGATATTTCTTAAGATATTCAACTTCAACATTACTATTTTCCCTATGATGCCAATTCCCTAGATAGCTATAACCCAATTTATCTTTAAAAAGGTCAATTACTCTCTTTTGTGTTATTATTTCTCTCTCCCCAATTTTCATATTAGATCAATCTCCTTTTCCCAGTAAGAAGTTCTTGCATCATGCCTTGCTTTATTTGCTTATATTTCTTTAACTTTTGCTTTAATTTTTCTATCTCAGCATCCATATCTGATAGTATTTGAGCTATAGCTGTTTGTTCTTCAATTGTTGGTGGAGTTTTAAAAATAATTGCACTAAAATCTTTCTTTGAAATTATATTAGTTGCAGTTATCCCTGCTTTTGAAAGCAAATATTTTTTATTATTCTCAAATAAATAATAGATAAAATCAACATTATTATACTGGTTTACTGTAATTGCGTTTATCTGCTGATTGCAAGCCCCAATTTCTCTCAATATAGCATTTTTACCTATACTTGCAATACATGTAATTAATACAGTATTCGGCCTTAATTGTCTTAATACACTCAAACCTTGTTTAGTTATCTGTCTTTCAGAATTCGAAATATTTTTATTCTCCCCAATATCTGTTGGTGTAATCCAAGGAATGTTACCATTCCAATATTCAAGTTTTGAAGTGGATGGCGTCGAACCTGTTGTAATATCCCCAAATTCGTATACATACTTTTCAATCCATTTCTCACTAAATCCAGCAAGTCTTTTTCTCCCTGTAAGTAGTTCTTGCATTACTCCTTGTTTAATATTTTTTTTCTTGATAATTAATTTTTCAATTGAAGTTATGAGATTATTAACATCAGAAAGAGAATTAGCTATGGCTGTTTGTTCATCTCTAGGAGGAATAGGCATTTTTATAGATTGGAGAGTTGACTTGTTAAGCTTATATCTCCCAGCTCCTTGCCTACTTAAGACTGATGTTATATCCTTATTATAAAAATACCAATAAAACCACTTTGTTTCATTTATTGTTCCTTGAATAACATGTGCATGATTATTAACATTGAACTTTCCTGTTGCTAACAAAGTCATTGGCATAGTAGACCATTTTAAAAAGTGATCACCATCTTCACCTATAAGAGCATATTCGCCATCCAATCTATACTGGTTAATATAATCTTGTATTTTTGTTGGTCCATAATAAGGGTATTTCCCTTGCATACCTTTTCTAACTTGCTCGCTAATTGGAAATCTTAAATTATTGCAAATATGATATGCATACTGAACTTCAGAAACATCCCAATCTTCTGGAATAATCCCAACCTCAGTTTTCTTATATCCTTCAGGTACATTATCTACCATACAAATCCCATCCTTTCCAAATGAGATTTTACCTTTTCTTCATATTCTTCTACTTCACTCTCGCATTCCAACAATGTAGTTTCATACCTCTCTGCAAGCTCTACTATACCATTTGCCAGATTATGCGATACTGCTGAATATATAGAATCAATGCCTTCAAAAATATACTTATTCCATTTCAAATCTACTATAATATATTTTATTTCTTCAATTGATAGTTTCTCATAATGTGATCTAACTTTTTTATCAAGTGCTTCCTTAGATTCTTTAATTTTTCTATTATAATCAGATTCTTTATTTAATAATTTTTCATATTCTAGCAATATTTCAAGTTCATCTGGTTCAGTTTTATCATTTTTAAGTTCTTTAATTCTTGCTTTTAAATCTGCACTTTTAATTTTTCCATCATTAATAACTTTAGATAACAAACCATCTTCTCCACTATGCTCTTCAAAAAGCTCTTCATAAACTCTTATTATTTCATCTCTTTCAGCTTCAAGCTTTTCTATATCAGTTTGTTCTTGTCTAAAGTATTCATTTATAATGAGAGCTTTAGGTATGATTCTTCCTTCAAATCCCTTTTCTTTTGGAGTTCCTTTTTTAGGAATAGTATACTCTATTTCAATTTCTCTTCCAGATTCCCATCCATCATAACAAATTGCATAGACATCATCCTGCATTGTATTTTCCCAATAATTAAGAAGACATTCATATACTTCATAGTTATCTATTAAAGATACTTTAGAGAAAATTTCTAATATATTTTCACCAATATCATTTATTAATTCTTTGGGCTTATCTCCAACTTTAAGATTGCTTAATTTTTCTTTATTTAAATCTATCCACTTATTTGTAGCAATATGGACAGTTTTTGCATGATTAATAAATTCTTCATGATCAAATATAGTATTTCTTATATCATCTTTGTCTATATTAAGCTTTAAAAATCCAACTCTATCATTTTCTGCAAATAATTCAGTTTTAAGTGCTGGATAAACAGACCAATATTTTTCAAATTTATTAACATCAGATATTGGAATACCACCTTTTAAATGTGCTTCAATATTTTGAATATCCTCAGGCTCACTACTATCTATGTAACGTGGAATATTTAGATTGCAATCATTATCATTTTTTATCTCATCATATGGCACTAACCTTGAGTATTTAGGTATTTCTAATTGTTTAGTAAATACATCAACTATTTTATGAATATCTCGCTCTCTTAGTCTATTTTTATTTCCGTCTTTAATAAATCCCTTACTTGCATCTATCATGAAAACACCTTTTCTAGCTGCTGCATTTTCTTTATCAAGAATTATAATACATGCTGGTATTCCTGTTCCATAAAAAAGGTTTGCAGGTAAGCCTATTATCCCCTTTATGTAACCACGTTTAATAATTTTCTTTCTGATAATTGCTTCTGCATTTCCTCTAAACAAGACACCATGAGGTAAAATTATAGCACCCTTACCAGTTCTACTTTTCATGGATTTAATCATATGTAAAAGCCAAGCATAATCTCCATTTTTTTCTGGTGGCTGGCCATAATCTTTAAATCTACCATATAAATCATTACTTGAATCAAATCCAAGTCCCCACGCACTTAACGAGAAAGGTGGGTTAGCAACACAAAAATCAAAGCGTTTAAGTGAATCCCCATCTTTATAAGAAGGATGCGCAAGCGTATTTTCTCTTGCTATTTTCCCTAATCCTTTATTATGAATAACCAAGTTCATTTGTGCGAGGCCTGCTGTTGGTACGTCTTTTTCTTGGCCATAGATTGTTATATTTACTGGAGCTTCATTGGCAGCACGAATAAGTAACGAACCAGAACCGCAAGCTGGGTCATATAATGTTTGCGCTGAACTTGTAGCATTAGATATTCCTATAACCTTAGCTATTACCCTTGAAACTTCTCCGGGAGTATAAAATTGCCCTTTGCTCTTTCCTGACTCTGTTGCAAATTTCTGCATTAAAAACTCATAGGCATCACCTAAAATATCATCTCCACCAGCTCTATTCTTTTTAAAATCCAACTTTGAATTTTGAAATATACCAATAAGCTCAGTAAGCTTATCTACCATTTCTTGGCCTTTGCCAATCTTTTCTTCATCATTAAATTGTGCAACATCAATAATGCCTTTAAGATTATTATCTCCAGCCAACTTTGATATTACTTTATCCATTTTCTCCCCGATATTTGGGTCATTTTTTAGAGCAACAATATCGTCAAAGCTTCCACCATCTGATACTATGATTTCTGCATATCTATCACCTTTATATCTATCCGTTACATACTTAACAAATAGTAATGTTAAAATATAATCTTTATAAAGAGAGGCATCCATTCCACCTCTAAGCTTATTACAACTTTCCCATAATGAGCTGTATAATTCACTCTTTTTAATAGCCATTATTTTTCCTCCGTTTAAACCAATCGATAACCTTTATATTTAGTTACATATTATTTTATTATAATTATAACATTTATTCTCAAATAAACTAACACTAATTTCAAGGAATTTTGTAGTAATTTTTTCATTATTATTTTGCTAAGTTGACGACATTGGGTGGTCGCAAAGCAACATTTAGTGCTGAAATGTTTGATGATTTGATTAATGTAGTATTAAAGACACATCCAAATTATTTTGATTTTATTTGAAATGTGTGAACTTGTCCTCTTCTTGTAGAATATATTTATCAAAATTATGGTGAGCTATTTCTAATTAATACCCCTAGATATTCTCCGATGCTAAATCCACAAGAGAATATCTGGAATAAATTAAAAAATTGTATTTTTACTACTAGTGCATATATTTTCATTGAGGAACTCTTTGAATCAGTTTCATTAATTTATAACCATTTTAACCAATATAAAAAGATGATTAGATCTATTGTTTATGCTAAAAATCACTACAAAATAAGTCAAATCTCAAATTTGTTTATCTATGATTAAAACCTAAACATACACTTGAAAAATATCTTTTCCTTCTATATTCGTTCTTTCTTCCTTAGACTCTTTATTCTTATTAAAATCAAATATCAAAAGATATCCTCTATCTAAACCATGTATTTCTAAATAATCACAAAGCTGCTTTACTCCAGCTTCATGATATTTTTGACCTCTCCAAATTTTCATTTCAATTGTATACTTAAAACTATTATAGGTTATTACTACATCTAATCTCTTTTCTTCTGAAATTTGGACTTCCTTAAAATCAAAGCCTGTTCCATTTATTATTGGTTTTATAAAAGCTAATATAATGTTTTCTCGAAACGCAAACACCAGTGCTATTGAATCTTTTGCTCAATTAATCATACCTTCTCTCTTTCTAGCTTTTATTGTCATATAATATACTACTTTATATTATATCCAAATTAAGCTCTTATTAAAAGAAACACCAAATACAAAAAAGATAATAATATTTCTAATTGATTCATCATAAAAAGCTTGATTTACATTAAAATGTATTTTTTTAAAGCTTCGGCAACTCCATCTTCATCATTTGTTAAGGTAACACAGTTTGCACACTTTTTTACTTCATCTGGTGCATTTCCCATGGCTATTCCAAGTCCTGCGTATTTTAGCATATCTATATCATTATAGTTGTCTCCAATAGCTATTATTTCTTCTTGCTGAACAATTAATTTCCTTTGTAAGCAATTAATTGCAGAAGTTTTAGATGTCATATTTGGCATGATTTCTAAATATGTTGGTTTGGATGGATATATATTCAGTCCATCAGAATTAATACTCTCTTTTAATAAACTTATTTCATTAGGATTTGCCATACACAAAATCTTATTTGGACCAGTCCCATCTGCCTTCCACAATTGTATTAAGTCTTCAAAATCTACTATATTAGGGGTGATGTTAGTTATTTCACTTTCTTGTTTTGCCCAGTAATCCATTTCTTTTATGTACCACTCATCATCTTTGTACACACTCATATGTATATTATATTCATCAGCTAATTTATATACTTCCTCAACCTTACTTGCATCTATAAATTCATTTGCTAAGACATTATTATCTTTATCTAGAATTAAAGCACCGCTATAACAAATTATTGGTTCTTGTATTTCTAATATCTTTTGCAAAAAAGTTATTCCTTTAGGCATTCTAGCCGAAACTAAAATTACAGGTATATTATTTTCATTTGCAATCACTTTTATTGTATCTTTTACGTTATCTGTTATTTTATGTTGCGAATTTAGCAAGGTTCCATCAATATCTAAGCATACCATTTTAAAATTTTTCATAACCTCAACTCCTAATACTATTTAAAAATCAATTTATTAGCCTTAACTAAATAATTATATAAGTATTTTAACTTCGTTATTTTATGATATAAGCTTGCGTTATTTACTACCATATAATGTCATTACCACTACAGATATGAAGTTTTGAATTTAGATATTATTCTATTTTGCAATTATTAATTTTATATCATTTGCCTCTATTATATCTACAAATACTGTAGGAGGCAGCTTATCAGTAATTATCACATCAATTTGTTCCCAATTTACTCCTTTATAATAACTAAATAATTTAAATTTTTCATATTCAGTTAAAACAACTACAAAGTTTGATTTTCTAACAGCTGCTTGCTTAACCAGTGCATCTTCTTCATCTACATAGTATATTCCATCTTCTGTTATGGCTGCTGCACCTAAAATTGAAATATCAAGTCTTATATTCTCAAGATAACTTATATAGTTTGCTTTATAAAAGAATCTATTTCGCTTATTAAGACACCCTCCAATAGAATGTACTTCAATATCTTTTTTCTCCGATAATATTTCAATATTATCTAATGAATGTGTGAGTACCCAAATAGGTTTATTTATTTCCTGTGCTAAAAGACTTATTATAGTAGAAACATCAAAAAAATAATGTTTTCCTTCTTCAATATATTCCATCGCTCTCTTAGCAATAATTTTCTTTTCCTCCGAATAAGCCTCTATTCGCTCTCTATATTCCTTTATTGTATTTTTTAAAGTTGGTAGACTAATTCCACCATGAGTCCTGATTGCTGTTCCTTCATTTATGAGCCTAACTATATCACGTCGAGCAGTATCTCTTGAAACATTAAACATTTCACAAATATCATGGATAGACATATAGTTATGTTCATTTAAATAAGCTAATACTTTTAAAATTCTTTCTTCTTGATGCATTAAACCACCCACTTTTTAATTTATATAATGACTAAGCTATTAGGATTAATATTAATATTTTGAGACGCTGTAATATATCTGAATAAAGAAACTGATATTGGATCCACAATAATAATGTTAACTTGATCTAAATCTAAACCTTTGTATTTAGCTATCTTTTCATACTTCTGATGCTCTGCAAGTAAAATTACTTTTTTTGATCTTTTCACAACTTCTCTTTTGATAAGGGCATCTTCTTCATTTTCATAATAAATGCCATCGCTTCTTATAGCTCCAGCTCCTAAAAATGCTGTATCAAACTTAACCTCACTGAGGCATTTTTCATAATCTGTTCTATAAAAGAAACGATTTCTAGCATTAAATTCTCCAGAAATTAAAGTTACTAATACATTTGATTTTTCTGAAAGTATATTGAAATTATCTAAGGAATGAGTAAATACAGTAACTTCTTTATTTAAATCTTGAGCAAGAAATTGAATACTAGTAGAAACATCAAAAAAATATTTTCCATTATCATGGATAAACTTCATAGCTTTTTCAACTATTTTTTTCTTTTCTTTGATATTTAAATTTAATCTCTCTTTATACGATAAGATAACATTTTCATTAACCATATTATTCCCTCCCTATAATAATTATAAGTACTTTTAAGTATTTTTTCAACAATTTTAAGTAATTATCTTTGAAATACTTTACTCTTATTCTACATTCAATAATTCATGCCTACGATTATTCATTGTACATTTACATCTCACTCAAATTGTTCTTTAATTTCCTAATAAAAAAACGACGTAATAATCAAATTACGACGTTTTAATAATATTAATTAATTATTTATATATACTCTTTAATAATGCTATCTCTCTTGCATATCCATCAAGTTCATTTGGGGTTTCCAAAAAGAACGGTATATTCTTTAATTTGGGATGATTAATTATGTTTGTAATAGCTTCTAATCCAATAAATCCTTCTCCTATTTTTGAATGTCTATCCTTATGACTTTCCAATGAATTCATACTATCGTTTAAATGAATAGCACATAATCTATTTAATCCAATTACTTTATCAAATTTTTCTAGAACTCCATCTAAATCATTAACAATATCATACCCAGCATCATGTACATGGCAAGTATCCATGCATACACCCATCTTATCTGATAATTCCACACGATTTAATATTTCTCTTAATTCTTCAAAGGTGCGTCCAATTTCAGTTCCTTTTCCAGCCATTGTTTCAAGTAATACTGTTGTTGTTTGATCCGGTTTCAAAACTTCATTCAACATATCAGAAATATATTTAATCCCGACTTCTACCCCTTGTTTAACGTGGCTCCCCGGATGAAAATTATAAAAGTTATTTGGTATGTATTCCATTCTAGCTAAGTCGTCTTCCATTACCTCTTTTGCAAAAATCCTTGTATTTTCATCAGCTGAACATGCATTTAAAGTATACGGTGCATGCCCTAATATTTTCACAAAATTATTTTCCTTAGCTAATTTTAAAAATTCAGCTACATCTTCTTCGTTTATAGCTTTTGCTTTACTCCCTCTTGGATTTCGAGTGAAAAATTGAAAGGTATTCCCTCCTATTTTAAGAGCCTCCATGCCCATGTTTCTAAATCCCTTTGAATTTGATAGATGACATCCTATCTTTAGCATCTTATTTCCTCCCTATCTTAAAACAATAATTTTATAAGTATTATTCAACTATAATACTCCTCTTTTCTAATTCAAGAAGCTTTTCCTTTAATTCAAGTCCTCCTGCATAACCAACTAACTTTCCATTAGCTCCAATAACTCTATGACATGGAATAATAATTGCTATAGGATTTTTGTTATTAGCCATTCCAACAGCTCTTGCTGCCTTATCATTTCCAATTATTTTAGCAATTTGACCATAACTTTTTGTTTCTCCATATGGAATTTCTATTAATGCTTTCCAAACTTTCTTTTGAAATTCCGTTCCTTCTGGTTCAATGGGTAAATCAAAAACTTTGCGTGTTCCATCAAAATATTCGTCTAATTGCTTTACTATTTCAATTAGCAATTCAGTTTTACTTCCTTCTATAATATTCTCTTTATCATCATTACTTACAAAATCTAATTTAGTTACTGCTATTCCACTTTCTTCCATTTTAATCCGTCCAATTTTACTTTCATAATAAAATATGCTTTTCATTATACTCCCCATTTCAAATTATTATTATTTATTAACAGCTAAATTATATTACCCCCCAAAAAATTTATATATATATTCCAATTATCCTTATTCAATTATTAATCAATTAGTAAATCCCTTTGCTACTTCTTGAATTAATATGTACAATATTAATTAGAACTTATACATAACATTAATTTACCTGCTTATTTATAAAAAAACAATATAAATGGAATATGTATGCACTATTTAGAAATTAAAATTACTAAACTACACTAGAAATATGATACATTTTTTCTGGAGCAGGCATGTGAAATTGAGCTGTTGAAGGGTATTAATGTGGGCTTGTTTCATTTTCAGCTTGTCCAGGATTTTACATCTGGAACACGCTGAAATGACGACAAGCCCACATTTAGAACCTTCCAGCGAAAATTTCACTAGTCCTGCGGAAGATAATTGTATCATATTTCGGTAATTGTTGCATAAGTCTAATTCTTTATTTGGATATCTATAACACTTTATTTCACTTTAAATTGTGATATAGCATCATTTAATTTTTGAACTACTTCATTTAATTCTTGAGCAAATTCTGCAACTTTCTGGCTTCCTGTAATTTGTTCCTGAGTTGCTTCTGATACCTGCTCTGTGGTTGCAACAGTTTCTTCTGAAACAGAAGAAATATTCTCCATGGCCACTTTAGTCTTATCTTTAGATGAAACTATTTCATTAATTGATGTTACCATTTCCTTCAATTGATCTTCTATTTGATCCATACCTTCAAATATTGTTTTAAATGCAGTATCGGTCTGTTCTACAGCACTCATTTGTTCTTCCATTATAACACTAGAATTAGTAGCTTCTTTTACTACAACTTCTGCCTTATGTTGAATATCATTTATAATTTTATTAATTTTAATTGATGATTCTTTTGATTGATCTGCTAACTTTCGAACTTCTTCTGCAACAACAGCAAATCCCTTTCCTGACTCACCAGCCCTTGCAGCTTCTATTGCTGCATTTAATGATAGTAAATTAGTCTGTTCTGCTATATCAACAATCAATTTTACAATTGCCTTTATATCTTTGATATTAGAGTTCAAATCATTAACATCTCCAACAATTTTAGCTGATTCTTCATTTGTTTTCTGTGCTTTACTATTTAATGTTTCAACTGATATTATAGCATCCTTCTTCATTTGTTTTGTTTTTTCTAAAACTGTTGATACCTTTTGTGTTTTACCATTTACCATATTTATTTCTTGAGCCAATTTATTCATATAATTCATTCCCTCAGCAACACTAACAGCCTGATCTGATGCACCACTTGTAATTTCACCCATTGTTGCTGCAATTTCTTCTGAGGATGCATAAGAATGTTCTGAAACTTCTGTAATTATTTGTGTATTATTTGATACATTTTCAGCTAATAGCTTAACCTCGCCAATTAATGTATTTATCTTTTTTACCATATCATTAAATGCACTTATTACTTCACCAATTTCATCTTTGCTATTATCCACTATTTGTATAGCTAAATCCCCTTCTTTTGCCTTATTCATAAGTCCAACTAGCTTTTCTAAAGGATTTGATATGCTCCTTGATACTACTAAAGCAACAAGCATAGCTAGTATAAATGAAATTAATCCAACTATTAAATTACTATTTCTCAAAACATTAGATTCTGAATTTAAATAACTATATGGGATTCTACCTACAATATACCAATCTGAACCGCTTAAAGGTGTATATGAAACCAATGCTTGACCATCACTTGTTGTAAAACTTCTCTTTTGTGATTTTGTTGAATCATCACTACCATCTATATTTTTTTCTGTATCCATTATTTTTTCAATTACACTTTTATCTTTATAATCTGTTCCTGTTAAAGTTTCATCCTCACATGCTATTATCATCCCATTAGAATCAACAATAAATACCTCTGAACCAGCACCCAAATCAACATTCTTAAATAAATTAAAAAATACTTTTGGGCTTAATTCTTCAAAGGCTACTCCTAAAGTTCTATTGCTAGTCATCGAGTTAACTTGTGCAGTTGTATATATACTATATCCTGATGAATTCTTCTGTAAGCTCCATACAAATTTTCCTTTTCCTTTTTCTGATAGAGTCGATAGATTTTTTCTTATATCTTCTGTAAATTTAGTTGAAAAACTACCTATTTTGGTATTATCACTGCTTATTATTCCTAAACTCATAATATCATTTCTTGTGCTGGCCTTACTTACTATTGACTTAGCAAGATTATTGACTTTATAAAAATCTAAAAAAGAATCATTCACTAATCTATTATCTAAATAATCTTGTAATTGAGGATCTGTTGTTACTGTTTTTACAAGATTTGAGTTATTACTCATCTCATTAGAAATATTAACTCCTATTTGTGTTACAATCTGAGATGAAAAACTCGAAATTTTATTATTCATAGCACTTTTAGATTGTAATACTGATGATATTCCTATAATTAATAATGGAATTAAAACTAACAACCCATAAGAGATAATTAATCTTACTTTAATCTTTGATCCTCTTATCACACGCTCACACTTAAATAGAATGTTGTTATCTTTCGTTTTTTTAGTACTTTTTTGTACTTTCTTATTTTTATCCTTCAAATATTTTTTCATTGCTCATCCCTCCAAGTGTACGTTACTAGATATCGTTTACATTAAACGAAAAAGTAATCATTCAATTCTATATGTAGATTATATAATATAAATTTAACCAATACTACGTTTTTTTTAATTTTGTGATAATCCACAAAAAAATATTAAAATTATACATCTAAACCAATACTTAATACTAATTACAAATTTATCAAAAAGAAAACCCTTATAATAATTAACTTATTATAAGAGTTATCTTTTAAATTATTTATATTTTAAATTTATTAACTTGTTGAATCATTTCTTGGGTCATTATATTTAAATCATTTGCTGATTCAGAAACCTCTGATGATGCAGATTTCATTTCTTCTGTTGAAGCATCAATTTCTTCTGATGATGCAGAAACCTCTTCCGCTACGGCAGATGTATTTTCTATTTTGTCTGAAATCTCATTTTTTTCTTTGTTTATTTCTAAAACAGCAGAATTTGCAGTCTTTATTTTTGCCACAATATCATTTATTTCAGATATTATATTTTCATAGGATTTGAGTGCTGTATTAATAACTCCAACTTGATTATCCAATTCACTGTTTAGACCATCTGTATTTTTTATAATTACATTTGCTTCACTGGAAATCGAAGTAATTAAAGAATCTATATTCTTCGAAGATTCTTGTGACTGCTCTGCAAGAGTTCTAATCTCCTCAGCAACAACTGCAAATCCTTTTCCTGATTCTCCTGCTCTCGCTGCCTCTATTGCAGCATTAAGTGCTAATAAATTTGTTTGTTCTGATATATCATTTATCAATGTTGTAATTTCCGATATTTGAACTATATTTTTGTTTAACTTTTCAATCTTATTCATAAACTCTTTGAATGAAGAACCTACAATATTTACTGATTCAATAAGCATCTTCATGTCTTCATTACTGCTACCAGCCATTTTAGTAATTCCATTTGACTTTACATCTATTGTTTTAATTTCTTCAGCCACCAAATCTAACTTATTGCCAAATGTATTTAATATATTTGTTATTTCAATTAAATTAGTTGCCTGATTGCTTACACCATTTGCAGTCTCATGAATCGCGGTAGATACATTTTCAGCTGTATCTGTCATTTGTTCAGAAACCTTTGACAAATCATTTGCTTTCAAGTCAATATTATTTGAATTTTCTTTAATAGATGCAATTGTTTCAATTATTGACTCCTGCATAACTTTTATTGATCTAAATGCTTCACCAATTTCATCTTTACCTTTTAGTCCCTTTGCTGAAACCTCTTCAGTAAAATCTCCTTTTGAAATAACTTTCAAGTAATCAGAAATTTTAGTTACACCTTTTGAAATTATTCTTGCTAAAATGTAAGTCAATGCTAGTCCCATTAATACAATAACAACTGAAGCTATACCTATAGATATTTTTAAAACATTTAATTGAGATAAAACCTCATTTTCAGGCACATTGATACCAATAGACCAACTAGTATTTTTTATTGGAGCATATGCAAGATATTTTTTCTCACCTTGATATGTATATTCGCTAGTTCCTATTTTACCTTGTACCATTTCTTTAATAACATTTGCCAAACTTTGGAGTGTCGGATCCTTTTCACCCATTTCAATCATATTATTTTGATTCATAACTGAATCTATATTATAATGTGCAACTGTAATTCCTGCATTATTAACAATAAAACTCTTTCCACTTTTTCCAACAGTTATATCGCTTACAATTGAACTTAATTCAGCTACATCTCTATTACCTACTAATACACCAATAACACGTCCATCCGCATTTTTAATTGGTACTGCCATATTTATTATTAATTTTCCATTTTCTTTACTAACTATAGGATCTGTTATAACCCTATTGCCCTTCAATGCTTCTTGATAATATGGTCTATCTTTTAGTACAACATGAGCAAGTGTCATTGTATAAGCATCACCATTCAAATCCCCAAATCCAAGACTTGTAAAACCTGTCCTTTTTGCTTCTGCCTTCAATAGATCTGCTTTTTGTTGAAGTGGAATATTAAAATCTTGTAATTCACTTCTTTGACTTATTGTTTCTAATATGTCGTAATTAGCATTCAAACGACTTTCTACTACATTAGCTGCTTGTATAGAAGTGCTAGCCAACATTTCCTTTGCATTATTTGTTAATGCAGAATTAGCTGTATAGTATGCTATAATTCCTAATGCTAAACATATACCTATAATTAGCATTCCAAAATATACCGATAATTTTGTTTTGATACTTCTCATAAACAGATGACTCCCCTTCCAATATCTTTCCTTTTTCTTTTGCATTAAAATTATATAATTTTCTAAATAAAGAAAACCCCTGAAATATAGCAGCAAAAAATTACTACTTCTACATTATACTACATAATATTACCATTTCATATAACTTAAATTGAACTATTTAGATTTTGTAAACTATCACTAAAGATATCCTAATCGAAAATTAGACTTATGCAACAATTACCTAAATCAGATACATTTATCTTCCACAGGACTAGTGAAATTTTCGCTGGAAGGTTCTAAATGACGGCTTGTCGTAATTTCAGCGTGTTCCAGATGTAAAATCTGGACAAGCTGTAAATAAAACAAGCCCCCATTAAGAACCATCATCAGCTCAATTTCACATGCCTGCTTCCAGAAAAATGTATCTGATTTCTAGTGTAGTGTTATGATTATAATTTCTCAATAATACATATATATTACATTTATAAGTTGAATTATTAATTTGGATATCTATAATATGCTAACAAAAGAAATTGCATTTATATCTCCAACATATCTGAACATATTTATATGCTCCATATTCTATAAATTAATATTCATTTTATAATTATATCAAATACAGATTTTCTGGATTAACATCCTTAATTAGAATTTCTAACAAATATATTCTCTATCTACTATTTAATTATTGTAATATCGTTATTGAAAATGTTTTTCTGGTAAGTTATTATAATTATGTAAACAATATAATATTTAATCAATTTAAATAAAATATGCTTAAAGGAGTAAAAACATGAACTATTTAGTTTTAGATATTGGTGGAAGTTCTATCAAATATGCACTTATGAGTGAAGAGTTTAATTTTATAGAAAAGGGAAGTAAACCAACTCCTCTTGATAAAATTGAAAATTTTGTAGAAGTAATTGGTAGTATATATGATGAGTACAAAGACCAAATAGGAGGCTTAGCTATAAGTATGCCTGGTATCCTAGATAGCGAAAGAGGTTATGCTCATACTGGAGGTGCCTTAACCTATAATAATGACAAAGAAATTGTAAAAATTCTTCAAGAAAGATGTCCTACTAAAATTACAATTGAAAATGATGGTAAGTGCGCTGCATTAGCCGAAGTTTGGAATGGACGTTTAAAAGACTGTAATGATGGGGTTGTTGTAGTTCTTGGAACTGGAATTGGTGGCGGAATCATAAGAGATAAGAAAGTTCATAAAGGGAACAATTTTTTCGCTGGTGAGTTTAGTTTCATACGCACTAACATCCATGATGCAGAAAACGAGGACAATTGGTGGGCATCAGTAAATGGTTCTAGGGGACTAATAGGTGCTGCTGCAAAAGTGAAAAATATACCTGCTGAAGAATTAGACGGCCACAAAATATTTGAATATGCAAATAATGGTGATGAAGACATTCTTAAAGTATTAGATGCTTTTACATATAAGCTAGCAATTCAAATTTTCAATTTACAATGTATTTTAGATCCTGAAGTGTTTGCAATTGGTGGTGGAATAAGCAGTCAAGATATATTAATTGAATATATACAAAAAAATATTGATAAACATCATAATGGATTTGAATTCTTTGTTCCAAAACCAAAAGTAGTTAGATGTAAATTTAAAAATGATGCAAACCTAATTGGAGCTCTATATAATTTTTTAACTTTTAATTCAGTTAAGTAGCTCTAACTAATATAAAAATTGACAATTTAAAAGGTACTCTACTGTAGTAGTCCTTAACAGAATATAATATTATCTATTAATTCTGTAACTTTTCTACAAAGAGTACCTTTACGCTATATTATAAAAATTAAGTGTAATCTATAATCTGTCCATTTTCAAAGTATATTAAGCATTATATTTAAACTTTATAGCTATTTCTTTAATTTCACCTTTTGAATTTTTTCTAATTTCAAATTGTCTTATATCTTTAAATTCATTTTCTAATTGATAATTCAATTCTGTGATAGTTGCTTTTGCCTTTTTAGTTACGCCACCATCTTCAACTACTACAAATCTTGTTTTTCTGCAAGTTGTTTCGTCCCTCGTATCATCAATAATTACATAATATTCAGGTGCTTCTTCAATAACTAGGTATTCCTTATTTAGAGTTAATGTTGAGCAAAGATTATTATCGATACATTTTACTATCATTTAATTCCTCCGTTTTTATGCAAGCATCCCAAAAGGAATCCTCACATTCCTAATTAGATACTTCACACTATCTTATTATTTCAAACTATATAATACTCTATATAAGTAATTCTTTCAATTAATCTACACCTCAAATTATGTCATATTTTTCGATTATAATACTTTTTATATGACTGTAATTGTTTAGTATTTTAATTTTTTCGAAATATCAATAAAATTCTAATCAATGTTTATGTTAAGCTTATATATTGAATTTATCAATATTAAATGAATGTTGATTTCCTTTGGAAATCTTTATATCTTATTTAATGATTCTTTTTGCAACATATATATTTAAATATTCAGTATAAATTAATTAGTCATACATTCATTCACAAACTTAAGGCCTTCTCTTATATTTCTATGTTTCAATAACTTTACATCAGATTTGAATATTTTATAAATTAGTTGAACACAATATCCTATACCAAATGCGGTAATTAATGTTCCTACTCCAACAAATCCACCTAAAATCCAACCTATAATTAAGGCTCCCATTTCTATAAATAATCTAATTATACCTATTTGTTTACCTGTTATCTTAACTAATGCAATCATGAGACCATCTCTAGGTCCACATCCCATTTCACAGCCTATATATAAATAGCTTCCTATAGCTGATGCAAACAAACTTCCAATCATCATAATTATACCTGAAAATAAATTATTACACACTGGAATAATTTTTGCATAAATTATTAGATCTATAAAGCACCCAATCACTATCATATTAGCTATTGTTCCTAATCCAACCTTTAATCCAAGAATACTTGTAATTATTACTATAATTACTCCAACTATAATACTCGCTTGTCCCATAGTTACACTACTAATCTTTGTTAATCCTTGATGGAATACATCCCATGGACTCAATCCTAAATTTGAATTTAGAGCCAATACCGTTCCACATGCACATAAGAAAAAACCTAATGTTATTCTAATAACTAGACTTGATATTACTTTCATAACTCTCCTTTACTTTACATAATTAAAAACACTTTATACAAAATATTTTAATTACAAATTACTCACATCTAACTTATTTGTTTTATTGAAATCATTCTTTATCAAATTTCATATTAATGTAATTGTAAGTGTACAATATTCCAATTAATAATTCAAACAGCTTAAGCTTTAAAAATATACATGTAAAGCGTATACATATTCATCTAATAAGTAGCAACTTCCTTATGTGGTTCTTTTTTCACTTTATAAACTAAAAATATACCATAACAAACAAGTATTAATGCTATTAATATCTTTATATCAAATATATTTTCTCCTAAGAAAATAGCTGAAAGTAATGTACCAAATATAGGAACTAAAAAATTAAATACTGATATAATTCCAACCTTGTTATATTTTAAAAGTTCAGTCCATACTGCAAATGCCACTGATGATAATAGGGCCATATAAATTAAAAGTACAGTGGATTTTATTGTAAAACCTTCTAAACTACCTCCCAAGGTAAATCCTAAAATTGTTAATATGATTCCTCCTATAAACAGTTGAAATCCAGTAACTACTGCAGGTTCCTGATTTTGAGTTACTCTTTTACCATATATAGCTGATCCTGCAAAGATTATTGCTGCTATCATTACAAACCCTTCACCTTTAAAGGTAAACGAACTTCCCCCTAAAGATTGTCCATTTAAATTAACTATAATTACACCTAAAAATCCTATTATGCATCCTGCTATTTTATTAAAATTAAGCTTATCATTTTTATAAATAAAATGAGCTAATATAATACTTATAAATGTACCTGTTCCATTTATAATAGATCCCCTTACACCTGTAGTATATGATAGTCCTACATAGAAAAATATGTATTGCAAAGTAGTCTGGGTTACTCCAAGTAAGGTTATCTGCCCAAATTGCTTTTTAGTAAAACTTATTATTCTTTTTCTTCTAATCATCTCTAATAGTATTATAAATATTCCCGCAAGAGTAAATCTATATCCTGCAAAAACTAATTTACTTCCCACATCATTTACATTAAACAATTCATATCCCACCTTAATTGCAGGATAGGCACTTCCCCATAATAAGCAGCATAAAGCCGCTAGAAGCACTATGTTTCTTCTGTTTGTATAAAATTTTGTTTTATCCATCTTTTAATACCTTCTTAATATAAAATTCTTTCTTATCTCTTTAGTCGAAAAAATCTAAAGTTACCACCTTTAAAATATTAATATCTAATTAAAGTTTGAAGCTTTCTTAATTTCATCTAAAACTCTCATAACCCTAAGTGACTCATCTAATGACATATACTCACTTTGCAACCTTGAAGCTTTCAAGCATTTATGAACTTCTTTAATTTCTGCATACATATCATCAAATTCTAATTCTTCTTCAATTGTGTATAGTTCCTTACCATTTATATAGATTTTAGCTATACTAGGTCTATTATATATCGGAATTTCTATGTGGCCTTTTGTTCCTTTAATAATAGCTGTCCTCTCTTTGTCTCGATCAAAAGCGCCTTCTATAATTCCTATGACTCCATTTTCAAAAGTTAATATTGCTTTAAAATAAGAATCTACTCCTGCTTCATTTATTTCCATATTAGCATTAACTTTCTTTACTTCTGAATCAATCATATCCATAACAAATGATAATGGGTAAATCCCAACATCTAATAATGCTCCACCTTGATTTTTATCTAACAAATAAGAACTTTCTTTAATTTCTTTTACATGGCCGCAAAAATTAGCTTCAATACTTTCTATTTCTCCAATTTCTTTATTTTTAATTATTTTCTTAATTTCATGAATTAGTTGGATAAATCTTGTTTTCATTGCTTCCATAAAAAAAGTATTGTTAAGCAATGCAGTATTTTTTATTTCTTCCATTTCTCCTGCATTTAGACCTACAGGCTTTTCACATAATACTGCTTTATTATGCTTCAAAGCCTCAATTGACCAATATTTATGAAATCCATGAGGAAGAGCAATATAAACTGCATCTATTTCTTCATCTTTTAATAATTCTTCATAATCTTCATAAATTTTTTCACATCTATATCTTTCATGAAATGCATCACATTTTTCCTTTGTTCTGGATGCAATTGCATATAATTTTCCTTCATTTGAATAAGATAAACTTTTTGCAAAACGTTGAGCTATATTTCCAAGTCCAATAATACCCCATTTAATCATTTTTTCTTTCCTCCTATATTAAGTAGTATACTAATTAACTACTTAGTTTATATTAATATACCATACTTTTATCTTAAAGTTACTCTTTCTAGATATGCATGTTTAAGAAATAAATTAATATATTTCAAATTTCTTCATTTAACTCCCCCTATTGACATAATAATTTAATTAATGTAAATTATTCTTTATTGGAATGTGAAAAATTTAATTAATTATTAGAATTTATACTAATTATCCAATTTAAAGGAGTTGAATCATTCATGTACTACTATATCCTACATTACAAAAAATATAAAGGAAGCTTACGTGCAACTGTTATATCTTTTTTTAGCGGATTATTAAAATTTACTGCGGCAGCTTTTATTATTGGGTTTATTTTTATTGCTATGCAACATAGTCAAAAAAACATTAGAGATCTTATAGTAGCAGGTGTAATTTGTGTCACTTCACTAACACTTGGAAAATTTCTTGAAAAGCTTGCTGACAAAATTGGCAAAACTGATTTCGAAAGAAAAATCAGAGAAAATCTAAAATTTGCTATAACTATGGCAAAAGAAAATCCTGAATCAAAAAGTTTATATATGGAGCTTAATCCCAAGTACGCTGATTACCTACTTTCAGTAGGTGAAGCTGTTAGATCAGAAGATGGTACTATAATAACAAACTCACCACTATAAACTTCAATAAACCAAAAATAGCACGTATAAAAAGTACCATAAAGATTTTAATTATGGTACTTTTTATTGTATATTTTTCGTTTTTTAAATTTTATTAGTGGCCATGTTTTTTAATTATTTATACTTCCACCGATTCATCCACATCTTTCATTGTTAATGATATTCTCTTTCTCTTTTCATCAACTTCCAAGATAGCTACCTTTACTATGTCTCCAACCTTAACAATATCTAAAGGATGCTTTACAAATCTATTTGCCATTTGGCTTTTATGAACTAATCCATCTTGGTGAACTCCAATATCTACAAATGCACCAAAGTCTGATACATTTCTAACAGTTCCAGCTAAAACCATGCCTGGTTTTAAATCTTTAAGTTCAACAATTCCAGTTTTAAGAATTGGTTTTGGCATTTCTTCTCTTGGATCTCTACCTGGCTTCTTTAGCTCCTTTATTATATCCTTTAAAGTAAGCTCACCAACTTCTAGAGTTTCGCTTAAATTCTTTAAGCCTTTAGCTTCTGCTCTTTCATCAATATCACCTAGTTTATTGTTCTTAAGATCTTCTTTATTGTAGCCTAAAACTTCTATTAACTTTTTAGCTATATCATACGATTCTGGATGAACAGAAGTATTGTCTAAAGGTTCTTTGCTATCATCAACTCTTAAGAACCCTGCACATTGTTCATAAGCTTTTTGCCCTAATCTCTTAACCTTTAGTAATTCTTTTCTTGAAGTAAAGCGTCCTGCTTCTTCTCTATAATCAACAATGTTCTTAGCAATAGCTGCATTTATACCTGAAATATGTGTTAAAAGCGATGGTGTTGCTATATTTAAGTCAACTCCAACTGTATTAACTGAATCTTCTACTACCCCTGCTAAAGATTCCTCTAATTTCTTAGGAGTAACGTCATGTTGATATTGTCCTACGCCTATTGCTTTAGGATCTATTTTTACTAATTCAGCAAGTGGATCTTGAAGTCTTCTTCCTATTGAAATTGCACCTCTTACTGTAACATCTAAATCAGGATATTCCTTAGTTGCAAGTTCTGATGCTGAATAAACAGATGCTCCTGCTTCTGAGACTATTACATATGCAAGTTCTTTACCTGTCTCATTTTTTATTTCAGTAAGCATTTCAGCTATAACTTCTTCTGATTCTCTTGATGCAGTTCCATTTCCAAGAGATATAACATCAACATTATGTTTAGCAATAAGTGCCTTTAAAGTTTTCTTTGTTCCTTCAATATCCCTTTTAGGTACTGTTGGATATACTGCTGTATTTTCTAAGAACTTTCCTGTTGCATCTAGTATTGCTATCTTACATCCTGTTCTAAAACCTGGATCGTAACCCATAACTACTTTACCTTTTATTGGAGCTTGTAATAATAATGCTTTTAAATTTTCTTTAAAAATCTTAATAGCACCCTCTTCACCAATATCAGTTAATTCACTTCTTATTTCTCTTTCTATTGACGGATATATCAATCTCTTATATGAATCTTTTATTGCAAGTTTTAACTTTTCATCTAAAATTTCATTACCTTTTAAAATTTGATTTTCTAGATATTGAATTATCTTATCTTCATTAGCAGTTATTTTAACACTTAGGATTTTTTCCTTTTCACCTCTGTTAATTGCTAATATTCTATGAGGTGGTATTTTATTTACTGCTTCAGAATATTCATAATACATTTCATAAGGAGTTGGTTCTTCTGAACTTCCCTTTGACTCAATATTACCTTCTCTTATAACGAACTCTCTTATATATTTTCTATATTTAGCTTCATCTGATATAGTTTCTGCTATTATATCTAAAGCTCCTTGAACAGCTTCCTCACTAGTTGCTACTCCTTTTTCTTCACTTATATATTGAGTTGCTTCTTCACCTAAATCACCTTTAAATTTACCATCTAAAATCAACTCTGCTAAAGGCTTTAATCCTTTTTCTGTAGCTATTGTTGCTTTAGTTCTCTTTTTAGGCTTAAACGGTCTATAAATATCTTCAACTTCTGTCAAAGTTGTTGCATTTTCTAAAGCTTTTCCTATCTCATCTGTAAACTTTTCCTGTTCTTGTATAAGTCTAGTTACATCTGCTTTTCTTTCTTCTAAATTTCTTAGATAAGTAAGTCTCTCAGATAATTTTCTTAAAACTTCATCTGAAAGTCCTCCCGTAGCTTCCTTTCTATATCTAGAAATAAACGGAACTGTATTGCCATCATCTAAAAGTCCAATAACATTTTGGACTTGCCCCAATTTTATTTCTAATTCCTTTGCAATTCTCTCTTCAATCGAATTCATAAATTCCTCCTGCTTCTCATATGCATGTAATCATATATGCATTTAATTGTATCAAATGGCAAGTGCCAACATTATATATTTTACCATATAAATTATTATTGCCATTACTATTTTTTAGTAACGGCAATAACTTTTTTATTTAGGCACATGAAAATAAATAACAATTCAAAATTACCAATATAAATTCCGATGTTGCAGAATTGTTTTGGATTTCTATATAGTTCTGAATTGCAGCACAAATCCGCATTGCAGCATAATTCAGATCGCAAAATAGATCCGTATTGCAGCATAGCTGCTCTTTTTATATGTGTCTATCTAAAACTTCCTTTTAAATATATTCTATTTTCACTTGCATATTTAACAAAAAATTGTACTCCAATAAAAAATAGTAACAAGCCTATTATTAAACTTAAAATCATAGTATTAACATTCATAGTAAGTATCGTATAATTAAATCCTATAATTGACTTTATAAAGAACATATCCAAAAAATTATATATTGCATATACTAAGATTGGCATAAGAATATTTTCATACTTAACATATAGTATACAATTTACTATTCCCAATGCAAAATTACCGAAAATTTCCGGGCAAATATTAATAGCTGAAAAAATAACAGCTGATACAATTAAACCAACATAAACATTAAATCTCTTTGAAAGTCTTTTGAACAAGATATATCTAAAGGTAATTTCATCAACAATTGGAGCTAAAACAACTAAAATTATAAAACAAATGACATAATCTATAATTGAATTAACAGTTAAAACAGAATCTTTAATAAAACCATTAGCAAAAGCTGGACTAATTAAATAAATTATATCAGTAATAACATTAGCCCCTCCTATATTTAAAAATATAAAAAACATACTAACATAAATTATTTCTTTCATATCAATTTTATTCTTAAAATCAATATACAGGAGACTTATTTTCTTTATAGACGGTTTAATCTTATACAAAAACATAAAAAGTGCTAAAGCAGTAGCTATTAAACATAGAATATTAATATAAGTATTACTAATTTCTCCATATAATTTCACTATGTAAGAAACTAATATGAAAAAAATCACAAAATCAAGTAAATATATAAGTGCTGCATGTCTAATTTTGATTTCATTAAATTCGCTTTCAGACTTCAATAACTTTATCTCCCTTCCCTCTATTATTTTTAAAAAATCTTTTACAAATAATAAAATAATTTTCTTAATATCTAGTATAAGTATTTGTAGTTAAATACTACTTACAAAAACATTAAATTAACCTTAAAAATTCTGTTTAAGATGTGCCACTTCTAAATTTCAAATTTTTTTATTTACCACTCTTAACACCTACTAAAGGCAACATCACTTCGAAACTTGTGCCCTCATTACTATCAATTATTCTTATATCCCCATTGTGTTTATCCAAGATTTTCTTTGTGATAGATAGTCCAAGTCCTGTTCCACCTGTTTTAGAATTTCTAGATTTATCAACCCTAACAAATGGATTAAATATATTTTCTTTATATTCCTGCGGAATAGGTTCACCATCGTCTGATAATATAATATAAAAACAATTTCCTCTAATTTCAGTCTTTATTCCTATGGTATTTCCCTCTGAATTATATTTAATTTTATTATCCAAAATATTATTAATTGCCCTAGCTAGCTTTTCTTCATCAGCCATTACAAAATATGCATCTTCACATATATCAAAATCATATTGAAATTTTTTATGATCAAATTCTGCGATATAGTTTGCAATGGTCTGTCTTAAAAATTCGCAAATATCTATTTTTGCTGTTATTAATTCATAATCAGTCTTTGCATATAAGGAAAATTCAAATAAATCTGTTATTAACTTATTAGCCCTTTGAGAATTCTTATTTATTATAGTTAGATATTCCGTTTTTTCACTTTCATTTAAATCTGTATTGTTAATCAAAGTTTCGCTATAACCTAAAATTGAAGCAAGTGGATTTTTCAAATCATGTGATATATCTAATATTAAAGTTTCTTTTGCTTTTTCTAATTTTTCCTTTTCTTTTCGTTCATTTTTTATTGTTTCTGCCATCATATTAAATCCATTAGCCAGTTCAAGGAATTCATTCTTTGTATTAATATTGATTTCTATATCATAATTACCTTGAGATATTTCTATAACCCCTTTTAATAATGTCTTTATTGGCTTTATGAAAGCTTTTGACGATACCCTTGCCAAAATATAAACAATTAAAAGAATTGCAGACACGTTAATCAGACTTATAATCTTAATAATAAAATTATGAGGAATTATTTTAGTAATTTTATTAGGTACTGTAATTTGTTCATAAGGACATCCCATAACAATTAAAGAATTTTCTCCTTCTAGATATTTAGTAAAGATTGTATACTTAATATCATTCTCTGTATTAAATACAGAACTATTAAATCCATTCATTATAGTATAAGCCAAAAAATCATCATTCAACGATGTCTTATTATCCTTATTTACACCAAAGAACTTCATATAACTTTCTAAACTTAAATTATTAAATTCCTTAATAACATTTCCTTTAGAAAAAGAAACCTTATCATTTTGTATTTTTATCACAAACCCATCAACAATTGCTAATTCTTCATCAGTTACACTAGTACTATCTGTTGTCAATTTTGTTCCCAATTCTTCAAAATATGAATTGAACTTACTCGATCTACAAAAAAACTCATATGACATAAAAGATATTACTACAGACAATAATATTATTAAAGTAATGCCTATATATCCTAAAAAGTATGTAACAAAAAATTCAGTTGTAACACTTCTTTTTATTTTCTTAGCTTTCATTTACATTAACCCTCTCAATTTTATAACCTATACCTCTTATGGTTTTAATGTAAATAGGATTTTTAGGGTCGTCCTCAATTTTTTCTCTTATATGGCTTAAATGAACCATTATATTATTAGAATCACCAAAATATGCTTCTTCCCATACTTCCTCATAAATTTGCTTTTTAGTAAACACTTTACCCAAATTAGAAATAAGTAATTTCAAAATTTTAAATTCTTTTGGATTTAATTCAAGTTTTTTATCCCCTTTATATACTTCAAAAGTCTCAGTAAGTAACTTTAAATCTCCAGTTGTATATGTCGACTCTTTATGCTCTGCATATTTATAACATCTTCTAAGATTAGAAGCAACTCTTGCTGATAACTCAATTGGGCTTATAGGTTTTACCAAATAATCATCAGCACCAAGTCCTAATGCCAAAACTTTATCTGAATCATTTCCCATTGCCGTAATACAAATTATAGGAATGGTTGATACAGCTCTTACCTTTTGTATCACGGAAATACCATCAACATTTGGCATCATTATATCTAATAAAATTAAATCTATTTTTTCATTTTCAAATATTGTTAATGCTTCTCTTCCATCACAGGCTTCATATACTTCATAATTTTCTTTTCTCATATGCAATGAAATAAGATTCCTTATATCTTTTTCATCTTCACCTATTAGAATTTTCATATATTCAACTCCTCTTTCAGTTATATCTACATTTTATCATAGATTTCTTAAATTTTAGGAACTATTTTCATAATTATATTCCTATTGCCTATATATAAATATAACTGTATAATTATTATGTAAATTTTTACCAAAAGGAGTGGTTATTTATGATAAAAAATATTAGTAAAATATGCTCTTTTTCTTTACTTTTTCTACTTTCAGCACTTGCACTTAACGAATTTCAAATAATGAGTTATTCAGATAAATTAAAGGATATTTTTTATTTTTTGGTGTTAATTCTTATTATGTTTTCATCAGTTGTAACTCTTTTAACAAATAAATCTGGCTTTTTTAAATTTGTCAGTGTTGTAATAATGCTTGCATTAGTTGGAGGTGGTATTATGTGCATACTAAAACCAGGACTAAATATATCATTATATATTTGCGTTGTTCTCATATCTGTTTATTCATTAATAGATATTTTTTATAAATCAATATAAATTTAAATTTATATACAAGTAAAAATATAGAAGACACTCCTAAGAATGTCTTCTATATTCTATATGTTTATAATATTTTAGTATATATATTCATTTCTGCTGGTTTTTCCATATGTGTAGACATCATCGGAACTATTCTTTGAAAATGTTCTGATTTTGAATGCTTAGCTAACACATCTCTATTTTCCCAAGTTTCTATCATAGTAAGTATACTATTATCATTTACATCTTGATACATTTCGTAACTTATGCAGCCTTCTTCCTTAATTGTTTCATCCACTAATTCTTTTGAAAGTTTTATTACTTCATCTATATTTTCTTTTTTCACGAAATTTTTAGCAACAATTTTAATCATATTATCTCCGCCCTTCATAATGAACTTTATCTTTATTGAATCTATCAACAACCTCACTGCTTTGTTAGGCTGGATAGCTTACTGGTACTAATGAAAATAGTAATATATTTTCAGGTAAATCAATAGAAAGGAACCTTAATTCGATTTAGTATCCTTTCTACTTTTCTAAGATTTATTTCACTAAAAATTAATTTTTTAAATATGCATTTATAAACATATCTATATCTCCATCCATTACTGCAGTGACATTTGAAGTTTCTACATTTGTTCTATGATCTTTAACCATACTATATGGATGGAATACATATGACCTTATCTGACTTCCCCAGCCCATATCCTTTAAATCTCCAGTTAAGTCTTCAATCTTTTCTTTGTGAGCTCTTTCTTTTAATTCAACTAATTTAGACTTCAACATTTCCATAGCAGTATCTCTATTTGCAAATTGACTTCGTTCATTTTGACATTGTACTACTATTCCTGTAGGAAGATGTGTGATTCTTACTGCTGAATCTGTTTTATTAACGTGCTGTCCTCCAGCCCCACCTGATCTATAAGTATCTATTCTAAGATCATCAGCTTTAATTTCAATATCTTGCTCTTTTGTAAGTTCGGGAAGTACTTCCATAGATGCAAAAGAAGTTTGTCTCTTACCATTTGCATTAAATGGAGAAATTCTAACTAATCTGTGAATTCCCTTTTCCGCCTTTAGATAACCATATGCATATTCACCAGTTATTTTTAATGTAACACTTTTAATTCCAGCTTCATCTCCTGGAAGCAAATCTATAGTTTCAACACTATATCCTTGTTTTTCGCACCATCTTGTATACATTCTTAAAAGCATTTCTGTCCAATCATTGGCATCAGTACCTCCAACACCAACATGTAAAGTTAAAATAGCATTATTTTTATCATACTCTCCACATAAAAGAATCTTCATATTATAGTCATCAATTTCAGCTTCTACTTCTCGTATAGATTGTATTATTTCATTGGCAGATTCTTCATCATCATCTTCCATAATTTCTTTTAAAACTTCAACATCTTCAACTTTCGATCTTAACTTATCAAATTTTTCTATTTGATCTTTTATGGACTTACTTTTTTTAGTAACTTCTTCTGCTCTTTTAATATCATCCCAAAAACCAGCTTCTTGCATTTGACATTCTAATTCATGCAGTTCTTTTTCTAAGCCTGCTCTGTCAAAGTGAAGCCCCCATTTCTTCTATTGATTTTTTTATATTAGTAAGCTTCATTAATTCTTTTTCTAGCTCAATAATCATTTAACCACCCCTTTTTTTCAGTTATGAGTTTTGAGTTAAGAGTTATGACATTAAGATTAAATTAACTATTAACTCGATATTTTATAGTATCTTTAAATAAATTTTCATTATTTGTATTTGCTTCATTTTAATAAATTATTTACTAAATTAGTTCACTTAATAGAAATTCCGTAGAACTTTAATCAAAATTGTTTTTATTTATAGTAACAATTTTTGAAAAATTCTACGGACTCTATTATATCATATTAATTCTCTAAAAATCCACGAAAAACTCCTAGAGTTTTCAAGCTAACTCTTAACTGTTACCTCTTAACTCATAACTGAATTAAGCTTCTCTTCCACAACAGTTCTTATATTTCTTTCCACTTCCACATGAACATAATTCATTTCTGCCATGCTTATCAGTATTTCTAACTGGACCTGGTACTGGTCCTTCACTTTGTCCTGGACCTGGTGTTGGATGACCTCCAGGACCTACCGCTGAGCTTGATGACTCTTCATGTATTGCAGCAGTTTCTTGTGCAACTCTAACTCTTTCTGGAGTTCTTTCAATCTTAACATGGAACAATAGCTTTATAGTTTCTTCTTTGATCTTTCCGATCATTTCATTAAACATTTCGCTACCTTCCATTTGGTATGCTTGGACTGGATCAATTTGTTTAAATGATTGTAATCCAATACCTTGTTTTAAATGATCCATATTGTCTATATGATTCATCCAATTAGTATCAACTGCTCTTAAAAGAACTACTCTTTCAATTTCTCTTAATCTTTCTGCTGTAAATTCTTCTTCTTTTTGTTCATAAACTTTACGTGCAGCTTCATAAATATTTTCAACTATTTCATCATTTGCTAAATTCTCAAGACTTGGTAAGTTAATCATTCCTGGTACTACACATATGTCTTGTAATGCTACCATTAGATGTAAGAATTCTTCTCTATAATTTTCACTTTCACCTGTAATATGTGTATTAACAGCATCAGTAATAATATCCTTCATCATAGATAATATTTCTTCTTTTACATCTTCACCTTCAAGAACTTCTGCTCTTTGCTTATAAATAACTTCTCTTTGAACATTCATTACATCATCATAACCTAATAATTGTTTTCTTATATCAAAGTTATTTCCTTCAACCTTCTTTTGAGCATTCTCTATAGCTTTTGAAACCATTTTACTTTCAATTGCTTCTTCTTCTTGAAGTCCAAGCTTTTCAACAACACCTTGAATTTTTTCAGAACCAAATATTCTCATCAAATCATCTTCTAATGAAATGAAGAATGTTGATTCACCTGGATCTCCTTGTCTTCCTGAACGTCCTCTTAATTGGTTATCTATTCTTCTTGATTCATGTCTTTCAGTACCTACTATCTTAAGACCACCAAGTTCAACTACACCTTCACCAAGCTTAATATCAGTACCTCTACCAGCCATGTTAGTAGCTATAGTAACCATTCCCTTTTCACCAGCATGACTGATTATTTCAGCTTCTTGCTCATGGAATTTAGCATTTAATACTTGGTGTGGTACACCTTTTTTCTTAAGCATACTTGAAAGAAGTTCTGACTTTTCAATACTAACTGTACCAACTAATACTGGCTGTCCTTTAGCATGAGCTTTTTCAACTTCTGATGCAACAGCTTTTATTTTTCCTAATTCAGTACTAAATACTAAATCTGGATTATCTTTTCTTGCTATTGGTCTATGTGTTGGAATAACAATAACGTCTAATCCATATATTTCTCTAAATTCATTTTCTTCAGTTAAAGCTGTACCAGTCATACCTGCTAACTTCTTGTACATTCTAAAGTAATTTTGGAATGTAATAGTAGCTAGAGTTTTTGATTCTCTTGCAATCTTAACGCCTTCCTTAGCTTCTATAGCTTGGTGAAGACCATCAGAATATCTTCTACCTTCCATTAGTCTTCCTGTGAACTCATCGACTATTATTACTTCTCCTTCTTTAACCATGTAATCTTTATCTCTTCTCATGGCAAAATTAGCTTTTAATGCTTGAGTTACATAATGTTGTAATTCAATATTATCAGCATCAGCATAATTGTCTACTTTAAATGTAACTTCTGCTTTTCTAACACCTTCATCAGTTAACATAACAGCGTTAGCTTTTTCATCTCTAGTAAAGTCCTTTTCAGCAACTAATTTCTTTGCAAAATAATCTGCAACCTTATAAAATTCAGTAGATTTTTCACCTTGACCTGAAATTATAAGTGGAGTTCTAGCTTCATCAATTAAAATTGAGTCAACTTCATCGACTATTGCAAAATTTAATGGTCTTTGTACTCTTTCTTCTTTATAAACAACCATATTATCTCTTAAGTAGTCAAATCCAAACTCATTATTAGTTCCATAAGTAATATCTGAAGCATAAGATTCTCTTCTTTGATCATTGTTTAATTCATGTACAATGACACCTGTAGTCAATCCTAAAAATCCATATAATTCACCCATTTGCTCAGCATCTCTTTTTGCTAGATAATCATTTACTGTAACAATGTGAACTCCATTTCCACTTAATCCATTTAAATATGCTGGTAATGTTGCAACTAAAGTTTTACCTTCACCAGTTTTCATTTCTGATATTCTTCCTTGATGAAGTACCATACCACCCATAAGCTGTTCGTCATAATGCTTCATCCCTAATACTCTTGTTGAAGCTTCTCTTACAACTGCAAATGCTTCTGGTAAAATATCTTCTAAAGTTTCACCATTTCCTAATCTTTCTTTAAATTCAACAGTCTTAGCTTTTAATTCTTCATCAGAAAGCTTTTGCATTGCTTCATCTAATTCATTTATTTTTTGTATAGTAGGTTTAAGTCTCTTAACTTCTCTTTCACTATATGTTCCAAATACGGCATCTAATAGTCCCATAATGTCATCCTTTCGAAATTCTATATTTCATATTAATTACTAATACAATTTATTAATTTACGTATTTTATAATTATAGCATTTTACATAGCTTATTTTCAAGAAAACTAGTGATTTTTGTTATAAATACTGAATAAAACATCAAATTTTAATTTAATCGTAATAATTCCATTACAAATTTATCACTAAAACACAACATATAAATAAATACTTTTATATATTTTTATCACTTATATAATATAATTTACCAATATATCAAATATTATTCCAATCTATAGCTATAAAATTTTTAATCGCTTCATTATATATTATTATATAATAATATATTGTTATATAATAAAAGCAACCGCCTAAAATGCTTTTTAGTAGCATACTTAGACAGCTGCTTTTTATTTTATCCTAATTCTGGTTCTAACAAACCATAATCTCCATCTTTTCTCTTATAAATCACATTAACTTTGCCACTATCGGCATCTTCATATACAAAAAAATTATGTCCTATTAAATCCATTTGAAGGATTGCTTCTTCTGAATTCATTGGTTTAATACCAAATTTTTTTACTTTAACTAATTTACCATGTTCTTCTTCTGCAGTATTATCCTCAACACTTCCTAATTCTCCAAATCTTAATGACCCACCATGTTTTCTCGATAACCTAGTTTTTTGTTTTCTGATTTGTCTTTCTAATTTATCTTCTACCAAGTCTAAAGACTTGTACATATCTGATGTTGATTCTTCGCCTCTCAATATTACCCCATTAAATGGAATAGTCACTTCTATTTTATGTCTACTTTTTTGTACACTTAATGTAGCCTTAGCATCTACATTAGAATCAAAATACTTTTCCAATTTGCTTATCTTTTTTTGCACTATTTCCTTTAGCGCATCTGTAAGTTCCATATTTTTTGCTATAACTGTGACTTTCATAAATTCCAGCCCCTCTCATTTGAAAAAGTTAATAACTTAATATGTTTAAGTTATTAATATTTTATCACTTTTTATCGAACTTAACAAGAGAATTATCAGTCAATTCTGAAAATTCTATCCAAAAAAAATCAACTTACTTCAAATAAGTTAATTTACAAATATAGAATCAATTAATTTGTATGTAAGGTAAAGCTAGTTGACCTGGTTTTTGACCCCACACCCGCCTGCTGGAGCTTTTGCTAATAAAATTTAATTCCTCACTACTAACCCTCTCAGTTTATAAACTGGCAGGACTTACTTCTATACCGCACCATGCTCCTTAGACATTTTATCTAAATTACGTGGATCGTTTTGCCTGCGACTAGCTTCGACTTTCAACCACAAACCTAGCTTTACATTACTATTATATATGACTTTTAGCTAAGGTCAAGAGTTTTATATCTTTTGCTTTGCTTTTTTTTAATAATTTATATGCTTCATAAAGTGTTGCACCTGTAGTTGTTACATCGTCAATAACTATAAATTTTCCATTATTTATAGTTACTGTATTCTTCAATTTAAAAGCATCTTTTATATTTTCATATCTTTCATCTTTTTTTAAAGTCTTTTGCTCTTTTGTTTCCCTTTGTTTAACTAGAATTTCAAAAACTTCAATAGATAAGTCTTTCGCTATTTTTTTGGCTATATATTCACACTGATTAAAGCCCCTGTTTCTTTGGGATTTTTTTGATAAAGGTATATATGCTAATATATATCCTTTATAATCAATATTATTAATCATATATTCTTCTAGAAATTCTGATAAAATATCCCCTGCTGTAAAATTTTTTTTGTACTTAAATCTTAGTATTAAATCTTTTAAGACTCCTCCATAATATCCATAGCTTATTATTTTATCTTGATATTCCTTGCCTATTGTCTTTATACTTCTCTTGCATGAATCACATATTCCAAAGCAATCATCTTCCTTGCAAATAATGCAATAATTTTCTCTCGGATATATTATTTCAATCAATCCATCAAAGAGTTTTTTTACAATTCTCTTAAACGTTTTTCCCATACCTTTTTATTGAAATTTCTTGCCATATTTTTTGCTTTTTCCATATCTTCTGATATATCATTTGATACTAAAAGAACTTCTGGTAATGTTAAATTCATATTCCTTATTTGTCCACATATATATAATATCTTTTTATAAGTATATCTCTCATTATCAGAGAATAAAATTACAGCATCATCCATATAACAATATTCAAGTAACTCCTCTATTTTATTTGTTATTACAAATATTGCCTTATCCTTATATTTTAATACCTTCTCACATAATTTTATTTCATCTTCTTTAGATGCTTTCATTATTTTTACATCAGAAAGCTTCAACTTATTACAAAAATAATCGTAAACTAAATTCAATTTTTCATTAGTTGGTGTATAAATAACCACTTTATGATTATTTTCTTTAAACCATCTGAGATAATCATACAGAGTGAAAGGAATATCTGTATTTAAATCAATTCTAGTTGTCAATATTCTCGGCTCAACAAATGGTTTCTTATAATTATAAGCTGCAAGTTCAAATTTTTCTCCAACTAAAGCTAATTTTTCTATGCTATACAATAAAACCCTTTCCCCTATTTCTGCACAAACATCTAATATTTCTCTAACATTTCCACTATTTAAGTTAGAAAAGTAAGTTATATCATCAAAAATAATTAAATCAAAAAGTTCGGTAACTTTAAATAAATTATTATAATTTACAAAAGTAAGATTAGAATTTGTTTTTCCTTTTTCAATATAGGAATGAGTTACACTTGAATTGAATTCTTTGATTGCACTGAGCAGTTCTTTATTTTCTCCACTTTTCCCCCACACATATAGCACTTTTCCATTATCCTCTGAAAGTTTACTTATTATGTTTGAAAAAACACATGAAGTATTAAAGGGAACTGTAACTATGGTTAAAAATTTGATATTTTTTTTATACCAATAGTCTATTTTATCAAATGCATATTTTAAATCTTGATCTGTTACTTTACATTCGTTACTCATGCATTACAATCTCCTTTCAATTACTCTTCAAATTCATCTTTAGCTATTATATCTCTTATTCTATATTTTAAAGCTGAATATCTTTCTATACTATTTGTATTATTAATCATATACATTAATGCCTTTTGAAACCCAACTACAACTACCAATTGTTTGGCTCTTGTTATTCCTGTGTAAAGTAAATTACGATTCATTAAAAACGGTGATCCCATAAAGGCAGGGATAACAACCACCTTAAATTCACTACCTTGACTTTTATGAATTGTAGTAGCATATGCTAAATCTAGTTCATCTAGAAAATTAAAATCATAAATTACTTTTCTTTCATCATCAAAAATAATTGTTAAAGCTTTTCTCTCTTCATCAATACTCTTAATAAATCCTAAATCACCATTATAAACTCCAACGCCTTCATTTTCACCATAACTATTTATGTTAATCCATTTTAATGTATAATTGTTTTTAGTCTGCATTACTTTATCTCCTTCTCTAAAAACTATATCTCGAGAAGTTTTTTCTTTTTTATCCTTCGATGGTGGATTAAATATTTCTTGGAGTCTGGCGTTTAAATTAGCTACTCCTAATGTTCCCTTCCTCATGGGCGTCAATACCTGCATATCTTTTAATATATCCCATGATGTATTAAATTTAGGAAGTCGTCTGCTTATTAAATCTATTATCAAGCCTACAATTCTATCTTGATGTTCCTCACTAATGAAAAAAAAGTCTTTATCCTTTTGATTTAACAAAGGCATCTTTCCTTCATTAATTCTATGTGCATTTACTATAATCAAGCTTTCTGAGCCTTGCCTAAATATTTCTTTTAGCCTTACAACTTTTATATATTCACTTTCTATAAGATCTTTTAATACGTTTCCTGGTCCAACTGATGGTAACTGATCAACATCTCCAACAACTATTAGTCTTGTTCCTAATTTAATTGCCTTGAGCAAATTTTGCATTAAAATTATATCAATCATAGATGCTTCATCAATTATAATAACATCACAATCTAATGGCGAGGATTCTCCTCTTTCAAAAACTGATTCATCTTCCTCCGAAATACCCATTTCCAAAAGTCTATGAATGGTTTTTGCTTCTCTTCCAGTTGATTCAGTCATTCTTTTAGCTGCTCTTCCAGTTGGAGCTCCAAGTATTACCTTCATGCCATTATTCTCATAAATGTGAATAATAGCTTTTATAATTGTAGTTTTTCCAGTTCCAGGACCACCTGTTATTATTTCTATCCCGTTATTAAAAGCTCCAATAATTGCTTCTCTTTGAGATGGGGCAAATTGTATTTTTTGTTCTTTTTCAAAAACATCTATTTCAAAATCAATATCTGAATTTATAGTTTGTATTTGTTGCAAACCTAACGTTATTATTTTGCTTGTTACTCCAAGCTCACAATAGTAATATTGAAGTAAAAAACCAGCTTCCATTCCATTAATATTTTCAACGACTATCTTTTGCTCTGCTGCCATATCATATATACTTTTCTCAATTAATTCCTTAGCTATTACTAGATTCTCCTCACACTGTTCTATTATATCTTTAATAGGCATAAATGTGTTTCCGGCAGCACAAAATTGATTCATTACATACTTAATTCCACTTTGAATTCTAAACTCAGAATCATTTTGAATTCCTATGCTCCTTGCAATTCTATCTGCAGTTCTAAATCCAATACCTGAAATCTCATCACATAATATATAAGGATTATTTGATACTATTTGCTTTGCATTTGGTCCGAATTTCTTATAAATCTTAATACATTGATTATTAGTTACTCCATGCTTATGAAAATATAATATAATATCCTTTAACCCCTGCTGCTCAATATACGATTCATATATAATTTGAAACTTTTTTTCTCCAATCCCCTCAATTTCCATAAGTCTTTCAATGTGATTTTCCATTATTCCTAAGGTTTCTTCCCCAAACTTCTCTATTATTTTCTTAGCTGTAACAGGACCAATTCCATGAATTACTCCTGCACTTAAATATTTTTCTATCCCGTCTAAAGAGGTTGGAAGAAGTTCTTCGTAATCTTGAATATTAAATTGATTTCCAAACTGTTTATGTACAGTATAATATCCTGTTAACTTCACATTTTGGCCTTCTTTTAAAAAAGGAACTGTTCCTACTGCGCTAATTAGATTATTATCACTTCTAATTTTACACACCACATATCCAGTATCTTCACTTTTAAAAACTATACTTTCAACAAAACCTTTTAGAACTTCCATAAAATCTCTCCAAATCTTTAATTTGTATTATTCAAAACACTAATAACAGACAATAACTTAGTTTAAAACCTTATTTGCATTTCTTAATTATACCATAAATATCAATATTTCAATCAATAATATACTTTCCTACTTTAAGTGAATAATTAATTATTCATGATTAATTTTTAGTCAACCATATCAAAAAGTAAAAAAGGCTACCTCTAGCACTCAGAGATAGCCTTCTTACTATATTTATTAAAGATATTTCTTTATTTCATCTACTTTGTTTAATTGTTCCCAAGGTAAGTTAAGATCATTTCTTCCAAAGTGACCATAAGCAGCTGTTTGCTTATAAATAGGTCTTCTTAAGTCAAGATCTCTGATTATAGCTCCTGGTCTTAAATCAAATACTTTTTCTACTATTTCAACAATTTTTTCTTCGCTTACTTTTCCTGTTCCAAAAGTTTCTACTTCTATTGAAACTGGTTTAGCAACACCAATAGCATATGCCACTTGAATTTCTAATTTGTCAGCAACACCTGCTGCTACTAAATTTTTTGCTACCCATCTTGCAGCATAAGCAGCTGATCTATCTACCTTTGTTGGATCTTTTCCTGAGAAAGCACCACCACCATGTCTTCCATATCCACCATATGTGTCTACTATTATTTTTCTTCCAGTCAATCCAGAGTCACCTTGTGGTCCACCAACAACAAATCTTCCTGTTGGATTAATGAAATATCTAGTTTCAGAATCTAATAATTCAGCTGGAACAACTGCATCAATAACATATTTCTTAAGATCTTCTTGAATTTGTTCTAAAGAAATCTTTTCATCATGTTGAGTTGATATAACAATAGTATCAATTCTCTTTGGTTGATTATCTTCATATTCAACTGTAACTTGGGTCTTACCATCTGGTCTTAAATATTCTAATGTTTTATCTTTTCTTACTTCTGTAAGTCTTCTTGATAGCTTATGAGCCATATATATTGGAAGAGGCATATAGTCTTCTGTTTCATTAGTTGCAAAACCAAACATCATTCCTTGGTCTCCAGCTCCAACAGCTTCAACTTCATCCTTTTCACCTTTCTTAGATTCAAAAGCTTCGTCTACACCCATTGCAATATCAGCTGATTGTTCATCTATTGATGTAAGTACTGAACAAGTATCACAGTCAAAACCAAATTTGGCTCTATCATACCCTATTCCTCTTACTGTTTCTCTAACAACTTTTGGGATATCAACATAACAATTTGTTGTTATTTCTCCCATTACCATAACCATACCAGTAGTTGTACATGTTTCACAAGCAACTCTAGCATTTGGATCTTTTTCTAATATAGAATCCAAGATAGCGTCTGATATTTGATCACACATTTTATCTGGATGTCCTTCTGTAACTGATTCTGAAGTAAATAATCTTCTCATTTAACTCTCTCCTTAATTTTATTTTTTAATATTAGACTAGTATTTAAGTGTGCACAAACTTAAATATAAAAAAAAGCTCTTCGATAAGAAGAGCATGATTTCAACAATCACTTATTCTTATCTTGTAGAAATCATTCTACAGGAATTGGCACCTTATATAATACAGGTTGCCGGGTTTCATCGGGCCCTTTCCCTCCACCTCTCTTGATAAGAGTTTCTATTTAATTTTCATATATTATACTACCATAAAAGAAATTATTAGTCAATATTCGTAGATAAATTCTATATATAGAGAATAGAGAAATTTTATATAAAAAAAGAATAAACATAGTAGTTTATTCTTTTGGTGGAGGAAGATGGATTCGAACCATCGAAACGAAACGTAACAGATTTACAGTCTGCCCCCTTTGGCCACT
>NZ_JAKJJY010000021.1:0-117288 GCF_022320955.1 Clostridium sp. YIM B02555 | reverse complement strand
ATTTATGCAACAATTACCGAAATATGATACATTTATCTTCCACAGGACTAGTGAAATTTTCGCTGGAAGGTTCTAAATGTGGACTTGCAGTCATTTCAGCGTGTTCCAGATGTAAAATCTGGACAAGCTGAAAATGAAACAAGCCCCCCCATTAAGAACCTTCATCAGCTCAATTTCACATGCCTGCTTCCAGAAAAATGTATCTTATTTCTATTGTAGTTTAGTAATTTTAATTTCTTAAGTGTATATTATTCCATTTATAAGTTTAATTATTCAGTTGGATATCTATCTTAAGAGCACAATAGTATTTTAAAATAATTATTGTGCTCTTTTGATTATATAAAAGTTTGTAATATTTATATTTTAGTATAGTTAAACCTAAGAGTAATATATTTATTATTATATCAATATATTATATTGGAGGTGGATGTAAATGATAACAATTAAGAGTGATGCCTGCAATACAAGAGAGTCAATTGAGTTTTATAAGAAGTATATGGATACCTTTGGAGAAATAACAGAAGCCGAAATGATAAAAGAAGATTGTTATATATTAAAGCTTACCAATAACAATAAAGAAGAATTTATTTTTGAATATGGACTTACAGCAGGATATGGTGGAGAGGGCGCAGAAGGAACCTTGGAAGTATTGAAATTGGCAGGTTTTGATGCGTATCTAGATGTAATTTTCTCCAGAGAAAACTTTAAATTAAAAAAATGAATTTAAGAAGTCCTACGCAATTTGTAGGGCTTTTATTATATGGATTAATGTATAAGGCACTATTAAATAAATAACAAGTCCTCTAGCTAGCATATTTTTGACTTGTTATTTATTTTCATGTGCCTAAGAATCATTTTTAAAACAATTAAGGTTAAATTAAGGTGTGGGATTATTGTAAAATAATTAGCAAGGAATATAATAAAAGATGGTTATATCAAATTTGATAAGGGAATGGAGAGGGTTTTTTTATGAAAAAATCTAAAATTAAATTAATTATTGCAGGGGTGTTAATATGTTCATTGTTTGTTGGTCAAGGTACATGTGTTAAAGCAGCAGAGACTGCTACTAATGCCAATACAAATGTTGCGCAAACAGTAAATTCGATGAGAATTCAAGATGATTTTTATAATTATGTTAATAGACAATGGTTAAATACAGCAAAAATAGAAGCTGGAAAGACATCTAATTCAGCATTTATGGAAGCTGATAAATCATTGACAGAGCAAAAGAAACAAATAATCAAGGATTTATTGGCTAATGAAAAAAATTACTCAGAAAATAGTGATGAAAAAAAGATTATTAATTTATATAAAAACTATTTAAATATGGATGCTAGAAATAAAGAGGGCATAGAGCCAATAAAAGAAGCAATTCAAGAAATGAGAAATATTAAATCAGTAAATGATATTTCAAATTTAAGCATAGATTCAAAAATTGGCAATAGTTTGTTAGATTTAGGATGCCAAGTGGACTTAAAAGATGCAAATAAAAATGCTCTATATATTGGACCAACAGCTCTTAGCTTAGGGGATTCAGATGAATATATGAAGCCTACAGAAAATAGTAAAAGAGTAAAGGGGTTAGTAGAGAATTATTATGTTAATATTTTGACTTTAAGTGGTTATAGTAAAGAGCAGGCACAGACAAAGGTAGATAATTTATTTAAGTTTGAAAATATTATGGCTGCGTCAATAACTGGTAAGCAAGAAACCTCAAAAGATGATAATGCTATAGATAAACAATATAATATTTACACTTTGGATCAACTTGATTCAATGGCACCTAATTTAAAAATTAAAGCAATTATGAAAAATAGCAAAGTAGAGAAGGCAGATAAAATCATTTTAACTGAACCAAAATGGTATAAAGCCTTAAATGATATATACAAAGATGAAAATCTTCCAATGATTAAGGATTATCTTGAAATTCAAAATATTGCTGCTATTGCCCCATATTTAGGTCAGTCATTTGAAAAGGCTTCACTTGAATTTAAAAATGCATATTTAGGATCACAAGGGGATATTTCAGAGGAAGAAAAAGCTATTAATATGGTTAATGCTACATTAGGTGATCCTTTTGGCAAAATATATATTCAAAAATATTTTTCTGATAAAGTTAAAAATGATGTTAAAGATATGACAAATGAAATTATAGAAACATATAAAACTAGAATTAATAAGTTGGATTGGATGAGCGAAGCAACTAAAAAGAAAGCAATTGAAAAATTAGATAAGCTTAATATTCAAATTGCTTATCCAGATAAGTGGGAAGATTATTCAAAGCTACAAATAAGATCCTTTGAAGAAGGTGGATCACTTTGGGATAATATTGAGAATTTAAAAAAATTCGCATTTGAAAAGCAAATAAGTAAATTAAATCAACCAGTTGATAAGACAAAATTTGCTTGCCCTCCACAAACAATTAATGCATTTTATAATGCAACCTCAAATACTATAACTGTTCCTGCTGGAATTCTGCAAGGAGCATTTTATAATGCCAATGCAAGTAAAGAAGAAAAGCTTGGTGCAATTGGAACTATTATAGGTCATGAAATAAGTCATGCCTTTGATAATACTGGTGCAAAGTTTGACGCTGATGGTAACCTAAACAATTGGTGGACAGCAGAAGATTATGCTAAATTCCAAGATAAAACAAAGAAGGTAAGAGCTTTTTATAGCAACGTAAAATTAGATGATGGGAAAAATGTTAATGGAGATCTTACTGTTGGTGAAAATATTGCTGATATTGGTGGAATGACTTGTGCGTTAGATATTTTAAGCAAAATGCAAAATCCTGACTACAAAGCATTTTTTGAAAGCAATTCATCTGTATGGCGTGAAATTAATACTAAAGAATATGCAGAAATGCGACTTCAATATGATTCACATTCACCAAATAAAGTTAGAAGTAATATAGTTTCTGCCCAATTTGATAAATTCTATGAAACTTTTGGAATAAAGCCTGGCGATAAAATGTATGTTAAACCCGAGGATAGATTAAAAATTTGGTAAGATTATTGTTTAATATATTTAACTAATAGAGATAAAATTAAAAAAATATTTGAGAAAAGAACTGCATTATTCTTTATGAATTTGCGGTTCTTTTATTTTAAGATCAATTATTATCAGCACTTTAATAGTATTTAAAATAAAATAGTATAAATTTTATAATTTACATCATATTACTATTAGAACTTATTTTTAGATAAGAACAAATTCCATTTATACGGAGGAAAAGCCCAATGAGCATTAAAGACGTTAAAATAAATAAGTATAGGGTTTGTGCCATTTTAACTGCAGTGATGATAATAACTGCAGTATTATTTGTTGGACCAGAAGTTGGTGTTGCTGATCAAGGGGATTTTGATAGAATAATGAATATTTCAGGATTGAGTTTGCTAGATAAGGATAAAAATAATCCTGATTTTATTAGATTTTTCAAATACATAGTTACTGAATATAAAATTAATCCAATAGATAATCTTTCAAAGACTATAAAGGGGTGTAGTATTAGTTATTTAATTGTGCCCATAAGTAAAGTTATAAGAATGTTTGGAGAAAATATATTTAAAACCAAATATTTAGCTTTTATATATAGTTGTTTATATACTCTAGCATTAATTATTATTTTAAAAGCATTTAATATAAAAAATACATTAAATTCAATCGTAGTCTCTACTTTAATTTTATTGATTTTTTTCGATGGTAATTATTTAGTTTGGTTCAATAGTTTATATGGTGAACCAATGATGATAGTAACTTTGTCTCTATTTATTGCATGTGTATTAAACTATATACATTGCAAATACGCTATTAAAAATCGTAAGAATATAACTATAAATATTGCTTTTATAATAATTACCGCATTTTTATTTTTAGGATCAAAACTTCAAGTAACTATCTCATTACCAATTATAATTGCTCTAATATTAAAAATTATATGGGATAACAGACTATGTTTAAGTAAAATTAGCTTAGGGGCTCTGTGTATACTGATATACATATTAGTTCTTTATCCAATTGGAATTTGTAATAAAAGTGATAATTTGTGTAAAGATACAGAATATAATTCTGTTTTTTATGGGGTATTAAATGGTTCAAAAACACCTAGACAGGATTTAATTGATTTGGGACTTAATCCGGATATGTCTATAGAGGCTGGAAAACATTCATATTTAGAGAAAACTGAATATGAAAAATATATTCCAGGAGCAGAAATAACAAATGAAGAGTTTTATAGTAAGGTTAGTAACCGGAGTTTGGCGAAATTTTACTTAACTCATCCTATAAGATTATTTGAAGGCATGGAATATACGGCAGGAAAAGCTTTTTATACTAGTACCTCATTAGGCAAATGCTCTCAATACTATAGTGAACTTCCTATAGTAGAATTTCATAGATTTACAATTTGGTCAGATTTTAGAGATCATATATTGCCTAAAAATTTATATTTTATTGTAGCAGTTTATCTAATAATAATAATTCATTCTATTCACGATTATATTAATAATAAATCAAATTTAGAATTTAAGAATAGGATACTACTACTTTGGGTAGTAATGCTAATTGGAATAATTCAATTTCCTATGCCATTTGTAGGAAATGGAAAAGCTGATACTGCAAAACAACTATTTCTATTTAATTTTATTTTTGATGGATTACTCCTATGTATGTTTACATATGTTTATCTAAAATTGAAAACTTTTTATAAGCGTAAATTGCAAAGAAAATAAAATAAATTAAACCAAATACGCCTAGGCCATTTACAATATAAGGGTTACCTATAATATAACCTTGGACTGGTAGTAATTTATATGATGATCCTAGAATAGCTAGATTTAAATTATTCCATAATGTAAGCATTATGCTTGGAAGAATTACATTTTTAGATAATGTAAAAAGATATGTAAAACCGAAGTTTATAGCAAAAACGGCTGCAGATTGAAGCAAAGTATAAACAATAGCTTTTGATAAACCATGATGAAAATTTAAAATAAAAATTACTGGAAGATGATATAAGGTTATGATAACACCAATTATAAAGGTAGCACGTTTTATTTTATATTTTTCAATAAGTCTAGGAAGTAAATATCCTCTCCAACCAAACTCTTCTAATAAACCTACAATAAATAACACTATTGAGATTAAAGTAATACTTACTATTTTTAAAAATATGTTGTTCCAACTAGTTAGTAATGAACCTTGATGTGTAAATATAGTAACTAACATACAAAACAATACTGCGGTTATTGGGAAAAATATTGTAAATGCTAAACTTTTAACAGATATTCTTTGAAAAAAAGGTGTAAGTAGATTTTTTAAAGATTTATTTTCAATTAACATTGAAACGATAGCTGCAAATGCTGGAAGTGCAGTAATGGCAAGCAATAAGCTATTTGATCCTTTAAACCAAAATAATATGCTAATAAAATAAGTTATTGGTAAAATGATTGATAAAAATATTCTTTCGTATTTCATGTTTTAGCTCCTCTCAATGATTATCTATATCATTGTATCTATTGTATAATACAATTATGACGGTAATTTGTAAAGAGGAGTTTGGAAGTAATAACTATTTTGAGTAATAATGCCAGTAAATAGAATATATTTAAATAGTATAAAGATTAAATCTGTATTAATTTATAGCTTTATGGTAAATTTTTTGAATGATATAATATTAATAAATATTACAGTATTCAGGAGTTTTTGATTATGAAGAAAAAATTGATAATTATTAATGGAACAATGGGAGTTGGAAAAACAGCAACTTGTAGAGAACTTAATAAGAAACTTAAAAATTCAGTATGGCTTGATGGTGATTGGTGTTGGATGATAAATCCTTTTAAAGTTAATGAAGAAAATAAAGAAATGGTGATTGATAATATAACTTACTTATTAAAAAACTTTCTTAAAAATTCAACTATAGAATATGTCATTTTTAATTGGGTCATACATATTGAAGAAATTTTTGAGGAAATATTGAAGCCTTTAAATGCTTTGGATTTTGAAATTATTAAGATTACTCTTACCTGTAGCGAAGAGGCTCTTAAGAATAGGATATTGGAGGATGTTAAACATAATATACGAAATGATGATTGTTTACTTCGGAGTATTAATAGACTTGAAATGTACAAAGACATGTCTACAAAGCAAATTGATACAAGCGAATTATCAATAGTAGAAACAGTTAAAGAGATAGTGAAAATAGTTAAATGACTTTTGATATGAGTATATTTTTATAAAAATATAGGGGCCTAGCCCTTGAAGAATCTCTTGTTAAAGGATATCATGAAGTATATTGAAATAAACGGGAGTATACAGGAGAACTTTTTAGCTAATATCATTTAAATGAGATATACTAAGAATTGTTTTGTTGAATAATGTCGAAAATGTGATAGTATAGAGTCATGGACTTCACAGAAAAAGCGAATATGATTAATTTAAATTATAAAATCATGTTTGAGTTTTTAGATTTTTATTTATAATGTGAAGTCAAATACGAAAGATAAAGGAGAAAAACTAATGAAGAAAGCTTTTTTAACAAAGATTGTGACAGGGGTTATTGCTGCAACAACAATGACTACTATAGCACCATTAGGAGTATCTGCAGCAACTACTAATTCAACATATGATAATTTCTATAATTATTATAATTCACTTGCAAATTCTATTGTTAACTCTGGATGGGTTAAAGATAATGGAAATTGGTACTATTTTGATAACTCAGGAGCAAAGCAGACAGGTGTACTTAATATTAATGGAAAAACTTATTGTTTTAATCCATCAGGAATAATGCAAACTGGAAAAGTTGCTATTGGCAATAAAACGTATACATGCTCTGATAATGGACAAGTTACTGGATCAAAGACTCCATCAGTGGATAAAGTATTTGATTCGACTAACAATGTAGTAAAAGATACAAATAAAACTACTACAGTATCTAATCAAAATAAGAATGAAACAACAACAAATGCTGGAACTACAACTAATACAGCAAATACTAATTCGGGAGCAAAAACAACAAGTAGTACAAGTAATACAGCTTCAGTAGATGTGCAAGGGTTACCTAAGCTACCAACAAATTATTCTGTAAGTATTCAAACTTCTGCAGAAGATAAGATCCTTGAATTAATGAATGCTAAAAGAGTTGAAGCAGGTTTAAAGCCATTAACCTTAGATAAAACATTAATAAGTGTAGCAAGATATAAAAGTAACGATATGATTCAAAATAACTTTTTTGATCATACAAATCCAGATGGAACAAAGTGGACAAACTGGTTACAAGCATTAGGCTATAGTTATACTACAACAGGAGAAAACATTGCATACAATACTTATGATGCTGTTGAACTATTTACTCAATGGTGGAATTCACCAGGTCATAGAGCTAATATGATGAATGCTTCATATACTAAAGTTGGTATAGGAGTAGTTTATGGAAATGGAAAATATATGGGCTCACAAGAATTTTCAAATTAGTGTACAAGCTTTAAAAAATAATTATTAGCTAAAATATAAATACTAAAAAGATGAAATTTGAGGTAGAAAAATAATACTAAAAATTTCATCTTTTTATTGTTAATAAAGCATCTAAAAAAATTTTATATGATACACAACAAAAAATGTGATATAATATCATTGTGCGAAAATAATATACAACATATGTTTCTAAAGGAAATAAATGGGGGATGTTTTATGATACTGTTAACTAATATATTACCAAGTATAATTTTTATTGTTTTGGGAACTATATTAAAATTGTGGCCACCGAAAGAAATAAATCATGCTTTTGGATATAGAACTTTTTTTGCTATGAAAAATAATGAAACATGGAAAGAAGGTAATAGTTTCAGTAGTGCAATGCTGATATTAAGTGGTGTTATAGCTTTGTTTTTCTCAATATCAGTTACATTTTTATATTCTAATGCGCCAAGTATATCAAGTACGCTATCTGGAGTTGGGAGCATATTGCTTGGATTTAGTTTTGGGTTTTATACTGAGGTGCATTTAAGAAGAATATTTGATAAAGATGGAAAAAGAAAAGTAGAATCAGAAGTTTTACAATAAGGAAATTTTAGGGAATACATTAGGCACTATCAAATAAATAGCAAGTCCTCTTGCCAGCAATTTTTGACCTGTTATTTCTTTTCATGTGCCGTATGCATGACAATCATAGTATAGGTTAAGGAAAACAGAAGTAAATATTAAAACTTCTGTTTTTTTATGGATTCTTTAATAATGGAGGAATCAGGAATTTATATGGAATGAGTACTTTGCTATTAAATATTCAAAGGTATTATTTAATATAACTGTTGGGGGTAAATATGACAAAGAAAAAGACAATAATAATAATTTTAGTATGTTTATGTTTGGGTTTATTTTATGCCTATAACTTTAACGTAAATTCTAGGGGATACATAAATGATGTTATAAATAAGATAGAAGGTAAAACTTTAAATTCAAAATTTGAAACAAAGATTAAATCAGGAAATTTATCTACTGATTATAATATAGACCAAGTTCTTAAAGACATAGATAAACTTCAATTAAATACATTGAATGTGCCAATAGTTATTAATGTTAGCTCTAGAACATCTAGTAATATGTCAATAGAAGGTTGGAGCGAGAAAAGAGCTATAGAATTAATTAAGAAATTAAGGTTTAAAAAAATAAATATTATACTTGAGCCTTATCCTTGGATAGAAAATGGAAGTGTAGGGGAAACTGAGTGGAAACCAGATAATATAGAGAGATTTTTTTATAATTGGGAAAATGATGTTTTAGGAAAATTGATTAAGGATGTAGCAGTACCTTATCATGTAGATGCATTAAATGCTGGAACTAGTTTTGTTTATATGGAGCAATATGAAGATAATATGTGTCATATGATTGATTATGTTAGAGAACGATATAAAGGATTAGTGACATATAGAACAAATTTTTGGGTTACTGCTGCAGATTTTGCACCAGAATACACGGGAAAATATAAGGCAAAATTAAACAATCAAGTATTTTCAAAAGTTGATTTTATTTCAATAGCAGCTTATTTTGAGTTGACAGAAAATGAAACAAACACTGTTGAAAACTTAACTAAAGCTCTTGAAAATACTACAAAATTTAATAGGAAACAAAATATAAAGCAAGAAATAAAGAATTTTAATGAAAAATGGAATAAACCAATTTTCTTTGGAGAATTAGGCTTTCCTAAGACAAATAAAGCATCAGAAGAGCCTCATAATCCATTAATATCAAATATTATGAATAATAAAGAACAAGCTAATTGTTTTGAAGCCTATAAAAATGTGTTTAGAAATGAATCCTGGAATTTAGGTTTTTCAGTATTTGCAATTGGAGAAACCAGTGATGATAAAAGATATTATCCAAGTGATGAAAGTGCTGAAATAATAAAAAACTGGTATTCGTAAGTATAAATAATAATAATATAAATCAAAGCTGTTGCTCAATACATTTAGTGGGCAGTAGCTTTTTTTATTAATTTCTGTTAGGAAACATCTATGTAACAAATTAATGGTAAAATGGTAATATAATCTAAACTTGAGGTGAAAAATATGGAGACAAGTAAAATACTTGTAGTGGAAGATGATAAAAGTATAAGGGAAATGTTAACCTTTGCTCTTGAAACAGAAGGCTTTAGTGTTGATGTAAGTAAGAATGGAAATGAGGCTTTAATGAAAAATAATGAATTTAAACCTAATTTAGTTCTTTTAGATTTGATGTTGCCAGATATAAATGGTTTTGAAGTTTGTAAAAAAATACAGCAGGAAAGAGATATACCAATAATTATGGTTACAGCAAAAAATGATATAGTGGATAAGGTTTTAGGATTGGAAATAGGTGCTGATGATTATATTACAAAGCCTTTTCATATAAAGGAAGTAATAGCAAGAGTTAATAAATCTCTTCAAAGAATAGAAAAAGCTGTGAAAGCAGAAAAAGAACAAGCTTTAATCACGATTGGAAAAGATATCTTTTTAGATGAAGAGGGGAGAATAGTAGTAAAGAAAGGTAAAGAAATAAATTTGCGACCTAAAGAATATGATTTGATATATCTGCTAGCAACAAATAAAGGTAAAGTTTTTTCAAGAGAAGAACTTTTAAATAAAATATGGAGCTATGATTATTATGGAGAATTAAGAACTGTAGACGTACATGTCAGAAGATTAAGAGCTAAGATTGAAGATGATGAAAATAAGTATATTGAAACAGTTTTTGGTGTTGGATATAAGATGAGGTAGCTATATGAAAAATAGAAAGCTAAGAACTAAAATTACATTGAGGATTGGAATTTTTATAATTTTATGTGATATTGCATTAAATATAGTTGTTAAAAATATAATAGATTACAGCAGTAGTAATACAATTAAAAATGATATGATCATTCAGCAAAATAATGCAACAGATTTTATTAATGAATACTTTATGATTAATGGTAAAAATTTAGATAAGCAGACCTTTATAAGCAATAGTCCTAAAATAGCAATAAGTTTATCAGAAAATAATAATTCTACAGTTGGAATTTATGATGATAATGGACAACTTCAATATGAAAGCGTAAAGGGGGAAGTAAACAAAAACATAAATGAACATATTAACAAAGCTAAGGAAAATAAAGCATATATATACTTTGCCAAAGAAAATGATGAGAATAAAGGATATTTTGCATATCCATTTTATTCAAATGGAGAAGTTGTTGGAATAGTTGAAATTATACGAGATTATAAAGATATAATTTCTAATAATAGAAGTATTTATTTACTATTTACTTTGGTTGAAAGCATTTTCTTTTTTATAATCTTAATTTTAATCTATATTATATTGAGAAAATCAACGCGCCCTATTGAAAATTTATTAAAGGGCGTTAGAGAAGTATCTAATGGTAATTATGGATATGAAGTGGTTGAGCTAAATAATAAAGATGAAATTGGTGATTTAGCTTATGAATATAATAAAATGAGAACTAAAATTAAAAAGCAAATAGAAGTTACACATCATTTAGAAAAATCGAGAAGAGATTTTTTTTGCAACATCACCCATGAATTAAAAACACCATTGACTTCAATAGCTGGATATGCAGAACTATTACAAACAAATTATGATAATGAAAAATTTAGAATACAGGCAATAAATTCAATTGAAAAAGAAAGTGCAAAGTTAAATAGTATGATATCGAGCATATTAGAAGTATCAAGAGGTCAAATCTTAAATAGAGAGAAAAATGAATTTGATATTGGAAAGCTGATAAAAGATACTTCAGATGAAATGAAAATAAGAAATAATAATAGCTTAAAAGTTAAATTAAATGTTGAAAATAGCATCATCCTTGGAATATACGATGAAATAAAAAGTCTTTTGTTAAATTTACTAGAAAATGCTTATAGATATTCAATTGAATATGGAGAAATAGAGATAGTTGGACAGAAAAAAGATAATTATTATAATTTGTTAATTTCTAATAAAAGCTATAATTTGGATTCGGAATTTCAAGAGAAAGCTTTTGAACCATTTATAAGAGGTGAAAATGCTTTGAATTTAGAAGGTAATGGTTTGGGGCTATACATATGTAAGTTAATTGTGGAAGAACATAATGGAGAAATAGATATTGAAATTAAGGATGATGTTGTAAAAATTATGATAAAGTTAACAACTATGTAATATTATTCATAAATTTTGAAACATTTTAGATATAAAAAATATATATAGGGTAAATCACGTGAAAAACCGTATTATAAAAATATTAACTAAATAGTTTGCTGCTATTAGAGTTAGGGGGAATTAATGTTGTGATACATTTAGTTAAATTAATAATTATATTGTTAATGGCTTTAATAACATCATTAAGTGGATGCGCGAAGATAAAAGAAATTAAAGTTTCAGATAATGTTAAAGCAGAAGTTACATCTAAGGCAGAAGATAATAAAATTAGAAATCAACCTGAATTAAAAAAGAAGCTTAGTGGCCTTGAAAATCAAGTAGTATTATCTTGGATTGATGATGAGAATGTTTTAACGGTTAATCGAGATTCGTCTTGTCTTAATGATTCGAAAGTAATTCTGAGTAGCTATAATGTTGATAGTGGTGAAATTACAGAAATATTAAATGATAGTAGAATTACAAGAATATATGATACTCCATTTAAACAGCATGATGGATTGATTTTGCTAGGAAATAGAAAACAAGCATTTACTTTTGATCCTAAAGAAAAGAACTTGGAACTGGTTTTAGATGTTGACAAGGAATTCCCCAATGGGGTACCTGGAAGTCAAAAGTCAAAAGATCAAATGGATTTAAGGGTACTTAATGTTCAATTGATTAAACACAATTATATTTCATACGTTAGTAAATTAAATAGAGAAAAAGGAAAAAAATATGCAGAAACTGCAGAGTATACAATATTAAATTATAAGGAAAATAAAAAATATACTCTTGAGGAACGATTTTCAGCAGCAGGAATTGATTGCAAATTTGATTTAACAGGTAATAATATTTACATTGGCCAATTTGCAAAATTGACTAAATTAAATATAGAAACTGGAGAAAAAGCATCTATGGATTTAAGTATGCCGAGTATTGAAAATATATTTGAAGATGGGACATTACTTGTTTATTGTATAGAAGAAAATGGTACAACTTATGATAAGGAAAGGATATATAAAGTGGATTTTGATAAAAAAGATGTAACTAGATATGTAGAAAACTATGAAGGAAAGAATTTATCGATTGACTCGATTGATTTTAAAAACCAGTTTGTTTGTTACACTTATTTTGGGGATGGTGAAGATAGAAGGCAAGATGTTGCCATGTATGGGAGCTTAAAGGGAAATAAATTTGTTGTAACCGATAAATTGTTTAAGAATAATGAAGAAGAAGGCTGTAATGATCCAAGAGAATTTATTTTTAGTCCTGACCATAATAAATTTATAGTAACAGTAAGTAAATCTAAAGTTGAAAAAAAAGATGATAGTAAATTTGATGTTACATATCTTAAGGATGATAAATATCTTTTTGAATTACAATAAATTTTTAAGAAATATGTATGTTAAATAATTATATATAATAGGGAGGAATAAAGAATGAAAGAATTAAAGAAAAACTCATTAAGAATAACTCAAAAAACAATACTAAGCTGCATGGTGCTTGCAGCTGTTACAGCAGGAAATTGCTCTGTGGCTAAGGCAGCTGATAATAATTTGATAGCAGCTACTTCAAGTAGTGCAACAAATGTTAATGGAACATATAAATTCCTTATTGATTCATCTGTAAAAGATTATGATGATATATACAAACTAGAAAAGGTTACAAACTTTAAATTTAAGCTGCCAAATTTTCTACCAGAAGGAGATAAATTAGACGCTATTCAATTAATCAAACTGTCAGATAAAGATAATGCTATCCAATTATATTATAATGGTGATGATAAACATATAGTATCTGATATCTCATTAAAAATATCTGAAACTGATCCTGTAGAAGCTACAAAGAAAATAGAAGTTGATAAAATGAAAACAACTAAAAATCCTAAGGTTGAAGCAGAAGAAAAAACTATGAAAATAGATGATATAACTGGTACAAGTCTAAGCCTTTCGATTACATCTCCAGCAGAAAAATTTAAAGATGGTCATGAATCAAAGGAATTTACTGTAAGTGAAAAATATTTTATATGGCAAGATGGTGGTGTATACTATAGCATAAGGTATACTTCACAAATTACTAATGAAGGTAAGAGTGGTAAGGAAAATATAATACTTACAGAAGATGTAATTAAAAAAATAGTCAAATCTTTTGTAGCTCCATCACAAATAAAACTTAATGGCTATTCTACAATAAAGAATGAATTATCAACAGAAACCGGGGTTATGGGAATTTACGACAATGAGGATTTGAAAAAAGCTGAAAATCTTCTTGGTTTTACTCCAAAGCTACCAATAAAGATTAATGATGATATAATCATAAAAGAATCAGTAGTTGGTGTTTCAAGTGATTCAGACATAGAAAATAATAAGATTGATTATGAACTTAATAGTTTTTATACAAATAAAGATGGTTCAATTACTTTCAATGAAGGAAAGACTTCAAAGCAATATGATTATATAAAGAAGAATGGTTACTATAGCGAAAAGAATTGGAAAACTAATGAAATGGTTAAAATTGATGTTAGTAAGTTAAATGTTAATAATACAGAAGTTTTTAAATTTAAGGAATTGCAAGTAGAAGAGAATCAAGCCCCATGTCTATGTTATTTTTGGAAAGAAAATAATATTTATTATTCAGTTATTTTCTTTGGGCAAGCTGATAATTCAGATGAAATAATAAAAACTTTTGTAAATTCTAAACCTATGGCCTAATTTAATACAAAGTAGCAAAAAGAACTGTTACCATTTTTGTAACAGTTCTTTTATGTGAAAATTTATTTATTAGAATCTAAGATTCTATATATTGCTTTTGCTACGCCATGTTCTAAATTGCTTGAAGTTATATATTTTGCAACTTTTTTTATTTCTGGAATTGCATTTTCCATAGCAACGGAATTTGGAAATTCCATAAACATAGAATAATCGTTTGAACTATCTCCTAAGACAGCAACCTCGTCTTTTTTTATGTTAATATTTTCAGCAACTTGGGCTAGGAGCTTTCCTTTAGTTGCATTAGCATGGTTAATTTCTATATTTGTTATAAAACTAGAAGAAATGGCTAGACCATCTATTTTGCTTAATTGTTCTTTTAAATTCGTTATTTCTTCAAGGGATTCTGAGAATGAAACAAATTTTCCTATATTTACATCATTGTCTAGAAATACTTCCATATCAGTTATGTAATTCATATTAACAAAATGTGGATTTTTGATAGCATATTTATAGATTTCATCTGTATCAGTAATCTCTGGATGAAAAGTTTTTTCTCTTTTTATCATACCAGCTAAGGTTTCTTCTTTTGTATTGGTTGTATAATATCCATTGTCAGTATATATTTCAACCGATAAAGGATAAGTTGACATAACTTTTAAAATTTCAGAAGCTTTATTTTTATCAATATATATGCCAGCGACAGTTTTACCATCGATATTTCTGTATTGTCCACCATTAAGTACTACACATTCACATTTCAAATTATGTTCGTCTAAAAAAGGTTTTACATCATCATATGCTCTGCCAGTAGCAATAGCAAACTTAATTCCTCTATCTTGTGCTAATCTTATAGCTTCTATGTTTTCTTTTGATATCTTATGGTCACTTCCTAGTAAAGTACCATCCATATCAGATGCAATTAATTTTATCATGTTGAGATCTCCTTACAAATATTGTCAAGCTATGTATATTATTTCTTAATTTGTTATAGTTAATTAATTTCTTGACTGTGCATTTTAATAATAAACTAAAAAAATATTTGTAGCAAGAAAAACAACTGCTAAACTTGTCTCAAAGTTTAGCAGTTAATCACTATAATACTATTTATGTTAATAATTTTATAGAGTATTATTGATAGCTGTGGTTAATATAATAGTGCAAAGCAAATTTATAAAAATTTGCTAGGTAAAGTTTAAACTTAAGGAGGTATGTAATTATGGCATCAAGTAATAGTGGAAGCAATAGAACTTTAGTACCAGAGGCAAAGGCAGGTTTAAACAGATTGAAAACTGAGGTTGCTTCAGAAATAGGATTAAGCAATTATGAAAATACTGATAAAGGAAACCTTTCTTCAAGACAAAATGGAAGTGTTGGTGGAGAAATGGTTAAGAGAATGATTGAAAGTTACGAACAAGGACTCTAAAAAATAACTAATAAAGAATGCACTAGGATGATTCTTAGTGCATTCTTTATTAGTTATTTTTCATATTAATTAAGTATAAATTTGTTGATTCTAAATAAGACTTTATAGGTTTTCTGATGCATTCATAATATAATGGTGAATTTTATCTTTTATTAAAGATAAATCTTGATTATCAAGAATATCACAGGCTTCTGAATAAGTTAGTTCTCTAATAATATAATTTGAATCATTATGAATTTTATCATTGGAAGTATCCTTGTTTCTATCATAAAAGTTAATAGTGTCAAATTTATAGTTAAAGCTTTTTAAAAGATCTAATATTGAGTAAATATATTGAACATTAAATTCAAGGTCATTATAATCTGGAGTCATTGAATATATGAAATTAAAAAAGTTTCCTTTTGATGAATTCAATTCATAAAATACTTCATAAGGAGGAAGTTTTGTTTTATATTCACCCAATAAGTTCAGGGAAGAGTCGATATTGAATTCTAATCTATCATAATTTGGACCATTATTAATATTAAGTAATTTGTTTGTATAAGATTCATTTGATTTTAATGCATATTTTTTTATATTATATTTTATTTTAGCGTTAATTTCATCATTAAAGTGGCGCTCAAAATAATTATCATATACTAAACTATTATCTATGATTATATCAAAATTACAATTATCTATAGCAGAATTAACTGCCATTAAAATACGATTATCGGATAAAGAATTCATAGAAAATTTATGATTTAAAGATATTGAACTGTTATATCTTGTTTTAATATATTCATTACATTGATCTACATAGTAGCGGCCTTGTGAACACAATTCAAAAAATTTATTGATATCTTTGGAAAAAGTTAAAATGCATATAATTAAAAAATATAAAATCAGTATTATATATTTTGTATTAAAGTTAAAAAATATAAAGAAGTTATCCAAAGTATTAATAACTAACATTCCACATTTCATAATAAGAGAAATAATGAAAGTCCATCTAGCCCAATTAATACCTATCCTTATTAAAAGTAGTAGTATTACATCCAATGCAATAGTAAAAAGTCCTATTAATAAAAATGCTAGATTATTTTTTATTACTGGAAATAACATATAAGTTACAATGTCAATAGACATTATAAGAATAAATAGATAAATAAAGTAGTGAGTCATTCTTTGTGTGTTTTTATTTTCATTCATATTATTTATTACCTTTCAACAATTAATCTCTTTGAATACCTGCCATGTTTTGATAATCATAAAAGCGATATACAGTATTTTTAAAATTATCAACAGTAAGTTTATTTATGTCTAGGGCCTTAAGAGTTTTATCATCATACCAGCTAACAGCTGCTTCTTCAATATCAGTGTCAGTTCCTTTCTTATTTATTGTTCTACCACTAACAGTAATACCAAATACAGTATGTCCAAATTTTTCTGGATAAAGGGTGTATAATGACTTATAAAGTTCAACACTAGCATTTATTGCAGCAGCTTTTAATTGTTCACTGCTTACATAATAACCAATGTTTATATGAATTAGCTGACAGTTATTTGTAAAACGAATAGAACTTAAGAATGGTTTATCTATATTATTTTTCTTTCCAAAAGTTTGATCTACACAAAGGCTAACATACTCATTAACGGTAAGTCTGCTATAGTCTTTAGGATCGATAACATTATTTGAAGAACTTTGAGAGGATTTAGTAGAACTATCATTTTTAGCTGGAGATTTTTTGTCATCGTTCTTACTATTTTCTGTATCAGTTTTTGAAGTTTGAGTATCATTTTTAGAAGAAAGTAAATCATTAATCTTATTATCAATATTTAAATTAGGTTTTTGCAATGTCGTAAAAATTGAAATTCCATATGCAAAAATAAAAATTAAAGAAAGTATTATATTTTTTAATTTGAACCTTTTCTTAGGCTTTAATTTAAATTCCATAGTATCCACATCCTTAAACATAATCAGTTAAATTATAACATAACTTTCAATTTGATACTTGTAAGATTATAATTACGTATGTAAATACTAATAAAAAAGCTATATAATAGAAGAAAAATTATAATTAATATGTACATCTTAGGAGGCAAAAAAATGACAGAGGAAAAATTTAAATTATCAGAACTTCCATATGAAAGAATAACAATTGAAGCTTTTGAAAAGGAAGCTTCAGATATAATTAATCAATTTAATAAAGCTAAAGATGGAGAAGAGCAGTTTTTAGTTCATAAAAAATATTACGCTTTAATGGAGAAAGTTAGTACAGCTATGGTTTTGGCTGCTATGAGACATCATGGTGATGTCTCAGATAAATTTTATGAGGGGGAGCAGGAATATTATGATACAATATCACCTAAAATTGAAAGCTTTAAGGTAAAGTATCAAAAGCTTCTTTTTAATTCAAAATATAGAGCATATCTTGAAGATAAAATTGGCAAAGTGGCTTTCAAGGATATTGAAATAAAGATGAAGTCATTTGCAGATGTTCTTATTCCACTTAAGCAAGAAGAAAATGCTCTTAGATCAAGATACACTAAGCTTATAGCTCAAACTAAAGTTGAATTTAGAGGAGAAACCCTTAATTTATCTCTTATGTTAAAATATTTAAAGGCGAAAGACAGAGCAACTAGAATAGAAGCAGCAAAAGTGAGATGTGAAAAACTACTTACAATTGCGGATGAGTTAGATGAAATTTTTGATAAACTTGTAGCTAATCGTAATAAACAAGCAAAGTCAATGGAATATGAAAATTTTGTAGAGCTTGGTTATTATAATATGCAACGTAATTCTTATACTAAAGAAGATGTGGCTAATTTTAGAAATCAAGTTAAAAAGTATTTAGTTCCACTTGCATCACAAATGCATGAAAATAGAAGAAAACGTCTAGGCTTGGAAGAACTTGATTTTGTTGATGAGGGAGTTTATTTTCTAGGGGGAAATCCAATTCCAATTGGAACTGCTGATGATATTTTTGCGGCAGGTAAAAAAATGTACAGTGAATTATCTTCAGAAACAAATGAATTTTTTAATTTTATGTTAGATCATGAATTATTCGATGTTCTAGGAAGACCTAATAAAAGAGCTGGAGGTTATATGGATATGCTTATGCTTTATAAGGCACCAATAATCTTTGCTAATTTTAATGGTACTAGTGGTGATGTAGATGTTATTACACATGAGTGTGGCCACGCCTTCCAAGGATTTTTAACAAGAAATGATGAGGTGGCAGAACATAATAACATTACTATGGAAACAGCAGAAACTCACTCTATGTCTATGGAATTTTTTACAGGCAAATGGATGGAATTATTCTTTGGCGAAAGAGCAGAAGATTATAGAAAACTTCAACTTGAAGATGCTATAGCCTTCATACCATATGGCTGTATGGTTGATGAATTCCAAGAAATAGTATATACAAAACCAGAACTTACCCCTAAAGAAAGAAGAGAAGTTTGGAAGCAATTAGAAAAAGAATATAAACCACATCTTGTATTTAAAAATGATGAGTTTTATGGTGACGGGCGTACTTGGCAAATGCAAAGGCATATATATAATTCACCATTCTATTATATAGATTACTCTCTTGCTCAAACTTGTGCACTTCAATTTAAAGGCTTGATGGATGAGGATTATATGAAGGCTTGGGAAAAATATGTTGCATTTTCAAAACAATCAGCAAAAGATTTCTTCCCTAATATGTTAAATAACGTTGGCCTTAAAAGTCCATTTGAAGATAGTTTTATGAAGGAACTTGTTGAGAAAATAAAATTATAAACAAAAAGGTGTGCTTAAATCATAATATAACTAATAAATATAACATATATAAATAATTTAGGTGATATTATGAGTTACACAACAAATAGACAACCACAAGGCGTTATGAATAATATTGATGGATTTTTAAGAGAAGGTCTTATTTCAGAGATGGTGGCAATAAATGATTATAGTGATTTTATAGAATCAACAGATAACAGACAAATAAAAGAATTATTCCATCATATAATGTTAGAAGAAAAGAGGCACTATTCGATTTTTCTAACTTTATTAAGATCTTTAGACTCAGAAGAAAGAGAATTATCTGAAGAAGTGAAAGATCATTTGAAAATATCTCAAAAGGGTAAATACAGTGATTTGACAGGCAAAGTACTTAAAGAAATAAATCTTCTTGTTGTAATTAGACAAGCGATAAAGGGGGAGTTAGAGGCTACATTACTTTATCAGGAATTTGTAGACAATTTAACTGATGAGAATTTAATAAGAATTATTAATGAAATAATTAGAGACGAAAAAGAACATGTTGAGAAATTATCACGGGCATTGATAATATTGGATAAAGATAGATATGGGGACCTTAACCCTTCAATGCCGAAGAAAAAAAGAGTCGATGAGTAAAGGATGAGATATATGGCAATTGGTAGAAGTAAAGTGGTAGTAGTTGGAACAGGAGCTGTTGGGGCAGCAGTTGCATTTGATATAGTAAGAAATCATGTTTGTGATGATTTGATATTAATTGATATTAATAAAGAAAAAGCATGGGCAGAGGCCACTGACTTGCAACATTCTCTTGGTTATAGTGGGAGTAAGATGAGAATTAAAGATGGGGAATATGATGAATGCTCTGATGCGGATATAGTTGTAATAGCAGCAGCACTACCTTATATTACAGGACAGACGAGATTAGATATGATAGAAAAAGCAGCTGGAATAATGAATAATATTGTACCAAAAGTTATGGAAAGTGGTTTCAGAGGAATTTTCATTGTCATAACAAATCCAGTAGATGTTATGTCTTATTATGTTCATAAACTTTCTGGTATTTCTGCGGATAAAGTTATTGGTACTGGTACAGCTTTAGATTCTGCACGTTTAAGATATCATTTAGCAGATGTTATGAATGTAGATCCTCAAAGTGTGCATGCATTATGTATGGGTGAGCATGGGGATTCACAAATTATTCCTTGGAGTCAAATTACAGTTGGTGGGAAAAAATTTCTTGATATTATTAATGATAATAAAGTACGTCTAGAAGGATTTAACATAAATACAGTTACAGAGGATATTAAAAAAATAGCTTACAGAATTGTTAATGCTAAAGGTGCAACGACTTTTGGAATAGCTGCAACAACTGTCCAAATTATAAAGGCAGTATTAAATGATGAAAATAAAGTAATACCCGTATCTGCTATGCTTAATGGTGAGTATGACGAAGAAAATATATATATTGGAGTGCCAGCAGTTTTAAATAGTCAAGGAGTAAAGGAATTAGTGGAATATCATTTATCGGATGATGAGATGGTAGAACTTAAAAAATCTATTAGTATTATTAAGGAATATAGTGAAAAGTTAAATTAAAAAAATCATAAATAAATGAAAAACTAATCTGTTTGTTAATGGACACAAATGGGTTAGTTTTTTGTTTGAAAAAAATATTGATAAAACTGTAGAAAAATAGAATAAATAATCAAGGATGTGTGAGAATAATAAATGTATTCGTATTCATTGAGAAAATTCTACATTTTTCTTAAGAATATATCATAATTAGGATATTGCATTTAAGTACAGAATTACTATAAAATTATTTTCATATGATATTATAGGGGGAAAACAAATGCTTACAAAGTTTTTAGACGTTTTGCTAGGAGAACCGTTATCTAATGAGCAAGGTAGCCATGAAAAATATAATGTACCTTTTGGACTTGCAATTATGGCAAGTGATGCGGTTTCATCAGTTGCCTATGCAGCACAGGAAATTCTTTTTGTACTAATAGTGTTAGGTGCAGCTGCATATCAATGGTTAACATGGACTTCATTTATGATTATAGGTCTGTTAATAATATTAACAATTTCTTATATTCAAATTATTAGAGCGTATCCTCAAGGTGGAGGAGCTTATAAAGTAGCAAGTGAAAATATAAGTAGTAAAGCAGGTTTAGTTGCAGGTGCAGGTTTAATAATTGATTATCTGCTTACTGTTGCGGTTAGTGCCAGTGCTGGTGCCGATGCAATAATTTCAGCATTTAGCAGTCTAGCACAATATAAGGTCCCTTTTGTTTTAATAATAATTATAGTTTTGACAATTTTAAACTTAAGAGGTATAAGTGAATCTTCTAAAATATTTGCGATACCTACATATATTTTTATTTTTAGTATGATTTTCATGATTATCTATGGATTATTTAAATACCTTGTGTTAGGAATTCACCCTGAACCAGTATTTTCAGCTCCTTTGCATGCGACTGAAAGCTTATCAATATTTCTTGTATTACGTGCATTTTCTTCAGGATGTTCAGCATTAACAGGATTGGAATCAGTAAGTAATTCTGTTCCAAATTTTAAAGAACCAAGTACTAAAAATGCTAAAATTGTAATGATTTTATTAGCATTCTTAATATTCTTCATATTTGGTGGAACTTCAATATTAGCTATTTTTTATACAGCTATGCCAATTGAAAATGGACCAACAGTTATTTCACAAATAGCTACTGCAATTTTTGGTAATAGTATAATGTACTACATAATACAATTTAGTACAGCTATAATATTACTTATGGCATGTAATACAGCATATACTGGATTTCCAATGCTTATGTACATAGTTGGAAAAGATGGTTATGCACCTAGACAATTTACTATTAGAGGAAAAAGACTTAGCTTTTCATTTGGAATAGCAGCACTATCCTTTATTGCATGTTTTTTGGTTATCATATTTAAAGCAGATACTCATAGTTTGATACCTTTATATGCAATTGGTGTATTTACATCTTTTACTTTAGGTCAATTTGGTATGGTAAATCACTGGAGAAATGAAAAAGAAAAAGGCTGGTTAAAACGCGCTATCATCAATGGATGTGGTGCAATAGTTTCATTAGTAACAACAATAATAATTTTAGTTGAAAAATTTAAAGAAGGTGCATTCATAGTTGCCATTTTAATTCCAATTATAATATTGGTTCAACTAAAAATTAAACATCACTATGATAAAGTAGCTAATGGGTTAAGTATCAGCCAATTAAATTTAAAAAAAGTAGATTTAAGAAAAAAATATACTCATATTGTTGTAGTTCCAATTGCTAGTTTAAACAAGGCAACTATTGGTGCCCTTCAATATGCACAAAGTATAAGTGATAATGTTATTGCTCTTAATATTTCAACAGATAAGGTTGCAATGGAAAGATTAAAAACCAGATGGGATGAATTAGATACAGATATTTTGTTGGTTTCAAAATATTCTCCTTTTAGAGCTGTTGTTACTCCTTTATTGAAAAATATTGAATTAATCGCAAATTCAGCAGCTAAAGATGAAAAGATAACTGTTGTTGTACCTCAGTTCATTACACATGAAAGATTTGGTGAAGTATTACATAATCACACAAGCTTCTTTATTAGAGAGACTTTATTGAAAAATGATAATATAATAGTTTCTACGTTCCCTTATCATTTAATGGATGAATGTGAGCATAAACATAATAACTAAAAAATTATTATGTGTTTGTAAAATAATTTACGTGATGTATTAGTTTAGTAAACTACTATATCACGTTTTTTGTATTAAGATATTTTCTATAAATATAATTTCCATTTATTTGGTACTATTTACTGTGAAATTGAATATGATGTAAATCGAAAGGAGATGTTTAGATAAATGAATTTAGAAAGAGAAGAAACTTATAGGGATCTACAAGATTTACAAGATAAATGCAGAAAGTGCATGTATTATCATATCAATATGACTATGACAGATGGAAGTACTCTTGATGGAATTATTGAAACTGTAGATCCAGATAGAATTATTGTCTTGGTTGGAGAAGATGTAATGGAACAGGAAAATCAAGAACAACAGTCTGAGCAGCAAAGACAATATTATGGTTATGGGCACCGTCCAAGAAGAAGATATAGGCGATTTAGGCGTCAAGCGTTTCCATTAGCTTCTTTAGCAGCTTTGTCTTTATTACCTTATCCATATTATGTTCAGCCACCATATCCATATTATCCTTATTATTATTAATGGATACCTAAAATTTTTTGAATTGTCCTTTTGCAATTAATGTTTTACTTATGACCATATAGATCAATTCTATATGGTCATAAGTTCTTTATAAAGTTTATTTGCTTCTTTATATCTTCGTTTACTTTCAAGATATTCAATTAGTTTTAATTTAATATCATTACATATATCAATTTTTCTCATAGACTCATAATATGGTAGAATCTTATTTTTTACTTCTTCATAAAAGAATTTTTCGTGAAAATTATGCACAACTAAATAAAGGTAATATATAGAATTATAATGTTTAGAAGATTTATATTCTTCACTTAAGTATATATCAAAGATAACGTCACATTCATCTAATCTATTTAATTTTATACAAGCTGAGATATAATTATAGGCGCACAATATATTTTTATAACTTGATTCCATAGCTAGGCGGCTCCATTTAATACATGCTTCATAGTCTCCTTTTGATAAATAGCAGTCAGACAAATTTGTATAAAGATGCCACAATAATTTATCCATATTAAAATGCTTGGCAGACATAAGAGCTGCTTTAAAATGTTTCTCAGCATTTTCGTAAATTTTAAGATAAGAAAAACATACTCCAATATAATTATGACACCATACTGCATTGAGATATCGTCCACTTCTCTCATAACTATCTAAAGCTTTTTCTAAATAATAAGCACCTCTACCCATAGCATCATTGAAACAAAAGGCTTTCCCTAAGCAAAAATTTATCCAAGATGTATCTTTAATATTTAACGCAGTTAACTGCCTTTCAATGCTTTTTTCATTTTCATGATTTCTGAATAATATATCACCAGATACAAGAAGGTATAAGTATCTGAGTTCACGACTCAATGAATTAGATATTTTATCTAATAGAGTTAAATCATCTTTTAAATATTTATAATCTAAGCCATCCACAAAGGTTTTATACATAAGATCATAGATTTTAAATTCTATGCTATAAGGAGAGTGGTTAATAATTGGTTCTATCTTTAAAAGTTTCTTATAAATTCTTTTAGCTCCATCAAAGTTATAGCTTTCAATATCATTCATCATTGTGTTGAGCTTTTGCCTTACTTTTCCTATATCAGTGAATTTATCTAAATCAGTAATTTGGAGTTTTTTTAATAAAGCCTCGATAATCTCTTTTCTTAAATGTTTTTTACCATTTTCAAAATAACTCAAATGACTAACAGAACATATACCATGAGCTAAAGCTTCTTGGCTAAATCCATTTTTAATCCTTGTATATTTTATCCAAGAGGATAAGAAATCATATTCTAATTCTTTACCTAATATTACTAAAGTGGATTCCATGAAAATACCTCCAATTAAATATAATAAAAAATATATTATTTGACTAATAATTGTCAAGTATATCTAAAATTATAGCATTAAAGTAACATTTTTAGTAGAAATTATTCAATAGGATTGCTTTGAAATAAATGGAACTTATATGTAAAATAAATATGAGAAGGGGGCATGAAAATGAAAGAATTCATTAATAATTACAAAGGACTGCCTAAAGAAATGTATATAATATGCTTTGCAAAATTTGTTAATAGATTGGGGGATTTTGTAGTACCATTTCTAGCTTTATATCTTACACAAAAAATTGGCATGACAGCAGCAACTTCTGGAATTATAGTTATGTTGTCATCAATTATAGGAGTGCCGGCATCAATCATTGGAGGAAAAGTGTCAGATACTTTTGGTCGAAAGAAAATATATATGTTTGCTCAAAGTATGGCAGCTGCTACATTAATACCTTGTGCTTTAACTAAAAATGTTGTGATTACAATTATATGTTTATTAGTAAGTACTTTTTTTAGTGGCTTTTTGCGACCATCATTTACTTCGATGATTACTGATATACTTTCAAGAGAACAAAGACAAGCGGGTTTTTCACTTCAATATCTTTCAATAAATGCTGGAGTTGCTGTAGGACCTATTATTGCTGGATTTCTATTCAATAACTTCTTACCTATGTTGTTTATAGGAGATGCTATAACATCTTTTATAGCAGTGTTTTTAATATGGAAAAATATTAAGGAAACATATTCCGTAAATTCTAAAACTAAAGTTGAAAGTAAGGATGAAAAAATAGAAAAAGGAAATACAGTTCAAATGCTTATAAAAAGACCTCAACTAAGTATGTTTTTTATTTTAAACATAGTATACAATTTTATTTATGCACAACATAAATTTGCATTACCACTAACCTTAAATATAGAATTTAACAATGAAGGGGCTAAATATTTTGGCTATCTTATGAGTATAAATGCTGTTACTGTTGTAGTTTTTACTGTTTTTGTAGGGTACATAACTAAAAAAAATCATCAATTAACAAATATGGCTCTTACTGGAATACTTTATGCTGTAGGTTTTGGAATGATAGGCTATATAGATAGTTTTGGTTTCTTTATAATATCTACAATAATATGGACTGGAGGGGAAATTTTAAGTTCGATTAGCTCTGGAGTATATGTAGCTAATAATAGTCCTAGTAATTATAGAGCGAGATTAAATGCAATAACAACACTTGGAATGTTTTTGGGCTCAGCACTAAGCACCTCATTTTCTGGCGCTTATATTCAAATTTATAACTGTAAGTCATTATGGGGATTAACTTTCTTTATGTCATTAATTGCAGCTGGATTAATGTTTTGCTTAAAAATATACACAGATAAAAAAAGCAGCTATGCTGCAACCAAGATCATTGATAAAAAAAGCAGCTATGCTGCAACCAAGATCATTGATAAAAAAAGCAGCTATGCTGCAACCAAGATCATTTAATAAAAAAAGCAGCTATGCACATCTAAAAAGAGCAGCTATGCTGCAATACGGAACTTATCTGCAACCAAGATCAATTAAAAAAAAGCAGCTATGCACATCTGAAAAGAGTGGCTTTGCCACAATACGCACATATAAAAAGAGTGGCTATGCCACAATACGGAACTTATATAAAAAGAGTGGCTATGCCACAATACGGAACTTATATAAAAAGAGTGGCTATGCCACAATAAATAACGTTCCTGCAACCAAGAAATAAATCTTTTTTTAGATTCTCACTTTTCCCTTCAAGATTTCTTGATGTGAGAGGCAATATCCTTAATAAGAACTTATATAACTAAAACTTGTTAACTAGTGCTTTGTAAATTTTATAATCGCCTAAAGTTAACAAGTCTTTTATATAAATAATAACTTGTACATCTTAATTAATGACAGGAAGATTAATTTTTTTCATATAGCAGACCATTCTAACTGAAAATATTGTTAGTAATGATAAATGTTGAGCTGTATGTGCACCTAGTATAGGATACAAAAACCAAAGTAAAAGTGAACCAACAATACCTGCAACACAATAAATATCTGTTTTAAATATTTCTGGTTTTCTATTTGTAATAATATCACGAAGCATTCCACCACCAACACCGGTTATACTAGCAGCAAATAAAAATAACATTAAATTATATCCACTTTCTATAGCTTTAAGGCCAGAAGAGACAAAAAAAGCAGAAAGTCCAATTGCATCAACTACTACAAACAAAGTATTATATTTTAATTTCCCTCGAAGAAGAATTGGAATAGTTGCCCCAAGGATGATAAAAGGGATAGTCTTATAGTTAGAAAAGAATGCCGGAATTCCGACATTTGTAACAATATCACGAAGAACTCCACCTCCCATAGCGGTAACAGTAGCTAAAATATAAATACCAAATAAATCAAATTTTTCTTCTATTGCTACATAAGCACCAGAAGCTGCAAAAGCAAAAATTCCTAGATATTCTAATAGGGCAATATCATACATGAAAAATACTCCTTTCAAGTTACAGTTTACAGTTTTGGTAAGAAATGCACTACATTTCTCTCAATTGTTTATTTTTTCCTTAGTTATCATTTATCTTTGATAACTATTGATTTCATCAGTTTCTCAAATTTCTGAAATTCTATACTTTCGTAGACATAAAAAAGAGACGAATTGCGTAAACAATTCGCCTCTGTTATGGTACCTGAAAGATTCTCATTTAAGAGCAAGTTTATAATAATTAATTATAATTAATGCTAAATTAAAAGATTGCTTCTTGGGTGTCATAAGACTTTCCAGAGTTTCGTCAGAATTCGGTCCTTTTGCCTGAGAGTTTGTTGCGGCTTCACCTTCGGCGCTGTTATATGGCACTATCAAATAAATAACAAGTCTTTTTGCTAGCCTATTTTCATGTGCCTAAAGCAATTTTTTCTTTAAAATGCTTTATTTGCAGTCTCTCCCAAATTCGTCATACGAGCACTATAAATTTCTAGATAAATTATAAATTAGTTTTAATAGCATGTCAATAAAATTGATTAAAAGTTAGTTTATAAATAGTAGAGTGTTTTACTTATATCAAGTACGGGCATAAAAGTATTTTATGGTAAAATAGAATAATGATGTTATATGAATTGTATTATAATATAATTTATAATTTAAAGTATAAGGGAGATCATTAATATGAAAATCGGTAGATTTGTTGAACATAATAATTTAACAATTGATACAGTGAGACATTATATGGATATGAGCCTAATAATACCAGAAAAAAAGGGAGGACAATATGATTTTGATGATAATTGTCAAAAGGATTTAGAAAATATTTTAGCCTATAAAGCAATGGGATTTTCCTTAAGTGAAATAAAAACAATATTTATGTTTAAGAGATTAGGTAAATTTACTGAATATCAAGAAAATGAATATTTTAAAGAACTTTTTATAAATAAACATAATCAATTGGAGCAGCAGTTAATTGAAATTGGAGAAATGAAGGAAAGACTAGAATCCAAACTAAAAGAACTTTCAGAAAAGAAAATGAATAATGAATCGGTTATTGGTGTGGATATTAGGGCCTTGGATATTTTAAAATGCTTAAAATGTGGAAATGATTTAGAACTGTTTGAAGGAAAGGTTTCAAAAAATCAAATTATAAACGGAAAATTGAAATGTTGCTGCGGTGAAGAATACTTAATTGAAGATGGTATTTTAACAATTACTTGTATAAACGAAAAACATACAAGTGATTTTGACAGTAATTATATAAATGATTATATAAAAGTTACTGATTCAGAATACTTGGATAATGTTTATAGAGGAATAGAATGGATTAACAAAAAAGTAGATTTTGAGAATCTCAAGAACAAAGTAATTCTAGAGTTAGGATCAGGAATTGGATTTTTCTTAAGAAATATTTATGAATGCTTGCCTGATGATTCAATATATATTGCTGTAGACAATGATATAAATAGACATAAATTTCTAAAGAACATATTAGCAGCTACTAATTGTAGAAAAAACATATTGTTTATTTGTTCTGATTTTCAGAAGCTTCCTATAAAAGAAAAATCTATTGAAGTACTTATAGATATTTCAGGAACAAGTAATTACAGTTTTGACAATGAAGAGTTTCTACTTAAATTAATTGATAAATATGTAAAGGACGAAGCAAGCATAATAGGAACTTATATTTTATTTGAAAAATTTGCTTTAAATAGTTTAATAGAAAGTAAATATCGAAAAAATTTTATGATGGATAATGTTAAAGATCAAATTTTAACGCTTAAATATAATATAATTGATGAAAGCATATCACGCCATGTTGAAAGTGGTGGCATATATGAAGATTATTTCGTAGATGGTGAAAAAGTATATTCATATATATTTATTGGACAAAGATAGGGTCAACCCTATCTTTTATTAATTTTAGAATAAAATTTATTAATTAATGAACTTGATGTTGGATCAAGCCAATGATTTAAACTAACTTTAGGGAGTTATAGACAGAATAAATTAGCCCTAAAGAAAGTGAGCGTGAATAAAATGTTATATTCATTATTATCATTTAAAAATATTATAAAGAATAAGGAAATTTCAAATATTATGCTATTTTCAGTAGCAAGCAGCATATCTTTATTAGGCACAGCCATTTATAATTTTGCTATAGGCTTATATGTATTAAGGATCACTGGTTCAGGATTGAGTTTTGCAGTAACATTATCGGTGAGCGTCTTATCAACAATACTTGTAAATCCATTTGCAGGTGTTTTGGCAGATAGACTAGATAAAAAACTTTTAGCAATAATTACTGATATGCTAAATGGCATTTTATTTATAGGTTTATATGTTGTAACTTGTAGGAGTACTTTAAATTTATCGATGATATATGTAAGTACCTTTCTCTTAAATGTATTTACTACTGTATATGGAATAAGCATTGAAGCTGTAAAAGCAAATTTAGTATCAGACGAAAAACTGATTTCAATGAATTCTATAATTAAAGTTATTGAATCAACAGCAGCGATACTTGGGCCAGCAATTGGTGGAATAGTATTTATTTCTTTAGATATAAAATTTTTTGTTTTTATCAATGGCTTATCTTTTGCATTGTCTGCAGTATTACAACTTTTTATAGATTTTAATTTTAATTGCAATGAGAGTAATAAGGTAAAAGCAGAGATTAGCTTCATTGCTGATATAGTTGAAGGAATTACTTTTCTAAAAACTGAAAAGAATATTATTAATATGTTTAAAATTTTTATTGTATTAAACTTTTGCATTGGCCTATCAATAGAAGTCCCAATGCCATATATTATTAATAATATTTTAAGACTTGATGCGAATTTTCTAGGAGTTATAAATGGTGCTTGGTCGTTAGGAATGATTTTAGGTGCTTTTTTGATCAAAGGAGTTATGAAGAAATATTCATATACAGAGATTGTTAGGTGGGCGAGTATTTTACTATCTTTTAGTATGGTAGCTATTGGTTTTTCTGTGATATTATACTATGAATTATTTAATGAAATATTTTACTTAATATACTTTATACTCATTATGATAATAGCTGGAATAGCCATATCTTTTATAGATATCCCTTTATTTTATATATTGCAGAAGGATATTCCAGAAGAATTTAGAGGTAGGGTATTATGTATAGGCATAAGTGTTGCCAAAATAGTACTTCCAATGGCGTTAATTATGTCCGGAGGATTTATAAATTCAGTTCCTGCATATTTTTTACCTATAGCAGGTGGTTTGGTACTATGTATTTTTAGTATAAGAAAAATTATGAATTGATTTTCGTTAACTGGAATAGATAATAACTTTTAAATGTAAGATGATGAGGAGTATTTATCAGAGAAAAATATGTTACGTATTGTAGTATAATATACTATATAGTATAATTATGGAAGCTGAGTTGTACAAGGAGGATATAAATTTATGAATAAAGTTAATGTTGGATGCCCAAGGTGCGGTAGCTTAAATGTTAATGTAGTAAGTGATGTTACAGAAACAACAAAAGGGTTTGGCGCAGGAAAAGGTTGCTTAGGATATATTTGTTTTGGTCCTATAGGTTTACTTTGCGGCTTAATTGGTATGGGAGAAGGCAAGACTGAAACAAATACGTATCGAGTATGTGCAAATTGTGGCGCGAGATTTAAGTAGTTTGATGGACAAAAAAACAAAAATGTGGATTTTTTTAATGAAACTTGGAGCATACAGCTGTCATCAAATTTATGAGAGAAGCTTTACTTTTAGAGGTTATCAGTTTCCTGTATGTGCAAGATGTACAGGCCTTTTGTTAGGAAATATATTAGGAGTATTTTTAAGTATTATAAAAATTAAGATTAATTTAAAAATAAGTTTGCTGCTAATATTCATAATGGCTTTTGATGGATTTTTGCAGTTGCTTAAGATAAAGAATTCAAATAATATAAGAAGATTAATAACTGGATTTTTTGCAGGAATAGGATATGTTTTTACATTAGTGAATATTGTATCCTATTTTATTTAAACATCTGCTTGTTGTAGATGTTTATTTTAATATATAGATTTTTATATGGCTGGAAAAATGAGAAGAGGAAGGCGGATTAGTATTTAAATTATGAGAGCGGAGAGATTTTTATCGATCTTAATAATTATTTCACAAAAAGGATTGGTTACAGCAAAGGAATTAGCTGAACATTTTGAAGTATCCTTGAGAACCATTTATAGAGATATAGAAAAAATATGTGAATCGGGAGTTCCTATAGGGGCAACTGGAGGTAAAGGTGGAGGTTATTATATTATGGAAAACTATAATATAGATAATCTATTTTTTAATAAAAATGAAATAGAACCGTTGCTATCAATGATCGAAAGTTTAAAGTATATATTTGGAAAAAATCAGCAGTTTAATGATATTGTTCTAAAATTTGAAACCTTATATAAAAGAGAAAAAAATGAAAATGAGAAGCTTAATATAGATATGTCTCACTTTAGTATGGAACAAGAACTAAGAGAATATTTGTTTTTGGTAAATCAGGCAATTGAATATGGAAAATTATTGACTTTTGGATATATAAATAGAAAAATGGAATACGCTCAAAGAATAGTGGAACCTATACAAATAGAATTTACAGATGGACAGTGGTATCTTATTGGCTTTTGTAGAATAAGAAAAAATTATAGAAGATTTAAGTTTGTAAGAATAAGAAATATGAAGCTTGGTGAGAATTTTGTAAAGAAAAATATATCTCAAGTTGAAATAGAAAAAATCTTTAAGGAAAGTTATAGTAATAACAGCATTCTTGTTAAGTTCATATTTTCTGAAGAAATTGGAGAACAACTAAGTGAATATTTTTCAAAAGATAAAATTAAAAAAATAGATAATAAAAAGTATATGGTAGAAGGCTTTTTTCCTAATGATGAAGGATTAAAAAGATTCGTTTTAGGCTTTGGGGTACATTGCGAAGTTTTAGCTCCAAAGAGACTGAGAAAAGAAATGCAAGAATACATAAAAAATATATATTATAAATACAATGACTGACATAAAGGTGTCAGTCATTGTATTTTATAATGGTAAAAGAATATTGGTTGAGAGAAAGAGAGTATAAAAATATGAAAATTGAAAAAGTGAAGAATAGAAGTATTTTATTTACTAAGAGTTTTGAAGAAGGATGGAATTTAAATGTTCATCTTATTATTGGGGAGAAATACAATTATATAATTGATACAGGAGTTGGTTCTTCACATCTTGAATCAATTATGGAATATATAAAAAATGATAATAAAAATATAATGGTTATTAATACTCATCACCATTGGGATCATATTTTTGGAAATAGCTTTTTTAAAGCTGGGATTATTGTAGCTCATAAATTATGTAAAGAAATGATAGAACATAATTGGGATGACATGTCAAAAAAGCATAAGGAATATATTAAGTATAATGAGGAAATGTATTTACCTAATTTATTATTTGAACAGGAACTATATTTTGAGGAAGATAAAATAAGAATCATTCACACTCCTGGACATACAGTTGATTCCATAAGTGTAGTGGATGAGTTAGATAAAGTGATAAACATAGGTGATAACCTTGGAGATTCAGTTGAAGAGCTTATTCCTAGTATATATTGTGAAAAAGACAAATATATTAATACACTTTTAAGATATAGTCAGATGGATTTTGATACTTGTATATCAGGTCATAATATTGTTATGAAAAGAGATGTTATTGATGAAATTTTAAAAGACATATGAAAAATATAGATTTAATAAAATATTGAAAGAGGTTTTTATAATGAATGTATGCTTATTGTATTATGAAGGGTTTTGTGAGTTTGAAGTTGTATTTGCAGCAAATGAATTCAGGGATTCAATGTTTTCTGCTGCTTTAGAAAATCGTATTTATATAAGTGAAGAAAAACAGAAGTTTTTGCCTGATAAGGTTATAGAGGATATAAATCCAGAAGATATTGATCTTTTTATTATACCTGGAGGAGAATCAAGTAAGCTGTATGAAGAAATAGAATTAAAAGAATTTGTTTTAAAATTAAATGAAAAAAATAAACTCATCGCTGGTATTTGCGGTGGAGCTGAGCTCATGGCTTATTATGGGTTACTCGATAATAAAAAGGCTAACGGTGATAGTGCTGGATTTAAGGTAGATGAAACAAACAAAAATATCTATGATAAAGTAAATATTGTGAGTAAGGATGTTGTTAAAGATGGAAATTGTATTACAGCAATAGGAAAAGCTTATGTAGAATTCGCAATTGAGCTAGGTAAAGTAATGAAAATATTTAAAAATGAGCAAGAGAGTATTGATGAATATAACTGGTTAAAAAATATAAGTTAGAAAACTTTCTAACTTTAATTACCAAAAGACGTTGAATGTAAATGGAAAAAATTATATAATAAAAATAATACATATATTCGCAATTAATATGAGAATCTGAGTTTTTAAAAATCATAAATATTTTAAAGGCGGTGAAAAATGATGGATAGCAGAGAACTTTTTAGTGCAAATATTTTAACAGATGATGAAATTATTAATGCAGCTATTAAAGCACTTAATGTTGATAAGAAAGAAATTTTAATAATTCGTAATCCTGATGGATGGCTAAACAAGAAAGAAGAATCTATCATTTTTGAAAGTATGGGATTGCTTGATGAAGGAGATACAGAAGAATATATTGGATGTTATTATTATAATATCTATTTCAATTCTAATGAATTTTTGGATAAGATAAAATTACTAGAAAAAGAATTTGACACAAAAGTTAAAGTAAATATATAAATAGTAAGCATCTACATAATACAATGGTAGGTGCTTTTTTTATTCTTTAAGAATTTATAATGCAGTAAAATCTGTAGATAATATATGAAAAGGGCTATTTAAGTGAGTTGTGTATAAGATAAAGAATAAAAAACAAATCATATTCGCCTGCATAAAATGTTCTTATATGCAGCATAGCTGCGATTTCTAATGTGCAGATTTTTCTCACATACGTTCGAAAAGGCAGATGCGCACCTATAAAAAGAGTGCGAAGCACAATACGGAACTTAATATTAAAAATCTCCGGCTCCATAGTCGCCTGCAATTTTTTTATGTGTAAATTTAATGAAATATTTTTAGGTTAACAAAAGAGTATCAATGAATATGATCGGATAAAAAATATAAGTTACAAAATTTCACTTGACAATATAGGGAAAAAATAACTATAATAAGTGTGTACTAGTTCACGTAGTACACATAATACAGATTGGAGGAGAATTAATATGAAAAAATCAATTTTAGCAATTGGAGCTGGAGTTTTTGTTGTAGTTACAATTTTGCTATGTATGAATAATGATGAAAAAATGTATCAAAAGAAAAAACATTTTGATACAGTAAATGATGTTTTGTCGCAATTAGAAAATAATGAAATTAGAAAAATTAGTGATACTGGTAGAAGAGAAGAAACTGATGAGTTTCTTGAATGCCTTTCAAAAAGAAAAAGATTAACTGATTCACAAATGGATTTTAAAAATTTAAAAATTAATAATGTCAAAGAATTAAATGATGAAGAAAAGAAAGCATTAATTGAAGACTATAATAAAATTCAAAAGAAATTAAACATTCCTTATAAGGCAACAAAAATGGAACCAGTAAGATTGGAAGCTGAAGAAATATTTCCATATAAAGATGAGAATGGTGAGATCTCGAAAAAGGAATGTGATATTGATTTTGTAATGGTTGATGAAGGCGAAGGAATGGTGATTGACTATTACGTTGAAGGTATAGATAAAAATTCTGATAAAAAAGAAGGAAACATGCATGCTAAAGGTTGATCCTAGGAGTAGTACTCCTATTTATGAACAAATTCAACTTGGAATTAAAGAATTAATATTAAAAGGGGCATTGCAAGGTGGAGATAAGATTCCATCGGTTAGAGAAATGGCAGCGTTACTTACAATAAACCCTAATACAATAAGCAAAGCCTATGGAGAACTTGAAAGAGCTGGAATTATTGAAACATTAAGAGGAAAAGGTACATACGTTGTAGATAATTTTAATAGAAAGGTTGATGAAAAGAAAATGCAGAATATTTCTGAGGAGCTAAAAAAAATTATCTTAGAGGCAAATTATAATGGGATGGATAAAGAATCATTCATTGAGTTAGCACTTAAAATCTTTTCAGAGCTAGGAGTGGATAATAAATGATCGAAATAAATAAATTATCCTTTGAAATAGATGAAAAAGTAATTTTAAAGGATATAAATTTGAAGATAAATAAGGGAACAATCTTTGGGATAATTGGTCCTAATGGTGTTGGGAAAACAACTTTACTTAGATGTCTAACAGGAATTTATCAGCCAACTTGTGGTTCCGTAAATTATGATGGAAGAGAAGTTTATGATAATGTTGACGTTAAAAGTGAAATAGGTTATGTAGCTGATGAAAATATAATGCAGTCAAAATTTAAAGTTAAGGAAATATTGAAGTATTACAAATATTCCTATAAGAATTTTGATGAAGCTAGATTTAATCAATTAAATAAGATTTTTAAAATACCAACAAATAAATTCATTTTTCAATTATCTAAAGGAATGAAAATGAGATTATCTATAATGCTTTCATTTTCAATTAAAGCTAAATATTTAATTTTAGATGAACCAACCTCAGGGCTAGATGCAATACTAAAAAATAAATTATTAAAACTATTTGCAGATGAAGTTATTGAAAATGGGACGACAATAGTAATAAGTTCCCATCATTTAAGTGAATTAGAAAGAATTTGTGATGAAGTAGCTATATTAGATGAAGGTGTAGTTTCTTATGAAAATTCAGTAGAAAATATGAAAAATAAAATTAAGAAAATACAAGTTGCTTTTGATAAACAGATTTCAGAAGAAGAACTTAAGTTAAAAGGAAATAATAAAATATCGAAAGTTGGAAGAGTATTTACAATTATTACAGATGAATACGATGAAGAATTAATACAAAGCTTAAAAGCATTAAAGCCTTTATTTATTGAAGAAATTGATTTGAGTTTAGAGGATATATTTATTTATAAGGTGGATAAGGAGGATAGTTATGAAGAACTATTTAAATAAGGGATTAATTTACGAGTGGTTTAATGCTGGTAAAGCAGCTATTTTGATTGGCCTTATCACTTGGGGATTTTTAGCACGTGCGCTCTTAGTATCCAATGTTGATAGGGTGAAATATGAAATTGCTAGAGCTGATTCAAGCTCATTTTATGCAGTAAACTTAGGTGATTATTTTATACTTGGAATAATCTTTTTAGCTATATATATTTTTGCTAATGGAGTTAGCAAAAGAAATAACATTATGTTTTTATGCAGTGGACCATATACTAAGAAACAAATTAAGCTTAATGAATTAATATGCTTATTTATAACATTATTACTATTTATAATAATGTATTTATATATTGTAGCAACTGTGTATATTAAATATCATGAACTCATGTATATTATAAATTATATTCCTCAGATAATATTAATAGAGGTATTAAGATTATTTCTTTTTGGTGTCTTAGGAATACTGCTAATGCTTACAATTGACTTATTGTTTTCTAATTCTATAATGGCTTACATTGGTATGATAGGTTTAGGAATAGCAACAATAGGGGGGATAGCTAAGTTATTTATGGTGATATCATATTTTGGTCAGTTTGAAAGAACTATAAATAATTTTATATTTAGAAAGATAGATAAGGATGGTGTAAGACATTATAATTTGTTATTTGGACAAGGAAATTTTGATAATGAACAATTCGGTCTTATATTAAAAGGAAGTATAGTAATGCTTATTATTATAGGAATCACCTTCTTTGCATTTAACTTTTTTGAAAAAAGATCAAAACTAGAAACATCTGGAAAGATATTTTCTAGCAAAGTAAACGAAACTATTATTAGTATATATTTATCAGTAGGGGCAGCTTCAGTTTTAAACATTATATTTACAGAAGATAGGGTTTCTAGAATTATATACAAATCTGGTGAATATGCACCATTAATAGCTTCGGATTTAATTAAGGTTTTATCTATTGATATAGTAAGTATAGCTGTAATTAGTTTTATTTTATTTAAAATACTTAAAAAAATAATAAAGATTGTAGGGTAAAGTGTAATAAAAGATGTAATTGCTTTAGGGGATGGTTATGCAATGGCTATAATTTTAATATTAAAGATAATTTTAATATTTATAATTAATTTTTTGTTTATATAAAATTAGATAATTTAAAGGAAGGAAAATATTTTATATTGGGGAAAAATTAATATTAGAGTTTAAAAATAATATAAAGGAAGAATCTTTACTTAAATTAAGGATTCTTCTTTTTTAGAGTATTTATTACTAAAGTATATCGTAATTTTACTATGGAAGTGATAAAATTAGTATAAATAATACAAGTTTTTCAAATTTAATAAAGTACTAGCACTTTGTTAAATATTAACATACATTATAGTGTTAGGAGGGATAAAATTGATTAAGAGAAATTTGATCATAACTATGTCATTATCATTAATGCTATTATCAGGCTGCCAAATGTCCAATGGAAATTCAGAAAAAAATGAGGCAGATAAAAAAATAGTTTCATCTGAAGACAAGCAAGAAGCAAAATCAGATGATGATATAGAAGCGAACTCTGGTAAAGAAAAGAAAGTTGAAGCAGGGAATGTTAATGGCGCTGATAAATCAGATAATAAAAAACTAGCAGAATCACAAAATTCTGAAGCTTTATCTGAAGAAAAATCAATAACTCCTAAAATTGTAGCAGATACATCAAGCTTAAGTACTAAGGCAATACCTTGGTCTTGGCTTTATTCTCCAAGAGATAACGCTAGTCTTTTAGAAAAATATAAAGGTTATGCCTTTGGAGATACTTCTAAAAAAATAATCTATTTAACCTTTGATGAAGGATATGAAAATGGTTATACTTCAAGAATTCTAGATGTTTTAAAAACAAATAATGTCCATGCAACCTTCTTTGTGACCAAGCCATATGTTACTGGAAGCTTTAATGGAGTTCAAGATTCAGTTTTGATAAAAAGGATGATTAATGAAGGGCATATAATAGGTAATCATTCAGTGCAGCATAAATCGATGCCTTCCTTTAAATCAGAAAGTGCTTTTAATGCTGAATTAACAGGAGTAGAACAAGCTGTTAATAGTATACCTGGATGTAAAATGTCTAAATATTTTAGACCTCCAGAAGGTACTTTTAGTGAATTGTCACTATACTATACTCAGAAACTAGGTTATAAATCCATATTTTTCGCCTTTGCTTATCAAGACTACGATGTAGATAATCAGCCAAGTCCTGAGTCAGCTAAGGCAACAATATTAAAAAATACTCGAAATGGGATGATCTGCCTACTTCATGCAGTGTCTAAAACTAATACAGAGATTTTAGATAGTTTGATTAAAGAGTGGAAGAGTAGAGGATACGAATTTAAATCTTTAAATGAACTCCCTAATTAATTATATTAGTCAGAAATTTCAAGTTCACCTTCTCCTATTAGCACAAGTTTATAGCCTGGTTGTAGAGGAATTAAATTAAATTTAGGAGATTGTGGCTTTAAACGCACACCTTGAAGTGGAGTAGCTTTGCTATCAAAAATAAGTATGTAAATTCGTTCACTGAAGGAATTATTTTGTATAGTGTAGATTGTATCTGGGGATAGATTTAAATCACCAGCTTTATAAAAACCTTTTTTTAGAGTTTGTGAACTAGCCATTGTAGGCGAGCTAAGTAAAATAGAGGAAAGAGTAAAAAAGCAAATGAATAATGAAACTTTCTTTAGCATATATAACTCCTTTCAATAAATAGACTTTATAATAAGAAATATATATAAATCAAAACTAAAAATATATTATTATATACCTAATCAATAGTGACTTCTCCATTAGTAACAATCAACATTTGATAACCTGTATCTAATGGTGTCAGAGTATATTTTTCAGATTGAGGATTTAATTGCATCAGCTGTTGAGCAATTTGGTTTGAGTCAAAAATCATAAAAAAAACATATTCACTTGGGGAATTGTTTTGTATAGTATGAAGTTTATTAGTCGGTAAATTTAAGTCACTAGCTTTATATAAACCTTCCTTTAGATTAATTACTTGTGCAAAGGATGGAGTTATAAACAGATTATTTAACAATAAGAAAAAAAATAAGAAAATGATAATATATTTTTTCATAAGCTAAAAACCTACCTTTCCTGCTTAGATTATGCAAAATAGAAAGAGGATATACTGAGTTTTAGTTTAAATTAAAAAGTTATTGGTAATTTAACAAAGTTTTACTTGCATATTATTATGAAAATTATTATAATTTACGAGTCGAGTAAAACTTTTCATAAAATAAATTGAATTTTATAAGGTGGTGAATTTGAGTGGATGACTATTCGGCCCAGGAGTATTATGAACAACTGAATATAAGAAAGGGAGGATTAGTTTATGCTGCTCATTTTATATAAACGTATCCTCCCCAAAGATGGAGGAGGATTATCATGTTTACATTACCATTTAAGAATGATAAAAAACAACCAATTATACTAAGAAAGTTGGGCACAGAAGTGCGAATAATTGAGTATAATGGTCTAAAATGGATTGATATTATAAGGCCAACTAATAAAGAAATCAAAATGCTTGAGGATATGTATGATTTCCATGAACTTCTATTAGAAGACTGTATGACAGAACATCAAAGATCTAAGGTTGATTCCTATGAGGATTATAGTTTTATAGTTCTTCATCTTCCAAGATATAGAAAGGAACTCGTTAGGCTTGATTCAGAAGAAATAGATATATTTATAGGACAGAATTATTTAGTTACTTTGCATGAAGGCGAATTAAAACCTTTGGTTCAATTGGCAAAAAAATGTGAGTGCAATGAGAATGCAAGAAAAGAGTATATGGAAGAAGGTTCAGCATTATTACTATATGAAATAATTAAAGCTTTATTTGATTATTGTTTCCCTATGCTTGATAAGATTGGAAATATGGTTAACGAAATTAATAGGGAAGTATTTGCTACTCGTTCTAAGGCGATGCTTGAGTTAATTTCAAGAACAAAAATGCAGATAATAAATTATAGAAGTGTTATTAAGCCATTAAGACCTGTTATATTAACTTTAGAAAAAGTAATTACTAAATATCTTCCTAGAGATATGGATATATATTTCGATGATATTACAGATAGAATCGAAAAAATATGGGATATGCTTGAAAATTATAAAGAAGTAATTGAGTCTGCTGATAATACCTTTGCAACGCTTACTAATCATACTATGAATGGTCTTATGCGTACCTTCACTATTATTCAAGTAGCTATATTACCTATGACACTTGTAAGTGGTCTTTTCTCTATGAATGTTCAAGGAATTCCAATGCATGATTATGAGTTTGCTTTTTGGATAGTATTTGGAATGATATTTATTCCAACAATGGTTATAGCTGCAGTGTTACTTATTAAGAGAGATAAGTGGTTTTGAGTTGTTAATGGTATAAGATTGAGTATTTGTCATAAAATTCGTTATCGAATGAATTTTATGACATTTTTATATGTGAAAAGTTATTATTGCTATGTTTTTGAAAAGAATATTGGAAAAAAATTAAATAATAATTAAAAATCTCTTGGTTAAAATTAAAGTTTGAGTTACAATATATTAGGATTAAAGACAGAATAGTGGAGAGTAGAAAAATGAAACAAAGGTTAAAAAGTATATTTATAAACAATTGGCTATTTTTATTTATGGTGGTTGTGCTTCAGTATAAATCCATCATATTATTATCTATGCTTAGAACGCAAGATTCATCAAGCATTAATTTAGGGGATATTTATTTTGGAACGCCTGTAAAATGGGCGCATATAGCAATAATTGTTCTTATTTGTAGTCCTATACTTCTATTTAAAGAAAAAGGAAGATTAAGAACTGCTGCTATAATTGATTTATTGGTGACTATTCTATTTGTGGCAGATATTTGGTATTATCGTGCAAATGGAACTTTTTTATCTGTTAGATATATGACGCATAGCGAGATATTTAATCCAATAGGTAAAAACTTATTAAATTTTAGATTAGTAGATTTATCATTCATTATTGATTTTGTTATATTATTTTTGATATGCAAATTTGCTAAAATAAAAGCTAGCGACAGAAATTCCAAATTACAATTTAGAATAATTAAAGGTTTTTCAGTATTTTTAATAAGTGCTGTTGTAGTTGGATTAGGTCATTATTTCATTGATATTAAAAGAATAGATCCATCAAGAAATTTATTTAGTCAGTCTTGGGCACCATTTCAAACTTTTAGTGATATGAGCCCTTTAGGATATCATGGTTTTGACATTAATTTTTATCAAGATAAAAATAAGAAACTTTCGAACGAAGATGAGGATAAAATTAAAAATTGGATGGAAAATAATAAAGAGAATCTTCCTGATAATCAATATAAAGGTATCTTCAAAGGAAAGAATTTAATTGCAATTCAAGTAGAATCCATGGAAAACTTTGTTATAAATCAAAAAGTTTATGGACAAGAAATAACACCTAATTTAAATAAACTTTTAGGAAGTAGTATTTATTTTAATAATATTTATGAACAAAATAATTCAGGCACAAGTTCAGATTGTGATTTGTTGGTTAATTCATCAATATTTCCAATTAGAGAAGGGAAAACAGTTTTCTCTTATCCTTGGACTACTTTTAATTCATTACAAAAAAATTTAGAGAATGAAGGCTATAAGACAATTTCAACTCATGCAGAAGTGCCAGGAAATTGGAATTGGGCTGAATTACATAAATCTTTTAAGGCTGATGAAATATGGGATATTGGACAATATAATGTTGATGAGAAAATAGGATTGGGATTATCAGATGAATCATATTTGAGACAAATATCTCAAAAATTGAAAAATCAAAAAGAACCATTCTATGCTTTTATGACTACATTAACAAGTCATGGGCCATTTGAAATGCCTGATAATAAGAAATATTTAAATTTGCCAAAAGAACTTGATGAAAATATGTTGGGTGCTTATTTTCAAAGTGTAAGATATACAGATGAAGCTATTGGAAAATTTATAGCTGAATTAGATAAAAATAATCAGCTAGATAATACGGTTATTATGATTTATGGAGATCATTGTGGAGTTCATAAATTTTATGAAGATGATATAAAAAATTCTCCGTTAGAAGGGGATTGGTGGAAAGATAATCATAAAAAAATTCCATATATAATTTATTCAAAAGGATCTCAGCCAGAAGTGATTTCTAAAGCTGGTGGGCAATCTGATTTCTTGCCAACAATATTATATATGCTTGGATATGATAGAAAAGCGTTTGAAGATAGTTCTATGGGAAGAGTATTAGTAAATACAGAAAGAGATGCAACAATTTTAAATGATGGGCAGATAATGGGAATTCCAAAAGATGAAAAAGAACTTAATCATTTAAAAGAGACCTTTGATATAGCTGATACTATAATTGAAAAAAATTATTTTAAAAATAAATATTAATTGATAAAATATAGTAAGGATAAATTGTAATAATAAAAGTTATAAAGTTAATTATATAAAATAATATTAAGGATAAATAACAAATTATAAAAAAGTGAGGATATTATAATGGAAGAAAATAAAAATATACAAGATAAAATAAACTTATTTTTAGAGGAAAACAGAATAAATGTAAAGGGTGGAACAATAAAAGATGAAAAGCAATTATCTTTGGTGTTAAATAACCTTGCAATGAGTGATTATGAAAAAGGAAAACTTGAAAAAGCTTTGTATTTTACAGAAAGTGCAGTTGAATTTTATGAAGAAAATTATTATAGTTACTATATTAAAGGATTAGTATTAAGAAAATTAGCTAAAACTAAAGAAGCAATAGATGCTTTTGAAAAGTATTGCGATAATTCTGATGATTCTGATGACTCGTTAGCGCATATTTATTTAGGTCTTTCCTATGCAGAATTAGATGATGCGGAAAATGCTTTGATGCATTTAAGGACTGGTGAAAAAAATATTAGTGATGAAGAAAAAGAAAAGAATTTATTGTTGATTTGTGCTGTATATGAATGCATAGGAAATATATATTTAAAGAGAGAAAATATAGTTGAGTTCACAGAGCATGATAAGTACAGCATGAATTATAAGTCAGCAGTAAGATATTATAAAATGTCACTTAAAATTAATAGACTTAATAGCGAATTGATTAATAGGCTTGCAGCTTGCTATTATCATTTAGAAGATTTAAATAAAGTTTTATATTGCTATGAACAAGCAGCAAAAATTGCACCAGACAATGCAATGTTTAAGGATGCAATAAAAGAGTTGAAAGAATCTGGAGTAAAGGCAGAATCAGCAGGATTTTAATTTTCAAAATAGTTTATTTGGTGAACATATTTGTTTTGTAAATGAATTTTTTAAGACATAAAGATTTCCAAAGGAAATCAACATTCATTGACACTTTATTATTTCAGTGATCATTGAGAATTAACCATTGTATATATAATTATCTTTTTGTTATTAGTAATACCAAAAATTAATAAGTAGCATAGTATATAATTGAGGATATATTATTTGGTAACTCCTATTTATATAAAGCTATGTGTTTACAAAAAAAGTAATATATAATTTTTGTGATTACGAAGGAGATAATAGAATGGATAGCAAATATGATAAAAATGAATTTGATTGTTTTAAAAATGAATATGAATTTATGGAAGAAATAGATAGTAGTTATGATGAAATGGACTATGGCCTTGATGAACTAAAATGTGATTGTGAAGAAATGGATAATAGTTACGAGGATAAGAATTCCGAGTATGATCAAAAGAACAATTATGATCAGAAGAACAATTGCATTACTGAGGTTTTAGAGAAGGTTTATAAGGAAGGCTTTGAAAAAGGATTTAAAAAAGGATGCAAAGTTGGTAAAAAAATAGGAATAAAGCAATTCATACAATTTTTAAAAAAGAATAGATGTTGCATAAAATGTCATAAACGTTGCAGTAAATAAACTAATGAATATTGTATTGATGTAAAAGATTTTAAAGGAGAAGTGAGAAATACTTCTCCTTTTTGTTAGGTTTTTTGAATTTTAAGTAAATGCTACTTATATATGCATATACCGTGCTATTTCTCATCAAAATTTAAATAAATTTCAGTGACAAAAGTTGACATAACAGATTATATGATATAGTATAAATTATGTGTATTATCTGTTAAAAATTAAAAGATAATTTTGATAAATTATTAATATTTATATAGTATTTTTATTCTATATACAATTTTAAAGATAATATCAGATTCATAAAAATATTATAACCTTAAATATATTTTAAGAATGATGTTTTTGTGACCACTAGAAGTTAATTTACATAAGGGGGGGCTATTATTTTATGAAAAGGAAAATTTCTTTGCTTTTGGTGCTAGCAATGACAGCTTCGTTTAGTTTAGCTGGGTGTAGTTCAAAATCTGATACAAAAGCAAATGTGGACAGCGACGTAATTAAAATCGGAGTGTTCGAACCAATGACAGGTGCTAATGCAGCTGGAGGAGAATTGGAGGTAGAAGGAGCAAAGCTTGCTAATAAACTATATCCAACTGTACTTGGGAAAAAAGTAGAGTTGGTTTTTGCTGATAACAAGTCAGACAAGGTAGAAGCAGCAAGTGCAGCAGCAAATCTTATTGAGCAGGAACATGTTAACGCTATTATTGGAAGTTGGGGAAGCGGTAATTCAATGGCAGCGGGAGATATAGTGCAGGAAGCTAAGGTTCCTGCAGTTGGAGCATCCTGTACAAATCCATTAGTAACTGCAGGTAATGATTATTACTTTAGAGTTTGCTTTATAGATCCTTTTCAAGGGACTGTTATGGCAAAATATGCAGCAAATAATTTAAAAGCTAAAAAAGTGGCACTTCTTCAAGAGGTTTCAAGTGATTATTCAGTTGGTATTTGTAAATTTTTTACTGATGAATTTAAGAAATTAACTGGTGATGAAAATGCAGTTGTAGCTAAAGCAAATTATAATACTGGTGATCAGGATTTTACAGCTCAGCTTACAAATATAAAAAGCAGTAATCCAGATGTTATATTTGCGCCAGGGAACTTTACTGAAGGTGCAATGATAATAAAACAAGCGAGACAACTTGGTATTAAAACACCTATAATTGGTGGTGATACATGGGAAACACCAGAATTCTTAGATATAGGTAAAGAGGATGTCGAAGGTACAGTATTTTCAACTTTCTTTGCTAGTGAGACACCTATTACTACTGAATCTAAGACATTTTTAGATGCATATAGAAAAGAATATAATAAAGAACCAGCAGCAGTAACTGCACTATCATATGATGCTTATTTGGTAATTTTAGATGCAATTAAGAGAGCAAATTCAACTGATCCAGTGAAAATTAGAGATGAAATTGCAAAAACTAAGAATTTCCCTGGAGCAGCTGGAGTTATAACGATAGATGAAAATAATAATGCAGTAAAAGATGCGGTTTTAAAGGTTGTTAAAGATGGTAAGTTTACATATCTAGACACAATAAAACCAGAATAAAATAGGGGTGAAAATATGACATTAATGGATTTTACAACATTCATGCAAAACTTGGCAAATGGGATTTCACTGGGAAGCTTATATGCCTTAATAGCTATTGGTTATACAATGGTTTATGGAATACTAAAGCTTATAAACTTTGCTCATGGAGATATATTTATGATGGGGGCATACTTCGCATTCTTTGGAATAGCAACGTTTGGACTACCTTGGTACTTTGCTTTTATAATAGCTATTGTAATTACAGCAGTACTTGGAATGGGAATTGAGTTTGCAGCGTACAGACCACTTAGAAATGCACCTAAGATTTCAGTTTTGATTTCTGCAATTGGTGTGTCTTTCTTACTTGAAAATTTAGCGGTTGTTTTATTTGGGGGAAGACCTAAGGCATTCCCTGATATAAAATTATTTACTAACGTTATGGTTATAGGTGGGGTTTCGATTCAAAATCTTACTTTTATCATTCCAATAGTTACTATAATTTTATTATTCATTTTATTACATCTTGTTAATAATACAAATGTTGGTATGGCTATGAGAGCTGCATCTAAGGATGTAGAAACTGCAAGACTTATGGGTATAAACGTGAATAGAATAATATCTTTTACTTTTGCAATAGGTTCAGGACTTGCAGCTGTAGGATCAATGATGTGGTGTGTGAAATATCCCCAGATAGTTGCTCTTATGGGGATGATGCCAGGATTAAAATGCTTTATAGCTGCTGTAATAGGTGGTATTGGAGATATTAAAGGTGCAGTTATTGGTGGATTTATTCTTGGACTAACAGAAATCATGTTAGTTGGATTCTTTCCAGCATTAACTGGATATAGAGATGCATTAGCTTTCGTTTTATTAATTATAATATTATTATTTAAGCCTACTGGAATTATGGGCAAAAATCTAACAGAGAAGGTGTAAAAATGAACAATAAAAATAAATTTTTAAATATAGCTCTTATTGCAATTGTATTTTTACTCTTGTTTGTTGCAAATAATGGCTTAGACTCATATAAAATTAGAATTTTGAATTTATGTGCTATATATACAGTGCTTGGACTTAGTTTGAATTTAATAAATGGATTTACAGGACTTTTTTCATTAGGACATGCTGGGTTTATTGCAATAGGTGCATATACAACTGCATTATTAACTATGTCTGAAAAAGTAAAAAATCAAAATTTCTTTATGGAACCATTAATGGCACCATTTAATCATATTTCAGTGCCATTTATAATAGCGTTAATTATAGCAGGACTTTTATCAGCCCTAATAGCAATCTTAATTGGTGCTCCAGCTTTAAGACTTAAAGGAGATTACCTAGCTATTGTTACTTTAGGGTTTGCAGAAATTATTAGAATAGTAATTACTAATGCACAAAGCTTAACTAATGGTGCTTTAGGTCTTAGAGGTATTCCTCACATGACAAATTTATACTGGAGTTTTGGAATTACTATTGCAACCATAATAATTTTATTGTCACTTATAAATAGTTCCTATGGTAGAGCTTTAAAGGCAATTAGAGAAGATGAAATAGCTGCTGAAAGCATGGGAATAAGTTTATTTAAACATAAGGTTATTGGATTTGCTGTTGGAGCGTTTTTTGCAGGAGTAGGCGGAGGTTTACTTGGTAACTTAATGGGAACAATAGATCCTAATATGTTCAAATTCAGTCTTACTTTTAATATACTTCTTATTATAGTAATTGGTGGTATGGGAAGTGTTACTGGTACAGTAATTTCAGCCTTCATTGTAACAATTCTTGGAGAAGTCTTAAGATTTTTGGACATGGAAAAAGTGTTTGATTTAGGAATTTTCAGTTTTACAGGTATACCAGGTTTAAGAATGGTTATATTCTCGATATTACTTATGGTAATAGTATTGTTCTTTAGACATGGAATTATGGGAACAAAAGAATTTTCATGGAAATCAATATTTAAATATACAAACAATAAACCTCTAGAAGAAGGGGGAGATAAATAATGGCATTATTAAATGTTCAAAATGCAACAATGCAGTTTGGAGGACTTACAGCTGTAAGTGATTTTAATCTTCAAATTAATGAAGGTGAAATAATTTCATTAATTGGACCAAATGGGGCTGGAAAGACTACAGCTTTTAATATGATTACTAATGTTTATACTCCTACAAAAGGACAAATTACTTTTAATGGTACTAATATTACAGGGATGAGACAAGATAAAATAACTCAAACTGGTATAGCAAGAACCTTTCAAAATATAAGATTATTTAAAGATTTAAGTGTGCTTGACAATGTATTAATTGCTAATCACGTACATATAAAATCAAATTGTTTTGAAGCTATGTTAAAACTTCCTAAATACAGAAAAGAAGAAAAGGAAATGGTTAAAAAATCTCTAGACCTTTTGAGAGAATTAGGTCTTGAAGACTTAAAAGATGAAAAAGCTAGTTCGCTTCCATATGGTAAGCAAAGAAAGCTTGAAATAGCTCGAGCACTTGCAACTAATCCTAAACTTCTTTTGCTTGATGAACCAGCAGCAGGAATGAATCCTACAGAAACAGATGAGCTTACTGCTTTTATTAAAGAAATAAAAGATAAGTTCAAGTTATCAATATTTATGATTGAACATCATATGAGTATGGTTATGAGTTTATCTGATAGAATACAAGTTTTTGAATATGGTATTACTATAGCTGAAGGTACACCTTCTGAAATACAAAACAATAAGAAGGTTATAGACGCATATTTGGGGGTATCTGAAGATGATTAAAATTGATAATTTAGTAGTTGCTTATGGAGGAATAGAAGCCTTAAAAGGCATAAGCATGGAAGTACCTAGTGGTAAAATTGTTACTTTGGTTGGAGCAAATGGAGCTGGGAAAAGTACTACCTTGAAATCCATAGTAGGTCTTGTTAAACCTAAAAGTGGAAGTATAGATTATGAAGGAACTGATTTAACTAAGCTTAATACTGAATTAATGGTTAAAAAAGGAATTGCTTTAGTACCAGAAGGTAGAAGGGTTTTTTCTGACCTTACAGTTTTAGAAAATTTAAAAATAGGTGCATACTCAAGAAATGATGCTAAAGGTATCGCAGAAGATTTAGAAAAAGTATATTCATTATTTCCTAGACTTAAGGAAAGAACTTGGCAATTAGCTGGGACACTTTCAGGTGGAGAACAGCAGATGTTAGCTATAGGTAGAGCTTTAATGTCAAGACCTAAGCTTATAATGATGGATGAACCTTCTTTAGGTCTAGCGCCTATAATAGTTAAAGAATTATTTGGAATAATTAAAAAGATTAATGAAGAAGGTATGACAGTTCTTTTGATAGAACAAAATGCTAATGCGGCTCTTAAAATAGCTGATGTAGGTTATATTATGGAGACTGGAAGAATTACATTAAGTGGTTCAGGACAAGAATTACTTGCAAATGATGAAATTAAAAAGGCTTATCTTGGTGAAGCCTTATAAATTAATAAAATCAAATTTTATTTTGTAGAGAAACAAGTTAGTAGACATACCAATGTCATTAAGTTAAGATGACATTGGTAGAAATACTGGCTTGTTTTTTCTTTAATACTCTTATTTAACAACAACATATTGAGAACATAGTAAACAATAGAAGTATTTCTATGTTATAATATTGTCATGGCAATAATGCTTTAGAAGTCAACAAAAAAATATTAAAGGAAATGAGTGTATGTTTTTTATAGGAATATTTGGAATAGAAAGTAAAGAAAAGGAAATTACTATTATAGATAATATCAATTGTAATAGATGTAAATCAACAGTCAAAGGTCACTTAATAAAAAGCTATGATTTTTTTCATTTCTTCTTTATACCTATTTTTAAGTGGAATGAAAAATATTATTTAGTATGTGAAAATTGTAACGAAGTATATGGTATTAAAAAAGAAAAAGGTAAAGCAATTGAGCGTGGTGAGAATATAAACATAACATATTGGGATTTATATGATTTGGATCAAAAGCAATATGGTTCTAATGTATATGGAAAGACTATATGTAGAAATTGTAAAAATGAAGTAGATGGTAATTTTAAATTTTGCCCTTACTGTGGTACGAAGATTGATTAAAATTTATTGAAATAGTATCATTGTATTCTTTTTATGGGCTTTTGTATTGTAACATATGATACGTATTGCTATTTTGTTATGTAATATAATTATAATGCATAAGTTCTGATAAAAGTTCTACATTAATTAAATAGAAATCCTGGAGCAAAAGTAAGTGTCCAAAAAGTGAATGTCCAAATTTTATATTTGGAAACATGAAGTTTCTCCTCTGGAGCTTTTATATTTGGTTATACGAACTTTCTCCTTAGAGCTTTTATATTTGGAAACATGAACTTTCACCTGTGGATGTTTAAACATTCATTGTAAACTGTAAAATTGTAAACTGCAAACTAGAACGGAGGGATAATATGAGTTATGGAAATCTTCAAAAAGTTATAAATGGAAAGAGAACTTTCGCAATAACCCCACATATTCCAGGGGGATTTATAACTATAGATAATATGCAAAAAATCTTAGATGTAGCTAAAAAATATAAAGGGGTACTTAAAATTACATCTGGTCAAAGAATATTAATAACTAACCTTAAGCAGGAAGACTTGGAAGCTATATGGAATGAACTAGGAATGGAACCTGCTGTAAGAACGCAAAATTCAGTTAAGAATGTAGAAATGTGTCCAGCAGGTTATTGTAAGAGGTCAAAATTTAATACAATTGGAATAGGTATGAAACTTTCAAAAAAGTATCAGTGGATGGAGACTCCGTGTAGAACTAAAATTGGGGTTGCAGGCTGTAGAAATGCTTGTGGTAGTGTATATAGTAAAGATGTAGGTGTAATTGCAGCAGATAAGACGGGATTTATTGTTTCTGCTGGGGGTTCTGGAGGGTATAATCCAAGGATGGCAGATATTATTGCACAAGATATATCAGAAGAACAAGCACTTAAGTTAGTAGATAATATTTTTGAATATTACATGGAATTTGCAGAAGATGGAGAAAAATTAGGATTTTTTATTGATAGAGTTGGAGTTGAAGAGTTTAAAGAAAAGGTAAGTAAGGATATATAAAGATTATCAATTTAAAGTCTTTTTTTGATAATAATAATAATATTCTGTCAAAGGATTTTTTAATTAAAATATGATATACTTAAAAATGTAAATAAATTTTAGTTTTCAAAATAACAAATTTAAATTTTTGTGGGAAAAAATGTATTTGTTAGTAACTAAATTTAATATAACCATTACATGAAAATAAGGAGTGAAATTATGGTGAACAACAATACATCATTTATTCAAAGTTCATTAGGATCAGTATTCTCAGTTTTTAGTGAGGAAGAGTTAAAACAATTAAAGGATGGCAGAAAAATAGCAATCTGCGGTAAGGTTAATAAACCGGGGATAATAGAAGTTCCAGAAGGGGCAACTCTTAATGATATAATAGAATTATGTGGTGGACTAATAAATAAAAGTGGTTTTAAAGCAGCACAAATTGGATTACCTTTTGGTGGTTTTTTAACTGAAGATAGTTTAAATAAAGAATTTGATTTTAATTTGTTTTATGAAAATATAGCAAAGACAATTATTGTTTTATCACAAGAGGATTGTATAATCCAATTTGAAAAATTCTATATAAGATACTTATTAGCAAAAATCAAGGATGGTTCTTATAAAAATTATGAAATAGTAAAAGAAGATATAACAGAAATGTATAATGTCTTAAATAGAATAAGTAAAGGCGTATCTAATATGCGTGAACTTTATACATTAAGAAATCTTGCAATAACTGTTAAGACTAAAATGAATCAAAAGCATAATATAATGGAAGAAATTATAGATAAATTTTACGAAGAAATTGAGGAACACATTGAAGAAAAGAAATGTCCAACTTCTCAGTGTAGTCATTTAATTAAACTAAAAATTACAAAGAAATGTATTGGATGTGGAGCTTGTAAAAGAGCATGTCCAGTGGATTGTATAGATGGAGAATTGAAAAAACAACATGTAATAGACGATAATAGATGTACTCATTGTGGTGCCTGTGTATCAGCATGTCCAGTAGATGCAATATTTACGGGAGATAATACTCTTTTATTCCTTAGAAACTTAGCAACACCTAATAAGGTTGTAATTACTCAAATGGCTCCAGCTGTTCGTGTAGCTATAGGTGAAGCTTTTGGCTTTGAACCAGGAGAAAATGTTGAAAAGAAATTAGCAGCAGGACTTAGAAAGTTAGGAGTAGACTATGTATTTGATACTTCTTGGGGAGCTGATTTGACAATAATGGAAGAAGCAGCTGAACTTCAAGAAAGACTTGAAAAGCATCTTGCAGGAGATGAAAATGTAAAACTTCCAATACTTACTTCATGCTGTCCTTCATGGATTAAATTTATAGAACAAAATTATGGTGATATGTTAGAAGTTCCTTCTTCAGCAAAATCTCCTATGGAGATGTTTGGTATTGTTGCTAAAGAAATCTGGGCAAAAGAAAAAGGATTAAAGAGAGAAGAAATATCGTCAGTTGCAATTATGCCTTGTATTGCTAAAAAATATGAAGCATCAAGACCAGAATTTTCTGTAAATCTAGATTCAGATGTTAACTATGTTATAACAACAAGAGAACTTATTAAGATTTTCCAAGATTCAGGAATAGATTTAAGAACTCTTGAAGATGAAGAAATAGATACAGTAATGGGTGAATATACTGGTGCTGGTATCATTTTTGGTAGAACAGGTGGAGTTATTGAAGCAGCTGTAAGAACAGCCATGGAAAATATGACTGGAGAAAGAGTTGACAACATCGAATTTGAAGGTCTTAGAGGCTGGGATGGATTTAGAGTTTGTGAAATAGAAGTCAAAGATATTAAATTGAGAATCGGTGTTGCTCATGGACTTAGAGAAGCAGCTAAGATGTTGGATAAAGTAAGATCTGGTGAAGAATTCTTTCATGCTATAGAAATAATGGCGTGTGTAGGAGGCTGTATTGGTGGCGGTGGTCAACCTAAAATAAGAAAGAATAAAGACGAAGTTTTACAAAAAAGAGCTGAAGGTTTAAATAATATAGATAGAGCTAAGACTCTTAGAAGATCTAATGAAAATCCAGAAGTTCTTGCAATATATGAAAAATATTTAGGACATCCACTAAGTAATAAGGCTCATGAATTATTGCATACAACATACTTCCCAAGAGCAAAAAAGAATAATGAATAATAATTAATTTAAATTAAAAGTTGCATAGAATAATGGAAAGTAATATATGTTCTTACATTATTTTTGCAACTTTTAGTTTGCAAATTTTCTGTTAAGATTTCTGAGAAATTATTGCTAAAGTGATAAATTAAAGTAAATTAAATCTGTTTTTGATTACAAAAATTACTAATAAAATTAATATATGAGAAAATTCAAGCATATTTATATTAAATTTAGGTTAAGTTTTTTAAAAATAGTTTAAATTTATATTAAAATAGAATATACTAGAACAGGATTATGACATTTGGCAATATATTAAATTTTTATACTTATAGGGAGATGTGATAATATGTTCAATTTAAATCCAAAAGAAGACAAATTTTATAAACTGTTTAATGAAGCTGCACAAATCGTTGATGAAGGTGCAAAACTTTTAAGAAGGACCTTAGATTCACTAGATAATATTGATCTTGATGTAAGTAGAATAGAAGAATTAGAACATCAAGGTGATAGAATAGTAGGTATTATAGTTAAAGAATTAAACGATTCTTTTATTACTCCATTTGATAGAGAGGATATCTATGTTTTAATTAAAAGATTAGATGATGTTTTAGATTTAATCAATTCAGCAGTACATAGATTTGTAATGTTTAATGTTAAGCAAAGTACAGAAGCATCAAAATTATTAGCTGATATGTTAATTAAATGTACTGGTCATTTAGTAGAATTAATGGATGAACTTCACTTAATGGGCGGTAAAAATCAAATTGCTGAGAAGATAAAGGTGATAAACCAAATTGAAAGTGGAGCGGACCGTTTATTTAGGCAAACTGTGTGCGAATTATTTAGAAATGAAAAAGATCCAATAGAAATTATTAAATGGAAAGAAATTTATCAAATAATGGAAAACACTATTGATAAGTGTGAAAAAATTGCAAATATCATAGAGGGAGTTGTAATTAAGAATGCTTAGTGCTATGACTATAACGGTATTAATAGTAATAACGGTATTAATATTTGATTTTATTAATGGATTTCATGACACAGCCACAGCAGTTGCAACATCAATTACAACTAGAGCTCTTACACCAAGAACAGCAATTATAATATGTGCAATATTTAATTTTATTGGTGCATTTAGTGGAACAGCAGTTGCGAAAACTGTAGGTGAAAGTATAGTAAGCCATAACTCGATTGAACAATGGGTTATATTAGGAGTTTTAATTTCAGCGATAATATGGAATATAATAACTTGGTATTTTGGTATACCAAGCAGTTCTTCTCATGCTCTAATTGGAGCATTAATGGGTGGAGGAATAGCATATAATAATAGTTTTAATGTAGTAAATTGGTCTAATTTATTTCATGAAGTAATAATTTGGATATTTATTGCTCCAATTATAGGTTTTGTAGTTGGATACTTTTTAATGATATTATTAAATTGGATTTTAAGACCTTTTAAACCTGGTTTAGTAAATAAGATATTTTTAAAATTCCAAGTGGTTGCAGGTGCGCTTATGGCATTAAACCACGGTAGTAATGATGCTCAAAAATCAATGGGATTAATTACCATGGCCTTGCTAAGTGGAAAATTTATTACTGAATTTGCAGTTCCTACTTGGGTAATAGCATGTTGTGCTTTAGCTATGGCATTGGGAACAGCATCAGGAGGAAAAAAAATTATCAAAACTATGGGAAGTGGGATGGCTAAATTAACACCTGTTAATGGATTCGCAGCTCAAACTGGTGGAGCAGCGGTAATCTTCTTAGCTACATTTTTCCATGCACCAGTAAGTACAACACATATAATTTCAACTACTGTAATGGGTGTTGGAGCGTCAAAGAGATTTAAGTCTGTTAAATGGGGAGTAGCACAAAATATAGTTTGGGCTTGGATATTAACAATCCCTATTACTGCAACTTTATCAGCACTTATTATATATATAATGAAGATGTTTTTTTAAAATTATTTAATAGTAAAATATAGTTATGTAATTTATATTATAGCCTGTAGGTTTTCGAGTTGGAGACTACAGGTTATTTTATTATTTAAAAATAATATTAATTCTTTAATAGCTAATAATTAATCATTTTAGTTCAAAAATAATAATTGAGCATAGATTAGTTACAGGAATAAAATTTAGTTTTAAGTTCAGATAACTAGGTATATAATGGAGGTATCTATGGAACAACTGTCATATGCAGAATTAATTCTTTTGGATAATTTAATATATTTAGAATGGGAAGCAAAAGAAAATAAGAGTATTAAGGAAATTGTTTATGATATATTAAAGGATGCAGATTTTGATAAGCTTATGGGAAATATAGGAAATTGTATAATAAAAACGCCTAAATATCAATGGATAAAAATATTAAATTACATAAGAGAAAATAATAATTTATGTAATTATAGAATTAAAAATATAGCTGCTTATAAAAATGGTATGAAGTTTGCATGTTTAGTAAATGAAAATAATAATGCTGTTGTTATTTTTAGAGGCACCAGTACAGAAGCAGAGTGGGAGGATAATGGAGAAGGCGCATATACTTCTGTTACTAATGAACAATTTGAAGCTTTAAAATTTATAAATAATTTAAATTATGATAATATAACTGTATCAGGACATTCTAAAGGTGGTAATAAAGCACAATATGTAACAATTTTATCGTCTAAAATCAAGAAATGTGTATCAGTTAATGGACAAGGTTTTTCTAATAGTTTTTTAGAAAGCTATAGGGAAGAGATTAATAAAAATCAATCTAAAATTGTTTGTATAAATGCAGAATATGATTATGTCAGTTGTTTATTTAATACCATTTCAGAAGAAAATCATTTTATAAAGACAGATTTTCAAGTTAATCCATTTGACTATCATAGAGCAAATATACTTTTAGACAAAAACGGAAAATTAAGGCAGGAAACAAATGAATCAGTAATATTTGATATAATAAATGATTTTTCAAAATATATAATTTCAAATTTAAATGAAAATTCTGAAAGAGCAATTGTTGATAAAGTTATAGATATAATAGAATTATTTTTATGCAAGAAAGATGAAAAAAATATAATGACTTTTGCAGGGGAATATTTAATAATGGATTATTATAGAAGTAAATATGAACAAGACGAGGATTTTATTAAAAGTTATGCTTTAGTAGAAATTTTAATTTTACCTTTAGTCTTTTGGGATGAATTTATATATATTGAAGAAACTAAATCAGAGGCACATCTTAAAGCTGTAACAGAGAATATAAGATGGTTTTGCAATAAAATAGTAAATAAGTTACGAAATTTTAATGAAAGTCAAAAGTATATTGTTGTTTGGGTTATGAAGGGGATAAATGATTTTATTTACAGATTAGAAAGAGAAATTTTATAAATTTCAAGAGAATGGAGCAAATCAATGATAAAAAATATAGTTTTACTGTTGGGTTTATCATTACTAACCACATATACGTATTTAGATAATAAGTTATTAGGAATATCAAAATATAAAATTGTTAATAATAAAATTCCAAAAGAATTTAATAACTTTAAGATTATTCATTTGTCGGATTTTCATAATTATAAGTATATAGGAGATAATAATAGTACTATTATTGGTAAAATAGATAATGAAAAACCTAATATTATAGTTATGACGGGTGATATGGTAAATAAATACGATAAAAAATTTGATAATTTTTTTAGCTTGGTTGAGGCCTTGAGTGGAAAATATGAGATGTATTATATAGTAGGAAATCATGAAAAAAGGTTAAATTGTTATTACTTAAATATAATTATGACTAAGCTTAAGAATTTGAATGTTAAAGTAATAAATAATCAAAAAATTACGCTAACTAGAAAACAGGATTGGATTAATTTATATGGCCTCGATATTCCACTTTCGTTTTATAAAATAAAAAATAGACCATCCAATATAGAAGAAATTGTAAGTACTGAATTAATTAAATGTAAAGGTAAGGAATACAATATTTTATTAGTTCATAATCCACTATATTTTGATTTCTATGCAAAACATAATATTGATTTGACTTTAGCTGGTCATGTTCATGGAGGAATGATAAGAATACCATTTATAGGTGGATTGCTTTCTCCAGAAAGAAAATTTTTCCCTAAATATAATAGCGGAATTTATGATATAGATAATAAGAAACTTATTGTTAGTAGAGGAATGGGGCATAGTTCACCAGGTATAAGAATATTTAATATGCCAGAAATAGTAACCATAACTTTGCAAAATTAGATTTTCTGTTTAAAAGGTATACACATTAGAAAAGGCAGCTATGCTGCATATAAGAACATTTTATGCAAGCGAATATGATTTGTTTTTTATTCTTTTCTTATACACAAATCATTTAAATAGCCCTTTTCATATATTATCCACAGATTTAATTACATTATAAATTCTTAAAGAATAAAAAAATTAATATATTTTAATTAACTGGGCACAATATAATTACACTCATAAGAAATATATTTTTAGGAGGTAATTATTTATGGTACATGATAAAGATGATTCAACAAAAGGTAAGGTTGGTGGAAGAAGTATTGGTGGCTGGTTAATTAGACTAGTATTAACTGCCGTAATCTTAGCAATAGCATCATTTTTTACACCAGGTTTTACAATTTCAGGCATGTGGTCATATTTACTAGCAGCTTTAGTAATAAGCATATTGGATTATTTAGTTGAAGCTTTTATGGGTGTAGATGCATCACCATTTGGAAAAGGCATAAAAGGATTTTTTATAGCAGCAATAATATTATATATAGCACAATACTTTGTGCCTAATATGAGTGTATCAATAATAGGAGCACTTTTAGCAGCTTTGGCTATAGGAATACTGGATGCAGTAATACCTGGAAGAGCAATGTAAAGTATTGAATAATAAAGTAGGGATGATTATATAATAATCATCCCTATAAATTTTTACATTATATTTTATTCATGCAATTCTAAAGGTAAACCATCTGGATCTGAAAAAAAAGTAAATTTCTTTCCAGTATATTCATCTATATGAATTGGTTCTGTAATAATGCCATTCATATTCAATTCTTCAACAACTTTTTCGATATTTTCAACTCGAAAAGCAAGATGCCTTAATCCACAAGCTTCAGGATAAGATGGTCTTTTAGGTGCATTTGGCATTGAGAAAAGTTCAATTTCACTTGTTCCTATTTTTAAATCTAATTTATAAGAGTTTCTTCCTTTTCTATAGTTTTCTCTTATAATTTCAAAGCCTAAAATGTTCACATAAAAATGTTTTGATACTTCATAATCAGAAGTAATAATAGCTATGTGATGTATTGCGTCAAACTTCATAATAAATCTCCTCATTAGTTTATTATTTTAGAAAACATTACTTTAAATAGCATCGTATTTAAAGTAGACTTCAAGAAGATTAGTTAATTATTTTTTATTGTGTTATCTTCTTGTTTATTTGCTGATGCATCCTTTGAAGTATCTGATTTTCCTTGAAGTGCATCAAATCTCTTCATTACTTCAGTATAAGTATCTTTTGAGATTTGAGGAAGATCATCCATTTTTGTAGAGTTTTTAAAGTCAACTCCAGCTTGTTTAAAGCCTTCTTCAACAGCGTTTCTCATTTGCTGAAGTTTATCTTTATCATCTCCAGCTAAGGCAGTAGCCATAGTCATAATACGATCTGCCACAGCTTTTACAGAATATGGGCCTCCATCTGAAATAGCTTTTTGTGCTTCTTCAGGAGTAGTTCCAGCTTTAGGATAAGCCTTGTCAAGAGAGCCGAAAATCTTAGTAAGAAGATCTGAACTTTCTTTTGAAAGGCCATTATTTTCTGTACCATTACTAAAATTATTTTGTGTATTTATAGTGTTTTCTATAAATTTTTTTAAGAATGCCTTTTCTTGTTCTGCTTGATCATCATTTAATTGTTTTATTTCCTCTGCTGAAAGTTTCTTTTTAACTGGTTTATAAGTTAAATTTGTTAAGTCATCGTCTGAAGATTTTACAAATGTATCTTTTTCTAATTCATTTGCTGAAGTATTACTAGCATCATCGTTAACTTTATCTTTCTTTGAAACATCGTTTTTAGTAGCGTAAGTTGAAGTATCAACATTGTTAAGATTAGAAATACCTGTAATCATATTTAATCGCTCCTTTTTATAATCTACTTAATTTATTCTCGATTTATAATAAGGATACTTTATATAAATTGTTAGAATTTTCATATGTATGTTGACATTCAACTTAATTAAGAGTATTATCTATTATAAATAAAAAAATAAAATTCTATGAAAGGAATAGTAGATATATTATTAGTATCTTAAGCGAGTAGAGGATGGTGTAAGCTCTATGAGAAAGTATGTATTGAAGACATCCTGGAGAAGTTTATCTGAAGGTGTTAATATGCAGGGAGTATTTGGATTTCCCTAGTATTTGAAAGTTAATTTTAGTAGGATAAGCCGGAAGCCTCCGTTAAAAGGTTAGAGATGACTTAGTTTATTTGCTTAGTCAAAGTAGAATGGCACCGTGAAGATAATGCTTTCACTTCTATACATGAAGTGGGAGTTTTTTTATTTTTATAAATTGGGCCCGGTTTATGTTTACAATGCTGCTATTTTATTTTTAAGCAATATTTTAAGTCAAAAAGGGTGGTACCGCGAAAATTTTTTGCCCCTTGAGTTTAGCTAGCTCAAGGGGCTTTGTTGTTAAAAAATATATGTAAATTTAAAGGAGTATTTGAAATGAAAAGAGTAATGATTAATGAAATAGATAATTATATAAATAAAAAAATAGTAATTAAGGGATGGGTATATCGCATAAGAAAATTAAAATCCATAACATTCATCATATTGAGGGATAGAACAGGCTATGTTCAATGTGTAGTAAGTAATGATGAGTTTAAATTAAATACAATTAAAGTGGAAGCCGTAATAAGTATTTATGGAATGGTTAAGGAAAGCAATAATAAATATAACGGATTTGAAGTTGATGTGGAACAGCTGAATATTATTAATAATGTTTTGGCAGAACTGCCAATAGAATTAAATAAAGAGAATCTTGATATTAATTTGGATACAAAATTAAATAATAGAATGTTAAGCATAAGGCATGATAAGGTAAATTCAATCTTTAAAATCCAAAATATTATAGCTAATGGTTTTAGAGAATACTTAAATAATGAAGGATTTACTGAAATATCAACACCTAAGTTGGTAAAAGAAGGAGCAGAGGGTGGCACAGAATTATTTAAGGTTGAATATTTTGAAAGACAAGCCTATTTAGCCCAAAGTCCACAATTTTATAAACAAATGATGGTTGGAGCAGGTTTTGAAAGAGTGTATGAAATAGGCCATGTATATAGAGCAGAAGAACACAATACTAATAGACATTTAAATGAGTATATAAGTATGGATTTAGAGTTAGGCTTTATTGAAGATGAAGAAGACATAATGGATTTAGAAGAAAGGCTGCTAAAACATATACTTACAAAAGTATTGAAAGAAGGAGAAGAATATTTAAATATTTTAAAGGCAGAAGTTCCAGTTATAGAAGACAAAATTCCAAGAGTTAAGTTTTCTGAAGCAATAGGAATATTAAAGACAAAGTATAATAAAACAGGATTAGATGGAGATATTGACCCAGAAGGAGAAAAATTAATATGTAAATATGCCAAGGAAAAATATAATAGTGACTTTATCTTCTTAACCCATTATCCAAGGGAAAAACGACCTATGTATACAATGCCTTGTGGTACTGAAGAAACACATAGTTTTGACTTGTTATTTAGGGGGATTGAAATTACCACTGGAGGACAGAGAATACATGAATATGATATGCTAATAGAAAACATGAAATATAAAGGATTAGACCCTGAAAATTATGATAGCTATATATCAAACTTTAAATATGGAATGCCACCTCATGGAGGTTTAGCAATTGGACTAGAAAGAATAACAGCTAGACTTTTAGGTTTTGAAAATGTGAGAGAAGCAAGTTTAATACCGAGGGATAGAACAAGATTGATGCCATAATCCTAGAGCCAGGCTCTTAAATTTTACTAATAAGTATATATAAATATTGGATAATATATAGATACACAACGTAAGAATTAGACTTAAGCTAAAATTACCGAAATCCAATACATTTGTCTTCCACAGGACTAGTGAAATTTTCGCTGGAAGGTTCTAAGTGGAAGGTTGCACCCATTTCTGCATGTTCCTAAAGTAAATTTATGACAAGCAGAAAATGAAACAACCTTCCACTAATAACCATCATCAGCTCAATTTCACATGCCTGCTTCCAGAAAAATGTATCTGATTTCTGGTGTAGTGTTACGATTATAATTACTCAATAATACATATATATATATTCCATTTATAAGTTTGATTATTAAATTGGATATATATATAATTTAATCTTAACTTTTATATTACGATAAACTAAGGACTCTATGGAAATACATGAGTAGCATTTAAAAATTAACTATAATATGATAAATTATTGTTAAGGGAGTGAAGAAAAAATGAAATATGATTTTGAAACACTTATATCAAGAAAAAATGTTGGAGCAAGCAAATGGAATTTGATGCAAAAGTTAAATAAGGATATTAATGAAGAAATAGTTCCATTTTCTATTGCTGATATGGAATTTAAGAATCCTCCAGAGATAATTGAAGGTTTAAAAAAATATATGGATGCTAGTGTTTTTGGATATACTGAAGCCACAGAAGATTATTATAAAGCAGTGTGTAATTGGATGGAAAGAAGACATGATTGGAAAATTGAAAAAGAATGGATCACAGAATTTTCTGGAGTTGTTCCAGCACTATTTACTATTGTTAGGGCACTAACCAATGAGGAAGATGGTGTTCTTGTTATGACTCCAGTATATTATCCATTTTATAAAGCAATAGAAGCTGGAAATAGAAAGATAGTAAAAAGTTCTTTAAAACTTTGTGAAGATCATTATGAAATTGATTTTAAAGATTTTGAAGAAAAGGCAAGTTTAGAAAGCACAAAGTTATTTATTTTATGTAGTCCACATAATCCTGTTGGACGTGTATGGAGTAAAGAAGAACTGATAAAGATAGGAAAGATATGTATAGATAACAATGTGCTTATAGTAGCTGATGAAATTCATTTTGACTTAATTATGCCTGAATATAAACATATGGTTTTTGCAAATATTTCTGAAGAATTTGCAAGTAATTCAGTAATTTGTACAGCACCAAGCAAAACATTTAATTTGGCAGGGCTTCAAGCATCAAACATAATTATTCCTAATAAAAGAATAAGAGATAAAGTATTACATGAAAAAATGATTACTATGGGAAATGCAGGGTTAAATATTTTTGGATATAAGGCTTGTGAAATAGCTTATAATGAATGTGAAGAATGGCTTAATGAGCTTATTGAAGTTATACATCAAAACAAAAAGCTTGTTGAAGAATTTATGAAAGCAAATTTACCAGAGGTTAAAGTAATAAACTTAGAGGGGACATATCTTCAATGGCTTGATTTTAGTGCAATTGAAAAGGATCATAAAGTCCTTGAAAAGTTTATGAGAATGGAAGCTTTAATGTTTTTAGATGAAGGATATATCTTTGGAAAAGAAGGAATTGGCTTTGAAAGAATAAATTTAGCTTGTCCAACAAAGATACTTGAAAAAGCATTAGAAAGACTACTTGAAGCTGTGAAGAAGTGCTATAAGTAGTAAAATTCAATAGTTATATGCCACGATGACTTGGAAAATAATAAGAACAAACATACGTATAATTATCATTGTATTTGGTAAGAATTGCATTATAGATTATATTAGCGCTTATGATTAAATCCATGTTATAATTATTCTAGCAAAATTAAGTATAATGTCTTTTCACTTAATATATAATTTAACAAAGGATTTACTAAAGAAAAAGGAGTGAATGCTTGTGGCAGATAATGATCAAATGTTTGATTTACTAACTAAAATGTATTCAGAAGTTCAAGGTATAAAATCAGATGTTGGTTACATGAAATCAGATATCGGTAATATGAAATCTGACATTAGTAATATGAAATCTGAGATAAATGAAAGATTTGATAATTTAGAAAATGTAGTTCGCAAAACTGATATGACTATTGAAAATGAAATTAAACCTAAAATTGATGCTTTATTTGATGGATATAAACAAAATACAGAATTAATTTTTGGTTTAACTACTAAAGTAGATAATTTACAAACCGATGTAAATAATTTAACCATAAGAACTATAAAAAATGAAAATAGTATAATTCAGCTTTCAAAACATAAAACCATAACTGGAATGAGTTAAATCATATAAAATGTAGTAGCATAAATGTGTGCTGCTACATTTTTTTGTAGTTTTTTATTTGATGTAATAGATAATTATTCCATAGATAAAAATAAGGGGTATAATGGTGGAGATAGCCTAATTAATAGTGGATGGGTTTGATTCTTATTATGTCTATAATTAGAAGTTTATGTTCATGAGAAAATGCTTAATTTCTAAATTAAATTTAGGATAATGAATGGTGAACCATATCATAAGTGAGCAATAAATTTACTAAAATTGGGTATGGAATTGCTAGAAATGACTTACCATATAAAAATGAATATGGTAAGTTTTTTGTATAAGATAGATATGTTAGAGAATATTAATTTATTGTGTCTTATAGGTAGTATATAAATGACTACTTTATTAAACGCGCACCTAGTTCAAATGCTTTTTGACTGTCGAAAGGAAATTGAACTTTTCGATGTGTTGCTTTTGCTTCTTCAGAAAAAAAAGTAGATTCATATTTTGAGTAATCATCAAATTGGTAAGTATCATTACAATACATTACTTGTGGTTTTGTAAATATACGTTCTATAAAGGATTCAAATTTACTGAATGTTAATTTATAATTTAAATTTTCCATTATTTCTTCTGGAGAACCCATTGTATAAATGAAAGCTGTTGACATCCTTTTTGGTGCAATTGTAGAAAGGTTCTTATCGTACACTAAATAGGGAAATAACAATCTTTCTAAAAATGAGTGTAATTGACCTGATATATTATCCCAATATACTGGAGAACCAAAAATAATTCCATCAGCTTGAGATAACCTTTCTAGAATTTCTTGAATATCATCTTTAACTGCACATTTTCCATAACTTTTACCTTCAAGTCTTTTGCAAGCAAAGCAACTTCTGCATCCAGTATAGTTTAAGTCATATAAATTGATTATTTCAGTTTCAACTTCTTTATCTTTTGCAACTTGTACTACCCCATCTAAAACTCTTTGAAGTAAAGTAGCTGTATTCTTATTTTTTCTTGGACTTCCGTTAATAGCATAAACCTTCATAGTAACACTCCTATTTTCAATATTTTATTTTTCTGTTATAATCAATATACCATTAGGATATAAATATACAAGTATGTAGTTTTTTCTTCGTTAGTATAAAAAGTATACTGTAAAGTTTAAAGGAGTTGTGATTATGAATAAGAATATAGATTGTAATCAGAAATCCCCTAATAATATATATGAGGTACAATGTCCTACTTTATATGCACTTAATATTTTAGGGCAAAAGTGGAAATTGCCCATTATTTGGTATTTGGCGGAAAATGATATTACAAGATATAATGAATTAAAACGAAGAATTAAAGGCATTACTACCACTATGCTCACAAAGTCTTTACGAGAATTAGAAGAATATAATATTATTGTTCGAACTCAATATAACACGATTCCTCCTAAAGTTGAATATTCTTTAACGGAAAGAGGTAAAGCGTTAATTCCTGTTTTGAGTGGATTAAATGCGTGGGGTGAAGAACAAATTGAAATTGATAAATCAAAGTAAGATTATATATAACATAAAAGAATTGTGTATGAATTTATTTTAATTATTGGAAATATTTTAGATATAGAAAGTTTTGAGGATATTGAAAAATATTTAAGTATATGATAAATATATTTTGGTAAGAGAGAAAATGGTTCACAAAAAACTATTATTGACAAAATTTATACTATAAGCTATTATTTTAAGTAAATTGAATAATAAAAGCAATGAAAAAGAGGAGTAGAAATTTGGAGGCATTGAAAGGAAACTAACTCATAGGAGTTGAGGAGTACAGTTCTTTTCTTGAATCATAGATTTGGAGAGAACTAGTTAGAGAGAGGGAGTAGCTGAAAACCCTTATGCTGAAAGTTTTGAAGGTAGCTTTTGAGCTTCTTTAGTGAAATAATAGTAGCTAAAGACGGTTTATCTGAATCGTTATTTAAATTAAGAGTCCATTAGAGCATATATAATTGCTTGTGTGGAAATAAAGGTGGTACCGCGAGTCTTCGTCCTTTTGTGATGAAGGCTCTTTTTAGCGTTGAAAATTAAAAATATAAAATTCATAATTAAAATTCAACGATTCAATTTAGGCATTATATTAATAGAGGAAGGAGTGTTAGAATTTTGTTTATGAATTATTGGTGGCAATTATCATTATTAGTTGTATTTAGTTATTTTATTGGTAATTTTTGTACAGCTATTGCTATATCAAATAAGTTTATTCACAAAGATATTAGAGAACTAGGAAGTAAAAATCCAGGTACTACTAATATGACTCGTGTATTTGGTTTAAAATATGGAGTCATGACTTTATGTTTAGACTTTTTTAAAGGTTTTGTTTGCTCGTTAGTGGGCAAAATGATATTTACTTCAATAGGTGGAGCAGAGATTGGAATGTTTGCTGGTTATTTAGCTGGCTTTGCTGTTATACTAGGACACATTTATCCAATATTGCTTAGATTTAAAGGTGGAAAAGGCTTTGCCACAGGTATTGGAGTTTTCATGGCTGTAAATCCAGGTTTTACATTGATTTCATTGATTGTAGGGGTAATTTTATTGCTAATTATGGATAGGATGTCAGTGTTTGCATTAATCTTTTTTGCAGCAGAGGCAATTTATCATTTGATTGTATATACAAAAGACTATTGGTGGATTTCCTTATTTGCATGTTTATACTTTGTATTAGCTACTATTGCCCATCGATCTAATATAGCTAGATTAATGCATGGTGAAGAAAAGCCTCTTGGACTAATTGGTATTCTTAAAAATGAGAAAAAAAACTAATAGAATAAAAAATAATTATTCTAAGCCGATTTTTTTAAAAGCAAGGCTTTGAGATATATGATTACTAATATATGTCTTAAATAATTTTAAAATGCTACAGTAATTTGAATGTAGCTATATATAGCGCTATGACAAGGAGCATTTAATACCTTGTACATCAGATTTTAAACGGAGGAATAGAAATGTCAGAAGAAATGAAAAACATTGCAACCACATATGATCCAAAAGAATTTGAAGACAGAATTTATAAGAATTGGGAAGAGAAAGGCTATTTCACACCAGTAGTTGATAAGCGTAAAAAACCTTATACTATAGTTATGCCACCACCAAATATAACAGGTCAACTTCACTTAGGGCATGCCTTTGATGATACACTTCAAGATATGCTTATTAGATTTAAGAGAATGCAAGGATATGCTGCTTTATGGCTTCCTGGTGAAGATCATGCTTCTATTGCAACAGAAGTTAGGGTGGCTAACATGCTTGCTGAACAAGGTTATGACAAGAAGGAAATGGGAAGAGAAGCTTTCCTTGAAAAAGTTTGGGAATGGAGTGACAAATACAGAGCTACTATAAGAAACCAAGTTAAAAAGCTTGGAGTATCTGCTGACTTTACAAGAGAAGCATTTACAATGGATGAAAATCTTAGTGCAGCTGTTAAGCACGTATTTGTTAAGTTATATAACGAAGGGTTAATTTATCAAGGAAATAGAATAACTAATTGGTGTACACATTGCCAAACAGCTTTATCTGATGCAGAAATTGAATATGAAGAACAAGCAGGACATTTCTGGCATATCAATTACCCATTAGCTGATGGAAGTGGCTTTCTTGAAATTGCTACAACAAGACCAGAAACCTTACTTGGAGATAGTGGTGTTGCTGTAAATCCAAATGATGAAAGATACAAACATCTTATAGGTAAAACAGTAATACTTCCATTAGTAAACAGAGAAATTCCTATAGTTGGTGATGACTATGTTGATTTAGAATTTGGAACTGGTGCAGTTAAGATGACTCCAGCTCATGATCCTAACGACTTTGAAGTTGGAAAAAGACATAACTTAGAAATCATAAGAGTTATGGATGATCAAGGAATTATCAACGAAAAAGGTGGAAAATACAAAGGTCTAGATAGATACGAAGCTAGAAAAGTTATAGTTAAAGATTTAGAAGAATTAGGTCTTTTAGTTAAAATAAAAGATCATGCTCATAACGTTGGTACTCATGATAGATGTGGAACTACTGTTGAACCAATTATTTCTAAGCAATGGTATGTTAAGATGGAAGACCTTGCAAAGCCAGCTATTGAAGTAGTTAAGAGTGGTAAGACTAAATTTGTTCCTGAAAGATTTGATAAGATTTACTTTAACTGGATGGAAAACATTCAAGATTGGTGCATTTCAAGACAATTATGGTGGGGACATAGAATCCCAGTTTACTATTGTCAAGATTGTGGTGAAATGATGGTACTTGAAGATGCACCAAATGCTTGTACTAAATGTGGAAGCACTAATATTAAACAAGATAATGATGTACTTGATACATGGTTTTCTTCAGCATTATGGCCATTCTCAACACTTGGTTGGCCACATAAAACAGAGGATTTAGAATATTTCTATCCAACAAGCACATTAGTTACTGGACATGATATTATCTTCTTCTGGGTTGCTAGAATGATATTCTCAGGACTTCATTGTATGGGAGAAACTCCATTTAATACAGTACTTATTCATGGTTTAATTAGAGATTCTCAAGGAAGAAAAATGAGTAAATCTTTAGGAAATGGTGTAGATCCATTAGAAGTAATTGAAACTTATGGTGCAGATGCATTAAGATTTATGATAGCTACTGGTAATGCTCCAGGAAATGATATGAGATATTATCCAGAAAGAGTTGAATCATCAAGAAACTTTGCTAATAAGATTTGGAATGCTTCAAGATTTGTTATGATGAACCTTGATAAGGACATAATGAACAAATATAAAGACTGCAAGGAATATTCTTTAGCAGATAAGTGGATCTTATCAGAAATGAACACTTTAGTTAAAGAAGTTACAGAAAACATGGAAAAATATGAACTTGGAATTGCAATGCAAAAGGTTTATGACTTTATGTGGACTGAATTCTGTGATTGGTATATAGAACTTGTTAAACCAGTATTCTATGGTGATGATGAAAAAGCTAAGGGAATAGCTTACAATGTATTAAATACTGTATTAATTACAGGCTTAAAATTATTACATCCAGCTATGCCATTTATTACAGAAGAGATCTTCACTCATTTAAGTGATGAAGAAACTATTACAACTTCAGCTTGGCCAGTATTTGATGAAGCTTTAATAAATAAAGAAGCAGAAGCTGATATGGCATTCGTTATTGAAGCTATAAAAGGCTTAAGAAATGTTAGAGCTGAAATGAATGTACCACCATCAAGAAAAGCAAAGGTTATTTGCTATATAGCTGAAGATGCTAAAAAAGCATTTAATGCAGGAAGTGCCTATATTGAAAAATTAGCTTCAGCTTCAGAAGTAGAATTTATAGCTGATAAAGCAAATGTACCAGCTAATGCAGTATCTTTAGTCGTTAAGGGTGGAGAACTATTCATGCCTTTACTAGACTTAGTTGATAAAGATAAAGAATTAGAAAGATTAAATAAAGAAGTTAAAAAGCTTGAAGGCGAAATTGAAAGAATTGATAAAAAATTAGGAAATCAAGGTTTCGTAGCTAAAGCACCAGCAGCAGTTATAGATGCTGAAAAAGAAAAGAGAGTAAAATATGTAGAAATGCTTGAAGCTGTTAAAGTTAGAATTGAAGCTTTAAATTAGCTAATTGTAGGTAATATTTATAGAGGATGAGTTATTATTTTAATGGCTCATTCTTTTTTCATATAAAAGGTTAGAATTTAAAAAAAATTAGGCCGTGATAAAATTTATGATTATCAAAGAAAAAAGATTAATAATTTGATAGGAAAAACCTACAGAATTTTAATGGGAATTATTCAACCTTAACATAAATATACTAGAGTATAGAAATAATAAATGGTACATTATAGTATTTTTCATTAAGAAATGGAGGTTTAAATGAATACTAAAAGAAATTTTATTAATTTAATTTTTTGGATAAGTATATCAATATTATTTAACATCTTTATATATCTAACAAGAGGTCAAACAGCTGCAGTTGAATACTTTGGTGGATACATATTAGAAATGTCGTTGAGTTTAGATAATTTATTTCTATTTATTATGGTATTTAGTAACCTTGGAATAAGAGAAGAATATCAGGAAAGAGTATTACTATATGGAGTAGCAGGTGCTATGGTACTAAGATTGATATTTATTTTGCTTGGAGTAAACATAGTTAATAGATTTCATTTTGTGCTTCCTCTTTTTGGTCTTATATTAATATATAGTGGATTTGCTGTATTTAAGAAAAAGCATGAGGATAAAAAACTTAACAATAATTTTTTGATTAAACTAGTAAAAAAAATAATACCAGTAACAGATCTTTTTTATGGACAGGCTTTTTTTGTTAAACAAAAGAAAAGAATATATGCTACACCTCTTTTTGCAGCTCTTATAATAATAGAAGGTTCAGATGTAATTTTTGCTATCGATTCAATACCTGCAATTTTTTCAATAACTACTGATACTTTTATAGTATATACTTCAAATATCTTTGCTATCCTCGGCCTTAGAAGCATGTATTATGTCTTAGCTAAAATGAATACTAAATTTAGATTTATGAAATATGGAGTAAGTGGAATACTGATTTTTACTGGAATAAAACTTATATCACTTATTGTTAAGATACAAATTTCAGTTACAAATTCTGTATTAATTATACTTAGCATTCTTTTAATCAGCATTTTATTGTCTATAATATTTAGTAATACAGCTACAAATAAAAATAAAAAAATATATCACTAGAGTAATTTGACTATGATAAAAATTGCTTTTTTCTAGAAAAAAGCATAAAATAAAACAAGAATAAAATTATAAATAAAAGCAATAATCAAAAAAGTTAACAACTGACAGTGAATTTCGATTTGTAAGTATAAACTACAGACTGCTATTTGCAAGTTGCGCCTGTAAACTGATAACTACTAACTGCAACTGTAAATTGTAACCTGTAAACTGCATAACTCAACTGTTAACTGTAAACTGAACAAATTGGGGGTAAATTATGTTATCAAAAGATATGATAGAAATAGGAAGCAAAAGATCGACAATTAGAGAAATATTTGAATTTGGGAAAAGAAGAGCTGAAATTGTTGGGAGAGATAAAATTTATGATTTTAGCATTGGAAATCCTAATGTACCAGCACCAGAATCCGTTAAGGAAGCTATTCTTGACATACTAGAAAATGAAGATTCAACTGTTGTTCATGGATATACTAGTGCTCAAGGTGATGATAAGGTAAGAGAGAGTATTGCTGATTCAATTAATAAGAGATTTGGCACTAATTTTACAAAGAATAATTTATACATGACAATAGGGGCAGCAGCTTCTATAAGTATATGTTTTAAAGCTTTATCCTGCAAAGATGATGAATTCATTACCTTTGCACCGTTTTTTCCAGAATACAGATGCTTTGTTGAAGCAACTGGGGCTAAGCTTATCGTTGTAAAGGCTAATATTGAAAATTTTCAAATTAATTTTGAAGAATTTGAAAAGAGTATAAACAAAAATACAAAGGCAGTAATTATAAATTCGCCAAATAATCCATCTGGAGTTGTGTATTCTGAAGAGACAATTTTAAAATTAACTAAACTTTTAAAAGAAAAATCTAAGGAATATGGCCATACAATTTACTTAATTTCAGATGAACCATATAGAGAAATAGTGTATAAAGGTGTTGAAGTCCCATATATTACTAAATACTATGACAATACTTTTGTTTGCTATTCTTATAGTAAATCACTATCATTACCTGGTGAGAGAATAGGCTACGTATTAGTGCCTAATGAAATTGAGAATTTTCAAGATACTTATGCAGCTATTTGTGGAGCAGGAAGAGTTCTTGGATATGTTAATGCACCAAGTTTATTTCAAAGGGTAGTAGCAAAATGTGCTGACCAAACTTCTGATGTTTCAATATATGAAAGAAATAAAGAATTATTATATAATGGTTTAATTGAAATGGGATATAAATGTGTAGAACCAGGTGGTGCATTTTATTTGTTCCCTCAATCGTTAGAAGCTGATGCTAAAGCTTTTTGTGAGAGAGCAAAAAAATATGATTTGCTATTAGTACCTGGTGATGATTTCGGCTGTCCAGGTCATGTTAGAATTTCTTATTGTGTGCAAACTGAACAAATAGTAAATGCATTACCAATATTTAAAAAGTTAGCTGAAGAATATAATATTACAAAGTAGAGATAAAAATATAAAAAGAGGTACCGTATAGCAGCTATTAAGTAGTTATAAGGTACCTCTTTTTAAGTGTATCCAAGTGTTAGTGGGCATTATCCATCATTTGATTAAGATTGTTCTAAATGATAAAATTTGTGCAGTCAAATATAAAAGCTCCAGGGAGAAAGTTTGTGTTTCCAAATGTAAAAGCTCCAGAGGAGAAAGCTCATGTTTCCAAATATAAAAGCTCCAGAGGAGAAAGTTCGTGTAACCAAATATAAAATTTGGACATTTACTTTTTGGACATTCACTTTTTGGATTTTCATTTTTGTGACAGTCATTTTTTATAGGTTCGCTTATATTTTAGAAATTCTTCATACTTAATATTTAATTCGTAATTGTAATATAAATAGATATATGTATTAGGAATTTGTTTGTATTTGAAGTATAATGTAAGAAAGGAAATACACAAAGCAAAGAGGTAAGCAGAAATGAATATGACTTATGAAGAAGCAATGAATTATATAACAAGTGTAGGGAGATTTGGTTCTAATTATGGACTTGAGAGAACTTTTAGAATTTTAGAGTTACTTGGAAGTCCACATAAAAAACTAAAATTAATACATATAGCAGGAACAAACGGAAAAGGCTCGACTACAGCTATGGTCACTAAAATTCTTAGAGGAGCAGGTTATAAGGTTGGAATGTATACATCTCCTTATTTAGAAGAGTTTGAAGAAAGAATACAAATAAATGGTGAAAACATAAATAAAGATAGATTAGTTGATTTATTAGAAAAAGTTAAAGTTGTAATTGAAAGGGTAGTTGAAGAAGGTTATGAGCATCCAACCGAATTTGAAATAATAACAGCTTTAATGTTTTTACATTTTTATAATGAAAAAGTTGATTATGCAGTTATTGAAGTTGGGCTAGGAGGAAGGTTAGATTCTACAAATGTAATTGTACCTAAGGTTTCTGTAATTACTTCTATTAGCCTAGATCATGTTAATATTTTAGGAGATAGTTTACAAGCAATAGCAAAAGAAAAGGCTGGGATAATAAAAGAAAATGTACCTTTAATATTATATCCACAAGAAAAGGAAGTTGAAGAAGTGATTCTTAAGGTAGCTGAAGAAAAGAAATCTAGAGTTTATTTAGTTAAAAAAGAGGATAGTAGATTACTTAATATTAATAATGATGAATTATATCAAGAAGTTCAGGTAAAAAGTAATAAGAATACATATTCAGTAAAACTACCTTTATTAGGGGAACATCAAATAATAAATTTATCTGTAGCATTAAATGTTATAGAGGCATTATATGAAATAGAAAATATTATAATTAATAGAGAACTAATAGAGAAAAGTTTAGAAGATGTTAAATGGATTGGAAGACTTGAAGTGTTAGGCAAAAAACCTGCAATAGTTATTGATGGAGCACATAATATTGATGGAATAAAAGCACTTAGACGAAATGTTGAAAAATATTTTAAGTATAATAAGTTATATTTATTGCTTGGTATTTTAGCAGATAAACAAGTCAAAGAAATGGTAAAAGAAATAACTCCAATAGCAGAAAAGGTTTATGCATTGACACCTCATAGTGAAAGAGCAGAGCTTAGTGAAGATTTAAAAAAAGAGATATTAGAGTTTAATCCTAATGTTGTTTCATTAGAAAGTTACGAAGAAGCATTTTTTTCAGCAGTAAATGAAGCTGAAAAAGATGATTTAATATTAATCAGTGGATCGTTATACATGGTAGGAGATATGAGAAAAATTATTACTTCGAAAAATAAATGTAGCATATAAATTCTAATTAATATTGCATGCAGTAATTGATAAGTGAATGTTGAGAATTTACAATTGATAATTGAAATATTTAAAAATAAGTATTGATCTTGAAGAAAAGGGGCAAGGATGGGTTTATGGTTAAGAAAGACAAGAAAAATATAATAAAATCTATTTATTATGATTTAAAAGAATATCATTATAGTAATGCAAATGAGATTTATGGGTATCAAGATTTTGAGACAGCTGGAAAGAGAGAGTATAAAGTTATAACTAAGAAAACTCACCAGCTTGAAAATTATGAAAAAAATAGACTTGCAAATGAACTGATGAAAATATTTATTAAAGAAATCTATTCTTCAAATGAATTAAAAAATGTAAATAGCTTTATAACATCAAATCCAATAATAAGATATTATGATAATTTTATTAAATTGTTTAAGGAATTTATAAGTAATGATAATAATGCGTTGGAAAATTTTAGAAATGGTATAATTAAATTAATCAAAGAAAGTGCTTATAGTGAAGAAGTAAAATTAGGATTGTCATTAGCTCCATTTTGCAATATTGAAGATATAGATGAGATATTGGAAATATTCTCTATTCACAATGAATATTTGTTTTATACAATAATGGCATATGAGCATATTGGAAAATGCAACAATATTATATTTGAATTAGCAAAGAAATCAAACGGATATGGTAAAGTATTTTGTGTAATGAATCTTAAGCCAATAACTAATGAAATAAAGAAATGGATGATAGAAGAAGGTGCAGATAATAATGTAGGAGGTACAGAATTATTATCGTATACTATGCTTTCTTTAGATTTATTAGACTATCTTGAAAATATAGAATTCACAAAAAGAGAAATTGAACTTTTGTCAAAATCGTTTAGTTTACTATTTTCAGACTATGGCATTGAAGAAATTAACGATGGAATAATAGTTTGTCGTAAGTTATTAGAAATCATAGATAAAAATAGTAGCGGAATATATTCTTTATATGCGGTAATATCAATACTTTATTCAATAGAAGCTGTTATTATAGAGGATTATAAAAACAAAAGGAATTTTCTTTCAAATAGATTTACTGATGCTTATAAAGAATTAATTGAAACTTGCAAGGAAATTTGTAAGAAAGAAATATGGCATGAAATAATAGCTAAAGAAGTGTCTAATGTTGAAGTAGAAAGCAGTGTTTTGATAAGCTGTGCAGAAAAGACACAATATAAATTAAAGAAAAAAGAATTTGAAGCAATTTTTAAGAGAGATTATACAAATGCATTATTATATAAATATGCGTTTGCAGTAGGTAATAAATCTATAAAAAAGGTTATCCTTGATTTGGGATTGCAAAAGTTGCCTCTTGATCAAATATTAAAAGGGCAAGATGAATTGAAAATGGATAATTTAGTTTATGATGATATTGCACAAATTTGTTTCTTTATATTAATTAAATATCTTGAATATGAGGATTACAAAGATAAATATAAGGAATTAAATCTTCAAGCCTTGAGAGCAGCTTTAATTGAAACAAGGCTTCAGGCGGCAACTAATCTTCAAAGATTCAAGGATCAATTTGATAAGATCGACAATGAACTTATAAATGATGCTATCAGCAGTGAAATGGTTGTTGAGGTTAGAAGGTTATTAAATTCCTTAAGAATAAAAACAAATGATAAGGAAAAGAAGTATATTGAGGTTACTGAGGATATGCATATTGATATTCATGTGAAAGATATTTATTTGATTACTGTAAATGTATCAGGTACAAGATATATAGATATGAGTGAGGTAAGTAGTAAATTATTTGAAGAGGATTTAGTTTATTTAAAACGAGAATATGATAATCCTTATGATTCTTATGCAATTCGGGTAATAACAAAAGAAGGTTATATTATTGGATATATTCCTAGGGAAAATAATTATATTTTGAAAAACCTAATGGATAAAGGAAAATATTTATATGGTAAAATAAATGAAATCAGCGAGGATTATAATAATATAAGTATTAAAATCTACTTGAGCTATAAGGATGTAATAGAAGAAATAACAAGCACTTTATCATTATTATCAGGAGAAAGAGAACATTTCGTTCAATAAAAAAATAGTAGGCGACTTTGGAGCCGGAGATTTTTAATATTAAGTTCCGTATTGTGCTTCGCACTCTTTTTATAGGTGCGCATCTGCCTTTTCGAACGTATGTGAGAAAAATGTGCACCTTAGAAAAGGCAGCTATGCTGAATATGAGAACATTTTATGCAGGCGAATATGATTTGTTTTTTATTCTTTTCTTATATACAACTCAGTTAAATAGCCGTTTTAATATATTATCTACAGATTCTACTGCATTATAAATTCCTAAAGAATAAAAAAATATACCCGAAATCGGGTATATTTTTTTTATTATAGATTATTTTCTTCTTTCCAAGCTAATAAGGCTTTAGACAGTTGATCAGGACATGAAGTACCTTTGCTTCTACAATCTATTCCTTTTAATCTTTCAATAACATCGTCTACTGGTAATCCCTTAACTAGTTGTCCAATTCCAAAAAGGTTTCCTGGACATCCGCCAACAAATTCCACACTTTCTACAATATTATTATTGATTTCCACATTGATTGCACTTGAGCAAACACCTGATGTTTTATATGAAAACATTATAACAACACTCCTTAAAAATAATATAAATTATAACTCGTCCATATATTAAATATATATGTTGCAAAAAGAATCATTCAAGACATAAAGATTTCTAAAGATAATTAACATTGAGTATTGAACATTGATAATTGCAATATATAAGCACTAATAGCATTATATGAGTCGAGTTCACTTTATTATACTAGAAATCTGTCAATAAATAAAGGTTATGAATTAATAAATAGTGCCAATAATGTATTTTCAGAATATATTATATATATGAAAATGATTATCTTTAGGGAGGAAAATGGATTGAGTTATATTATATTATGCAATACTGCTTCAGATAGTTTAAATAAGATAAATACTGAAGATTTAAATAGTGAAAGTATAATTTTATCTGATGGTGAAGGTCCATTTGGTCCTCATGGATTATCATTATACAAAGATAAAATTTTAGTTGCTAATAATTATAATAATAGTATTTCTATAATAAATTATAATAACTTTAAAGAAGAGACTAATTTATATGTAGGCGCACACCCAAATGACATTGTTGCAATAAATGATATAGCGTATGTTTTATGCGGCGAGTCAAATTCGGTTATTATTTATGATTTTATCGGTGAAAGAATAAATTTTGAAATCCCAACAGGTAGGTTTCCTCATAATGCTACATTATTTGAAGATAATAAATTAATATTTATCAGTAATATGGGAGACGATAGCATATCTGTAATAGATTATTTAAATAATAGAGAGATAAAAAGAATAAAAGTAGAAAATATACCTATGAAAACAATTATATCTAAAAATAAAAAATATTTATATATATGTCTAAGTTGTCTTGGCTATGATAAAAATGGCACAGTTGGAATTATCGATTTAAGCACTCTTGAATTAATTAATAAAATTGAAGTTGGAAATTCTCCAGTGGACTTATTTGAGGAAGAAAGCTTCCTATATATTTCAAATTTATGTGATGGAACTATCAGTGTAATAGACTTAAAGGAATTTAAAGAAAAAAATAAAATTAGAATTGGTGGAATGCCAAGAGGCATTGTAAAGGTTGAAGATAGAATTTTTGTTGGAGATTATTTGAATGGAATATTAAAAGTAATAAATCTTACAGAGAATAATGTAAAAGTCATACGTATAGGGGACGAACCTAATAGTATGACTTTGTGCACATGAAAATAAATAACAAGTCAAAAATTGCTAATATAAGTTGTGGATTGCAGGATGATTCCTGATTAAAAAATAGTCTAGATTGCGAAATAGCTCCGGATTGCAAAAAAGTTCTAGATTACAAAATAGTTTCGAATTGCAGAATTGTTCCGCATTGCAGCATAGTTGCCCTTTTCTAAGGTGCATAGCTGCTTTTTTTTATGATCTTAATTGCAGCATAGCTGCTTTTTTTATAGGTGTATATTTTTAACTAATTAATCAATAAATTAATGATATTTGTATAAATGTCAGAAGGATTTTCCTTCCACTTATTGCAAATTAAAGTAGCCTGATTTTTAGATGGAACAGATAACTTTAATTCCATTAATAGTGCTTGATCTTCAATGGCTTTAAGATCAACTATAAAGCTATCATTACTTCCTAAAGTATAATCAGCATGTATTGTTAATTCTTTCTTTATAGCTTCGATTTTATCTTTAATATACGCATCAATGATGGATATTTTTGAAGGGGATAATCTATCTTTAAATAAGGATAGAACATTATCTCCTTTTTCGGTTAATATAATAAGTTTTTTATCATTAACATCATTATATTCTACAAATCTAGATTCTTCAAGCTCAGACAAATATTGCTGGAATGTAAAATAATTAATAAAGTTATTTTCAAGAATTATTTCAGTAAGCTGAGTATTTGAAATGGGCTCTTTAATTGATTTTAATACATATAACATTAATAATTTATTTTCTGCTAATTCTGATGAACTTTCGTACATAAATACCTCCATAATTAATGAAAATCTCTTTTTATTATAAGTCACATTGAAAAAAATAACAAGTGAAGTATACGGTTTCTAATATATTATCGCTAATTAATATTTAATAAAAATAATTATATAGGGAAGGTATACTTTAAAAGGTATTTTCTTATGCATTAAATTCAAAATACTTTTAAGGAATAAAAAAATATGTAATGAATATAGTTAAAATGTAAAGCACGAAAAGGGAGAAAAAAAGTGGTATGGAAGAAAAAAAGAATAGGGCTAAGTGTTATTTTGATTGTTCTATTAATGCTTATGTCTATAGGGACTAGCAAAACTATTCACGCAGTATCAAATATAAATGAGGAAGAACCAATATACTGTGTCGATACAAATGAAAAGGTAGTAAGTTTAACCTTTGATATTAATTGGGCGGAAAAAGATAACTTGCAAGTAATATTAGACATATTGAAAAAATATAATATAAAAGGAACATTCTTCATAATGGGAGGGTGGGTTAATTATAGTCAAGAAAATGTTGATAAGCTAATGGCGATAAAAGAAGGGGGGCATGAGATAGGTAATCATAGTTATAAACATCCTCTATTTTCAAAAATAGGACCAGATAGGATGAAGGAAGAGATTGAAAAAACAAATGACATAATTGAAAAATACACAGGTGAAAGACCAAAGTTATTTAGATTTCCAAGTGGAGATTATAATAAAGCAGCCTTTTCTAAAATTAGAGAATTAGGATACAAAGCAATTCAATGGGATGCAGATTCAGTTGATTGGAGAGAAGTTTCGGCTGAAACTGAATACAATAGGGTTATGAAAAAGGTAAAACCTGGATCAATTGTTTTATTTCATAATAATGCCAAGTATACTCCAGGAAATTTAGATAGGATTATTAAGGAGTTAAAAAGCAAGGGATATGAATTTAAAGCGGTTGGAGAAATGATATACCATGAAAACTATATTGTGGATGGTGATGGAATTCAGCATAAAAAAATTTAATAAATATTGAAAGATAACTAGTTTTTGTATTATAATGGTAATATATGCAAGTGGGAGCATATATTAGACACAAAATAAATTAATTTCCGATGGAGAGAGGGATTACAATGGATAATTTAATGCTAAATAACAAGATTTACCTTGAAGGTAAAGTGACATCTGAATTAGAGTTTAGTCATGAAATGTATGGGGAAGGGTTTTACACTTTTGATTTAGATGTAATGAGATTAAGTGATTCAGTAGATACTTTAAATATTACTGTTTCAGAAAGATTGCTTAATGACATTAAGCTAGAAGTAGGTGTAGACATAATTTTGGAAGGACAGTTAAGATCTTATAATAAATTTATAGATGGATCTAATAAGCTTATACTTACTGTTTTTGCAAGAAATATCGAACCATGTCTTGAAAGAAGTAAAAATCCTAATGAAATATTCCTAGATGGGTATATTTGCAAAGAACCAATCTACAGAACAACACCTTTTGGACGTGAAATTGCTGATGTTTTACTTGCAGTAAATAGAGCATATAACAAGTCAGATTATATTCCAACTATTGCTTGGGGTAGAAATTCAAGATTTTGTCAAACATTAAGTGTTGGAGATAATATTAAAGTATGGGGAAGACTTCAAAGTAGAGAATACCAAAAAAAGGTATCAGATAATGAAGTAGTAAAAAAAGTTGCTTATGAAGTTTCGATTTCTAAAATGGAAAGAGCTCATAAGGAAGAAGTTACTGGAGAACAACAAGGCGCAGTATAGCAAAAAAAGTGGCATAGGCCACTTTTTTTATTATACAAACATATGTAAATTCCTATTTTCTTAAATCTTCAAGAATTTGTGTTTTGTCCTTTGTTTTATCATCTACAGTCTTTACGATTTTTGCAGGTGATCCAGCAACAACAACGCCAGCAGGTACATCTTCAGTAACTACTGAACCAGCAGCAACAACGCTACCAGCACCTATCTTAACTCCTTCAAGAATTACAGAATTAGCACCAATTAAAGCATTGTCTCCAATTTGGCAAGGTTCCTTACTAGGTGGTTCTAATACACCAGCAACAACTGCACCAGCTCCTAAGTGAACATTTTTACCTAATTGTCCACGAGCTCCAACTACTGCATTCATATCAACCATTGTTCCATCGCCGATTTCAGCTCCAATATTAATTACAGCACCCATCATAATTACAGCATTTTTACCAATAGTAACTTTATCTCTTATAATAGCACCTGGCTCAATTCTAGCATCTACTTCTAGTAAATCAAGCATTGGGATAGCTGAATTTCTTCTATCATTTTCTATTCTAAAATGCTTTATAAGATGTTTATTATCTAACACTATTTTAGTTATAGAATCAGATTCTCCCATTAGTATATAAAATCCGTTAGAACCATACCATTCTACATCATTCATTTCTGCATTGCTTAAATCTCCATTAATATAAACTTTTACTGGAGTTGATTTTTTTGATTCCTTAATAAATCTAGCAATTTCATAAGGATCTGTTAAATTGTATGACATTAAATCACCCTTTCTAGTATTTTTCAAAAATGGCATATGAAATAAAATAACAAGTATAGTAACCTGTTATACTTGCATAACCTAGCTTTATTATAATAAAGTTTTAGTATAATTAAAAGAGAAATAAGTATAAAAATACAAATTGTTTGAATCAGGGGAAGTAATGTTGTAAAATGAATTTATATTGCAAATAACAGGGGGCACAATTATTATGAATAAACAAGTTGAAAAAATACAGATCTCAGGTATACGAAGATTTGCAGAAAAAGTTAATAAAGTAGAGGGTGCAATTTCATTAACTATAGGTCAGCCGGATTTTTCTGTACCTGCAAATATATGTGAAGCAATGGCAAAAGCAATAATGGAGAATAAGACAACTTATACTTCAAATGCTGGGATAGAAGAACTCAGAACAGAAATAAGTAGACATTTAGGGAACTTTGAGATTAAATATGATAAAGACGAAATATGTATAACCGTTGGTGGAAGTGAAGGTTTATATTCAGTATTATTTGCACTCATGAATTCTGGAGAAAAGATTTTATTGCCAGGGCCTGCTTATCCAGCTTATGAAAATATCTCAATAATGATAGGGGCAGAGGTTGTCACTTATCCTTTAAAAGAGGATTTTACAATAGATATTAATGTAATTAAGGAAAAGTTAGATAAAGAAAATATAAAAGTATTAATGTTATCTTTTCCATCTAATCCTACAGGTGCAATTTTAACTAAAGAACAAAGAGATGCACTTATAGATATTATAAAGGAAAAGGATATTGTTGTAATAACAGATGAAATGTATTCTTCTATTATTTTTGATGAATACTACTCAGTAGCTCAGACTAGTGAAATAAAAGATAAGGTTATCTATGTAAGTGGATTTTCAAAGATCTTCTCGATGACGGGTCTAAGAATTGGTTATGTTGCTTGCGTAAATAAATATATGAAAGAAATAATGAAGGTTCATCAATATGGGGTATCTTGTGCTCCTTCTATTGCTCAATATGGGGCTTTGGAAGGGTTAAGAAATTCATCAGAGGATGTTGAACGGATGAGGAAATCCTTTGAAAGAAGAAAAGATTATTGTATGAAGAGGTTAAAAGAACTACAATTAGATGTGGCAGAACCTAAAGGAGCGTTTTATATATTTCCTTCAATTAAAAAATTCAATATGCCAGCAGAAGAATTTTGTGAAAAGTTATTAAATGAAGGAAAAGTTGCTTGTGTGCCTGGAACTGCTTTTGGAAGCCTTGGGGAAGGCTATATGAGAATATCTTATTGTTATTCTGAGGAAGTGCTAAAGGAAGCTTTTGATAGAATTGAAAGCTTTTTAAATAATAATTTTATTAATTAATAGGGGGCTATGACTAATGGTTAAATTTACAGAAATGAATGCAAAAGAATTAGAAGAAAAAAAAGAGATACTTTTAAAGAAGTACGAAGATTTTAAAAATATGAATCTTAAATACGATATGTCACGTGGAAAACCCTGCAAAGAACAATTGGATTTATCAATGAAGATGATGGAAATTACAGATTATATGAGTTCAGATGGAGTAGAATGCAGAAATTATGGTGGACTTGATGGACTTTTAGAAGCAAGAGAACTTTTTGGAGAGATTCTTGGGGCAAATGCAGATGAAGTTCTTGTAGGTGGGAATTCAGCGCTTAATATGATATATGATACAATAGAACGTGCAATGAATTTTGGAGTGTTACCTGGTGAGATTCCATGGGGAAAACTACCTAAGGTTAAGTTTTTGTGCCCTAGTCCAGGATATGATAGACACTTTGCTATATGTGAACTTTTTGGTATTGAAATGATTCCTATAGATATGAATTTAGATGGACCAGATATTGAAACAATTGAAAAACTTGTAGGTAGTGATGAAGCTATAAAAGGAATTATGTGCGTACCTAAGTACAGCAATCCAGATGGAATAACATATTCAGATCATATTGTAGATAGGCTTGCTCAAATGGAAACTAAGGCTAAAGATTTTAGAATAATTTGGGATAATGCATATGTAGTACATGATCTTTTTGGAGAGGGAGATAAACTTAAAAATATATTTGAAGCTTGTAAAGAAGCTGGACATGAAGATAGAGTATTTATGTATATATCAACTTCAAAGATAACTTTTCCAGGTGCAGGTGTAGCAGCTATGGCTACTAGCAAGGAAAATTTAAAGGAAATTAAAAAGAAACTATCAATTCAAATGATAGGACCTGATAAGATGAATCAGCTTCGCCATGTAAGGTTTTTAAAGGATATGGAAGCTATTGAAGCACATATGAAAAAGCATGCTGAAATTATGAAACCAAAATTTTCAACTGTTTTAAGTACACTTAGTGCTGAACTTGATGGAAAAGAAATTGCTTGGTGGAATAAGCCTAATGGAGGATACTTTATTAGTCTTAATACTCTCGATGGTTGTGCTAAAGAAGTAATTAAAATGACAGCTGACGCTGGAGTAATTATGACACCTGCTGGAGCTACTTATCCATATGGTAATGATCCAAGAGATAGAAATATTCGTATTGCTCCATCATTTCCTTCAGTTGAAGAACTTAAAAATGCAATGGAAGTTTTCTGCACTTGTATACAAATAGTAAGTATTAATAAACTATTGCTTAAGTAATTTTTAACTAATCTAACTTTGGGGGTAAAAAAATGAGTGAATTTAAAAATGTAACAGCAGTGAAAAAAGCAAATATATATTTTGATGGCAAGGTTACAAGTAGAACAGTAATCCTTGAAGATGGGGAAAGAAAAACCCTTGGAATAATGTTGCCAGGGGACTATGAATTTGCTACAGGTGATAAGGAAGTAATGGAAATCTTGGGTGGCTCAATGGATGTTAAGTTACCAGGGAGCGATAAGTTTGTAACCTATAAAGAAGGAGAAAGCTTTGAAGTTCCAGCTAATTCTAAGTTTAACTTAGAAGTTAAGGAAGTAGCAGATTATTGCTGCTCATATATTAAAGAATAAATTTAAAACGACACTTAATTATAAGTGTCGTTTTTTTTAAGTGTTACTAAGCAAGGCTTTCTATTCATTTTAAATAATATATATGATATCATCTATTTTAACAAATCTAATATTTCGTCCTCTGGAAGTGAAGAATCACAACGAACCTCTATTTCATTATTTTTGCTAACAATAAATCCTGGTACAGTCACAATATTATATTTTTCTCTAAACGAGTTAATTGAATCATCTGAAGAATCAACACTATCCACGTAATAAATAGTTGTGTTAATTTTACTAGTCAAAGCACTTAATTTTTTGGCAAATTTACGGCAGTATGGGCATGTTGATCGACCAATATATGTAACGGCTATGCCTTCATTAGATAATAATTCGTCTGCTTGTGTAGAAGTCACTTTTTTAAATAACTTTACATCTTCTTCATAGCTATCATTTTCAAACATTTATATCCCTCCTAGCTTTTTACAATATTATATCAAAGCTAAACTATTTAATCAATTTAGTTAGTTTTTCTTGTAGCTATTCTGAGGAATTATAGAAATTATTCTTAAAACGGAACTTAGTTATAAGTAATGTCGTTTTTTTACAATACAAGATCCAATAATTATTGGTAAAATTAAATTGATATACAAAAAAATAGCTACATGCTGAGTTAAATATTGAAGATATTTATAATTAGTAAATAAAGGGGGAATAGTATGAAGTTTGTAACCGAAGAAGTGAATAAAAGTTATATTGAAGTTAAGCATACTGATAAAGAAGGTATACTGCAATATGCTTATTGTTTGTTTGATTATGGAATTATGCCAGCACCAGCCTCTACGGCTGTTCATATTGCATTTATTATTGATGGAATAGGTCACTATAATGGTATGAAAATAAAAACAGGAGATGTACTTGCTTATGGAATAAATAAAGAGCCTATGATTAGCAGAGTTGAAAATGTTGCTGTATTTATAGTAAGTATAGAGTTTTGGCTATTTTATCAAATGACAGGAATTACTCCAGCAGCTTGCCAAGACATAATACTATTTAAAGAAGAAGATTCAATATATAAGCTTGGAAATAAACTGTTTACACATTCTCCAGAAAAGTGGATGTATATTGTTGAGGATTATATAAATGAGATTCAAGATAGTGGAAAATATAAATTTACAAATCAAATGACGCGAGTATTTAATGTAGCAAATTTATGTCATATACAAAATCAAAAAAGTTTTAAAGAAATTGCTTCAGATTTAAATATATCTTATAGACAACTTCAAAGAGATTTTAATACTATTCTCGGAATTACATTAAAAGAATATGAAAGTATTGCTAGGTTTCATAAAGCTGTTAATCATTTAGAAGAAAAAAATATAGTTCAAAGTGCAGTTGAAGCTGGATATTGGGATCAGTCTCATATGATACGTGAATTTAAAAGAATGTGTGGATATACTCCTACTTATATTAAAAAGAACCAAACTAACGGAGTATAAGAAGAAATATTTTATGGAATTCTAATATTTCTGGTAGAGGAAGATTAATAAATAAAAAGTTACAATTAGGACAATTGATGAGGAAATCCTTTTTTGGGACAATTTTTGATGGAAAGCTATCTGAGGTAAAAAAATTATAGAGTGAATTTTAAAGAGAATACATAGCTTTGATTTAAACTAAACTATGTATTCTCTTTAATTTTTAAGGAGTTATGTGCAGAATTAATTATTATTTAAAGGTTTCTATAAACTTTTTAGCGTACTCTGGTTTCCAATCTCGTTCTAAGAGAGTTTTATTATTTTTAAAGGCTGCAACTATATCGGTATATTCAGTTTTTTCCTCTTTATATATAATCCCAAGAGGTATACCATTTTCCCACTCCATAGCTTTTTCTAGAGATTGAAGCTTATTGCTGTAGTCATAATTATCATCAAGCTTATAGGTATTATCTTTATACCATTTAAAAGTATTTATATGGTTAAAGGTTACACAAGGTTGAAGAATATCTACTAAAGCATAACCTTTATGTGTAATTGCAGCTTTCATTATAGCTTTTAAGTGCTCTTTATCTCCAGAGAAACTTCTTGCAACAAAGGTTGCTCCAGCAGTTATTGCAAAGGCAAGAGGCTTGAAGGAATCTACAGTTGTTCCTTCAAATTGCAATGAAGTTATTTGTCCTTTGTTAGTAGTTGGTGATCCTTGACCTTTTGTAAGTCCATATATTTGATTGTCATGAACAAAGTGAGTAATATCAATATTTTTTCTAATATTATGAAGTAGATGGTTTCCACCTTCACCATAAGAATCACCATCACCTGAGTTTATAATTACCTTTAAATTCTTATTTGCAAGTTTAATGCCAACAGCAGGAGGAACTGCTCTTCCATGAAGGCCGTTAAAACCGTTCAAATTTATATAGTGAGGCATCTTTGCTGCTTGGCCTATTCCTGAAGATAGTACAACTTCGTGAGGCTTTATTTCTAGTTCTGCTAAAGTTTCTTTCAAAGCATCTAGTATTCCAAAATCTCCGCAGCCAGGACACCATGCAATTTCTTCTTTTGTATCAAATTTTTTAATTTCGATCATTTTAGAATACCTCCTTTTTAACTCGAGAACAAATTTCTTCTGAGCTTAATTGTCTTCCATCATATTTCAATATGCTATTATCAATAGAAATTCCAGTTTCCATCCTAATTAATTTAGCAAGTTGGCCGTTAAAATTTTGTTCTACATTAACTAATTTTTTAGCTAAAGTTGAATACTTTTCTAAAAGCTTTGTTGGAAGTGGATATAAATCTCCAAAAACAAGAGCTCCAACAGAATAACCTTCACCATTTAAAAGTTTAACAGCTTCTTCAACAGGGCCCTCAAGTGATCCCCATGCTAGCAAAAGTACTTCAGGAGTTTCAACTCCAAAGTAATCTGGTTCAATTAAATCTTTTTCTAGTAGTTTAAGTTTTCTCATTCTTTTATCCATTTGTTCTATTCTAACTTCAGCAGATTCTGTTATCTGACTGTCTTCAGTATGCTCATCGCTATCAATTAAAACTACAGCATTTTCAAATTGACCTGGAAGAATTCTTGGAGATATTCCACTCTCAGTAACTTTATATCTTTTATAGCTTCCATCGCTTTCTAAAGCTTCTTCTCCAGCAATATTTCTTTCGATTTTCACTTTGCTTAAATCGAATTCTGGTACAGTTACAGCTGTATCAGCCAAGTATTGATCAGTTAATAATATAACTGGTATTTGATACTTTTCAGATATATTTAAAGCTCTAGCAGAAGCATAAAAAGCGTCTTCAGCATTTCTTACTGAAAGTACCATTCTTGGTCCTTCTCCATGAGAAGCAGTAACTAAAAAGCTCAAATCACTTTGTTCTGTTCTAGTAGGAAGTCCAGTAGCAGGTCCAGGTCTTTGAGAATCTATTATTAGCAAAGGAGTTTCTGTTATACTCGAAAGTCCAATAGCTTCGACCATAAGTGAAACACCACCTCCAGAACTTCCAGTAGCTGATCTTGCACCTGCATAAGAAGCTCCAAGCGCCATATTTATAGCTGAGATTTCATCTTCTACTTGTTCAACTATTATTCCTGCATCCTTTTGAACTTTAGATAAATAAGTCATTATGCTTGTTGCAGGAGTCATAGGATATGCTGAATAAAAGCTTAGTCCACCTGCTAGTAGACCTAAAGCCAAAGCTTCATTACCAGAAATAAGAATGTTGTTATTATTTTCGGCTATAGAAAGATTAAAGCGCTCTTTTGAAATTGCATATCCTCTAGTAAAAGCTAATTTGTTTGCTTCATTTGTTTTTATGTCCCATTTTTTATTAAAGATAGAGTCTATATTATCTATCTTAAGATTAAAGAGTTTTGTTAATACTCCAACAGCAACTGTTCCAAAAGTTTTAGAATTACCAACTTCAGTAGATATTGCTTTCATTGGAAGCTTTAACACTCGTGAATCTTCCACATCAATACTTTCATCACAAATCACAATTCCAGTTTCATTTAACTTTTCAATGTGATTAACAATTGTATTTTTATCCATAGCTACAATTACATCTATTATAGAGCTATGGGAAGTTATTTTTTCATCTCCAAATCTTATTTGAATAAAATTATGTCCGCCTCTGACTCTAGACATATAATCTTTTGTGGTATAAAGATTATACTGGCTTTTCTTAAGGATTTTTTCAAAGAGGGAACTGATAGTATCTATACCTTGTCCAGCAGAACCCCCAATTAAAATGTTATATTTCAATGTAAATCAACTCCTTTAAATAAATTATATTTATTAAAAATCATAATCGATAATAATTATCAGTTAATATTTATACTTATTATATATCACCTTTTAATGGATTTCAATATATACCAAAAGAAATAATTATTAGAAAAGAGGTGTATTATTATTCTGGCGTCGGTTTTAGTGGTGGAGGCTGCGAAAGCTGGTAATAGGATACTTTAGGCAGAAAACAGAAATAGTCTTTAATGTATATATAGCTTAATTATCAATTGTCATTAGTCAAGAAATCCCTTAAGTATTTCTTGATGGGAGATTTAAAATCTTAATTGGAACTTTTATATAAAGAAAATTGCATTAATGTCGAAAATTAAATAAGTTGATAGTGTGGGACATAATTTAAAAAATATAATATGGAAGGGAGGAAAGGTTATGAGTTATACCATTAGTCCATTAGCGAGAAGTTATGCTTACAATAATCTTATAAATAGTTCATCTAGTTTGAATAAAAATTCTAACAATAATATAAGTAAGTTAAATAATAAAACCAATAATTATAACAATGCATTTACTGGTGTTAATACTACTTCAAGGTTTAATGACACCTTTACAAAAAAGTTAAATGAACTTCAAACTTACACTAATGATTCAAAAAAGTTTTATTCTGAATTTGTTAATGATTTTTCTGAATTAAAAAAATCATCTAATGCATTAAAGGCTTATAGCTCAACTTCAGCTTTTAAAGCTGACAGTTATGGCAGCAGCAATACAAATGTGGTAACTGCAACAAAGACAAGTGGCTATGATAAAAAGGATTATTCAGTGGAAGTTAGTCAATTAGCAGCTGGAAAATCAATATCTTATAATGAATTGGCTTCAACTGGAAAAGATCTAGTTGCAACTGGTAGTATATCGATAAATAATGGCCAAAATTCTTATAACTTTGATGTTGGTACTGAAAATGCTTTAAATAACAAGGATGCTATGAACAAAATAGCAGATAAAGTTAACAAAGCAGCTATAGGCGTAAAAGCAACAGTAGAAGAAGTAAACGGAAAGAGTTCATTGAAATTCCAATCAAATACAACAGGTGAAAATTCAAAATTAACTGTAACTCTAGGAAATAATTTAAATCAGGAAATGACAGTTAAAGCAACTCAAGAAGGAGTAAATGCAAAGTACAAAGTTAACAATGTAGATTATACTTCTGAAAGTAATAATGTAAATTTAAGTAGCACAGTTAAAGCAACTCTAAATGGTGTTGGAAAAGCAGCAATATCCTCTGACAATATTGATAGCAATAGAATTGTAAATTCAGTTAAAGATTTTGCTAATGATTATAATAAAGTAGTAAATTTTTTAGGAAGCAATTCAGATAAGTCATCTAAAATTGAAAGTTTATCTAATTCCTTTAAAGGAACTAAAAATAACAGTGATTCATTATCATCTATAGGAATTACAGTTGAAAATGATGGAAAACTTTCAGTAAATGAAAATACTTTGAAAAATGCAATTAGCAAAGATTTTAAAAATGTTAGAGATATTTTAGGTGGAGCTTCAGGAACAGCTACTGAAACGTATAGTAAAGTACAGGATGCTATGAATAAATCAAAAAATTTATATCCTAGTTTTCAATTTGATTCTGGAGAAAATTCAATATACTCATATAAAAATACTAACGTTATATATAGTCAGTATAATTCATTATACTCAGGAGGAGTTTTCTTAAATTCATTAATTTAAAATTTTAAGAAGCGATATTAATCTTGAGAGATTGAATTATATTAAAAAGAATAAATTCATAAGAAAAGCTCTTTCATTAATTATAGAAGATTTTATAAAAATCTTAAATATATTGATGAGGGAGCTTTTTTAATAAAAATACACAAATGCATATAAATTAAAATACAATATAGGTGAGTTAATTATTTTTGGGAGAATCAATAAGCTTTATGGAACAATATAATAAGCCAATTAGTAATGATGAACAATTGCAGATGGCACTGAGGGATTTATGTCAGGTTATTTTGAATTTAAAAGGATTAGTGAAATTCTAGAAGCTTACGATAGACAGCAAAAACAATTTACAATTGAAGAATTGTCACAATATAATGGGAAGAATGGAAAACCAGTTTATGTAGCAGTTGATGGGATAGTTTATGATTTAAGCAATGTAAAACCGTGGGCTAGTGGAATGCATTTTGACGTTGTAGCTGGTAAGGATTTAACAGCTGAATTTAATTCACATCATGGAATTAAAAAAGTTCTTGAGAATAAACAAAAGGTTGGAATACTTATTTAATATTAGAAATTTTTAAAATTAAAAATCATAATATTTAAGAATTTGTCGCAATTATACAATACAATGGCTCTATTACTAAGTAAAATAGGAACTGTAAAGAATAATTTTTTAATAAGGGGAGAAATAATAATGAAAAACTTAAAAAAATTTTTTGCAGTTTTCTTAGTAACTGTGATAGCATCAACAATGCTAATTTCATGTGGAGGGCCAAAAGTAACAGCAGAAGAAAGTGCTAAAATATTCTTAAATGTTTTATTAAAAAATGATAAAACAAATATGGATAAGATAGGGTTTACTGAAGATGCTTATAACAAACTTGTTAAAGATAAAGAAGACAAGTTAATGAAGAGCTTCACTGGAGATAATATTGATAAAAGCGTAATAACAGATGAAGTTAAAGCAAAATTTAAGGATAGCTTAATCAAAGGATTATCAAATTTAAGCTATGAATTAAAGCAAACTTCAGCTGACAAAAAAGTTGAAAAATTTGATTTAAAAATAAAAATATTTGACATGAAAAAGATTTTTGCTGATGCACAAAATAAAGCAATGCAAGACATTAATAGTAATCCAGATATGACTAAGGAAGAAATCCAAAAGAAATTATTAGACTACATTTGTGATGGAATTGCAGCAGGTACAGCTAAATCGGAACCACAAACTGTAAGCTTAATCTTCACTAAAGGAGAAAAAGTTTGGGAACCAATGGAAGAATATAGTGGACTAGAAGGAGTTATTTTAGACTATATATTCATGGGTTAAAAGGTATTAAAGTAAGGTAAATAAAATTCTATAACATTATTTTAAATGAAACTGGCATATGGAAAAGTCAGTTTCATTTTTTTGCTTATTTTTAGGGAGATAATTAATTGAAAATAATTAAATGGAAGATTTGATAAATAATTTGTACTTTGTGGAAAAATAAAGGAAATATTGTAAAATGTGTTGTATAATTAAGGTAGGTTATTTGAAATGGGGAGTATGTCTATAATCGGAAGTTAAAACATGCTAATTACAATATTCAATGTTAAGTTAGTTGATAAAAAGTGAAAAGAAGATAGTAGATTTAGTTGTTTTTAAACAGATTAGAAAAATATCATATATAGTTTTAATAAAACTAAGATAGTTAACTTTGAGGAAATATCTGATTTACTATTAATATTGGGGGTGTTATTTTGTCAAATGTGAAAGCTCTTGTTGTAGGTGTTAGCAATTATTATATTCCTGGAGCAGGAAACCTACCATTCTGTATGAATGATGTTATAGTGATGGAAAAATCTTTACATAATGGTTTGAAACTTAGAAAAAGTGATATTGTTTCATGTGGAAGTTCTGGCGACGTAAAGAAGGATGAATTTATAAATGCTTTATTACAAATGACCACATTAACTAATGAAAATGATATATTAATTTTCTATTTTTCAGGTCATGGTACTACAATAGATAAGCAACATTATCTTGTTTTTAGTGACGGTTTAATAAGTACTCAAGAAATTATTGGATACTTTGAAAAAGTTTTAGCTAAAAGTAAGATAATATTTCTAGATTGTTGTTTTTCAGGAAACTTTTTTGTTGACAAAACATCTATATTTAATATCGAAAAAACTGTTACAGAGTTTACAGGTAAAGGATATGCAGTATTTACATCAAGCAACTCAGCTCAAGTATCATATGGGCATCCAGATAAGCCAATCAGTGTATTCACAAGTTTTTTATGCAGTGCCTTCCAGGATAAGTATATTATAAGAAAAGGAAAAATTACGTTATATGATATAAAGAAACTAGTTTCTTTATATTTAGAAGTATGGAGTAAAAGAAATCCAGATAAGCAGCAGCATCCTATCTTCAGAGCAAATATGGGAGGTACTATATTTTTTCAAGTGCAAGATTATCAACCCTTTTATACCACTAGAATATACGCAGAATATGATAAATATATAATCTACAATGTAGAGCCAGTGCATGCAGGGTTAGCCAAACGGTATTCTGTTAAAGTTATTCTAAAAGAACCGCTTTTGCTTGAAGAAATAGGAGAGATTTCTTTAGAAATAAAAGATAAGATAAAATTAGTAGAGGTTTATAACAATGAAATAGCTCAAAAACGTTTATCTGGCAGATTAGCAAACATTGTATGGATTTATTTCGGACGTGATGAAAGTGATATGATAAATAGTAATTTTATATGTCATACAACATGGGTTGATGATGAACAAGATAAAAAGTGGTGGTATAGAGTAAATGATAAAGATATGTTTATGCTAAACGGAGTTCATTATGATGTACATTCATATTATGAACAATTAAAAAGTTTTACTAAAGAAAATACAGCTAGCAAAGATGAATTAATATTAAAAATAAAAGAGTTATTATCAAATATGTTAGGGTTAGCAGAAAAAGTTATATGCAAGTATAACGAATATAAAAATGAAACTCTTACTGAAGCAAAGTTATTTGATGAAATGGAATTCTTGATTCCTACAATAGATAATAACTATTTCGCAAGTACAAACTTAGGAATCGCACCAGATGAATTACATGACTGGGCTCAGGCATGTGCATTACTATTTGGAACCATTCATGATTTTACATTGCTGTATAATAGAGCATATAAGTCCAAAAGAACGTCTGAGAATAGGCAAGCTTGCATGGAAGATGTAATTAAGAGATACTATTTTGATTTAGATAAAGTTTGCAAATTAGAAAGACAAATGTAAAATGAGTTTTTCATTAAAATGATTATAATTTCAAATTATCTAAAATATTGTTTTATTTAAAGTTAATAGTTATGAGTTTATTAGGATAATTGGAATGCAAAGTAATTAAAGAATACACCAAAATTATTCAACTATATATTAGGCTAATAATACGTAGCTATGATTAGGGAAGCTAAAACATAAGTTTGAAATAAAGATAATAAATAGTGGTTATTGTAAATTATTTGCTGAAGGTGATGAATTGGAAACGATTATTTTTGAAGGTTGGAAAATAGAAATTAACAAGGAAAAAACTGAAAAATATTATTCGCAGTTAAATAATAATGTTTTACTTGAATGTTGTTCTGATTGTAGAAATTATTATTATGGAATAAAACATTTACCTAAAGTTTTTATAGATTTTTTAGAGAGTTTGTTTATTATGCCTGAGACACCAATATTCGCGAATAAGCTATATAAAGTTGCCGATAATATGTTCCTATATGATGTGTATTATTTAATTAGCGGTAACATATTAGAAAAACCTTATAATGCTGAAACTGCTTCGGAAAATGGAAAGAAGGTACTTAATACAAGTACGTTAACTGATGGAGTAGAGTTTTATTTTACAAAAGAATTGTATCCAAGTTTACGCAAGCTTCATAATTATGAATCGTATTTTCAACTTGAATTATTTTGTGAAATTCCTTGCGATTTAGATGAGCCATATTAATAGTTGCTGATTATAAATATTTTTGCAATTAAAAATAATCAACTCCAACTTAAGGTTAAGTATTATAAATTGTAATTAAATAATAATAGGTTAAGGTGCAACAAACCTATAAATTATGTAACAGTAATGAAAGTGAACTAACCAATAGTGGAGAAATAGAACTGTATGCGTATGAATATTTTCAAGAAAGTAAATAATTTAATTTTATCGAATACTTAGATTGAGGCTTTGTATATTAATTATTAAAGGCGGACGATGCTGCCTATAATTTTTTGGGGTAATTTCTACATCATATAAAAAATTGTAAATGCTTTATGAATATAAAAGGGAAGTGGATTATGAATAGAAAAGTATTGATTGAACAGAAAAAGAAACAATTATATTTTAAAAATTTAATGAAATCAATGAATGCAGTTACTACTAAAGAAATTTATGAAACTGATACTGTGAGAGAGTATTATAAAAATATCATTTCTTCTTACTATAAATTATTGGAAAGGGATAATATTGAACCATACAGTAAATTGACATGTAGGGCTACAGATAAGCAATGTTGTAAATGGATTATAGAGCAAGCAAAATTAAAAATCGATAAAGAATATATTTTTATTAAAGGTGGATATTATGAAGGTTATGCTAAAATTATCCTTAATGATTTATCTGAGTCGGTTCTTCAATTATGGTATCATGAATTGAAACTAAATAATTTAAAGAGTTCTATAGAATGTGGTTTTTGTAAAGGATTTTGTTTAATTGATTTAATAGATAAAAAAGTGATTGATGTTAGTTTAGTTAGTGATGACGAATATAATTATCAACTTTGGCAATGGAATTATTGAGCATATTTCTGGTTCACAAATTTCCATTTTGTAGAATTATCAAGTTCTAGTAATGTTGTTATAATCATTAATAGAATTTAAATTCCAATTATTCATATAATTAGACTTATTGTGGTGATTATTATTAGGTTAGTAATATTAATTAAATATAATCATTTCAATAAATGCAAAGGGTGTGTGAATTTATTGCTAAATGAAATTAAAAACTTTTATTCAATAGAACAATTATATAATATGAATTTTTCGTGCATACCTGAAAATAAAGGCATATATATTGTAAAAAAATCTAAAGAAATGAAAATTGAATTTTCTACTGATATTACTGCAATTAAAGAATATAGAAATAGAAGTATGCTTTATGATATTGTTTTATTAAAGGATAAATTTAATAAATCTGATAAAGAAATATTATATATTGGTAAGGCTGGAGGGAAAAAGAACAAGCTAAAGCAGAGAATGAAACAGTATATAAGATATGGATATGGTGAAGTTAATAATCATAGAGGGGGTCGTGCTATTGGGCAAATAGTTGACAATAAAACTCTTTTGTTAGGATTTATAGAATGTGATAATCCTGAAGAAATTGAAAAGGAACTATTAGAAGAGTATGAAAATAAGTATAAAGTATTGCCGATAGCAAATTGGAGGAAATGAGTGGCTATACCGATTTCTATATTGATTTATTAGCAATATCAGAGAAAATAAATTATTATGATAAGTTTTACAATTTTATTTTAATTGATTTATATTCAATTTGTAATTGGATAGGAGGGGAAATATGAAAAATTATGCTCAAGTTTATGTGAAAAATAGTTTTGAAGCGGCAGAAATATATTGTGAAGCCTTTGGTGCAACGATTACATTAGAAATGAAAAATGATGATAAAACTGCTTATACTCACTGTGAATTATCTGTAGATGGTGAAGGATTTTTAGCATTAAGTGAAGCCGTGAATCCTTGTGACATAAACATAGTTCACAAAGTGAAATGGGAAACTATGACGTTTAATGTTTTTGAGATGGGAAGTGAAGAAGCGGTTTGTAACGCCTTTAATATTTTGAGTAATGGCGGTGTTATTATTAATTCCATTCAGGAAGTTCCTTGGAGCAAGTGTTGTGCGACTGTTATAGATAAATTTGGAGTGTGTTGGTGGATTGCAATTTGATAAAACCAATAAGCATAATACGAAGTTAGTTTGATTAGTAATCTGTAGAAAGTGCGTAGAAACTTATAACTAATGTTCTTTGAAAATTGAATAATGTGATATTTGCTAAATATACTATAACTGGCTTATAATGTAAATGAATTATATAATGCTATGGAGGGGATATAAATGTATATTAATGAGGATGAAATTGTTTCACTAACAGACGAGTATGGTGGCCAGTGGGGTATAAACCATACAAAAAGGTTATTACAGATTATTTCAATTATTGGTGAAGGGCTACAATATAATCGTGAGGCTGTATGGGTTGCTGCCTATTTGCATGATTGGGGAGGATATGCCAAATGGTTTAATCCAGATATTGAACATCATATACGGTCAAAACAACTAGCAGAAGAATTTTTAGTTAACAAGGGATACAAGAAGGAATTGTTGGAACTTATACTGGAGTGTATAGAGTTTCATCATTCAGATAACCATAACAGATCAATTGAGGCAATGCTTCTAAGTGATGCGGATAAGTTGGAACTGTTAGGAATAGTGGGTATATTAAGGGAATTTTCCATGAAGCCAAGGGATTTAAGAAGAGCATATGAAACTGTTATCAGCAGGAAAAGTAAGTTGCCTGAAGCGCTTTGTTTAAAAAAATCACGGGAAATTGCTGAAAAAAGAGTGAAACTGATGGATGAGTTAATAAAAGAATTTGATGAAGAGACATTTGGATATTTTTAAAAAATGTAAACTTTTTATAAAGTGCTTATTATTATGTATAAACAAAAATAAATAACAGATATAAATATCGCATTATTCAGAAAATGAGTTTGCGGTATTTTTTTATTTTAAATACTGCGCAATTCTAAGAAGGGATGAATATATAAGTATTACATTAGAAGCTATTAATATTAAATCAAAATTTTTATAATTCATATAAATGGACGTGATGTTGTGATTCTAATTAGGCTAATAATGTGCATACCATGCAGACATGATGCAGTAAATTATAAAAATATTCTTTGAAAATTAAAATTAATATATTAAAAATTTAGTTTATGGAAGGAGATATTATGTTAAGTTCAAAAGAAGCAGAAAGCGAGCTGTCAATAGGTGCACAACTAAATCCAGGACCGTGGATAAAGCATAGCATGTCTGTTGGCTTGAATGCTAAATTGATTGCAGATAAAATTGATATATTAGATAGTAATAAAGCTTATGTTATGGGATTACTACATGATATAGGTCGAAGGGAAGGCATAAAATCAATTATGCATACGATTGACGGGTATAATTATATGATGAGTTTAAACCAAAAAGAGATTGCTAGAATATGTTTAACACATTCATATCCAATACAAAATGTAAATACTTTTTTTGGAAAATTTGATTGTACAGAAGAACAAAAGGTCTTCTTGTCGCGATTTATAAGGAATACAGTATATGATGATTATGACCGATTAATACAATTGTGTGATGCAATATCATTACCAAATGGTGCGTGCATAATGGAGAAAAGGTTAATTGATGTGGCATTAAGACACGGTTTGCCAGATTTCACTATTGATAAATGGAAAGCATTTTTAGATTTGAAAAAATATTTTGATAAATTGTGTGATTGCAATGTTTACACATTGTTACCAAATGTAGTAGAAAATTCTTATGAGAGTTTGCTATAAATTCCGGTTTGTAGGGTTGCCATAATATAATTTTAGATTCCTCAGCTAGGTCGTATTTTTCAGAAATTATTAAGCATTAAAAATAAATAGCAAATTGTAAAATCGTATTTGGTTTAGATGAGGGGTTAAGGTGAAAGAGAATGACATAGATATTAAAGATACTAAGGGAAAGAAAATGCTTTTATTTAGCAAGTTATATTATAGGCATTATATGTGTATCTTTGAGCAAAGTACTATGGAGAATTGTATAGTATTGTATCTTGAAATATCTATTAACCAACATATTGTTTAGGCAATAATAGTAAAGTGCTATTAATAAGGAGATGTTAATGTGGTATATAGATTAGCAAGAGAAAGTGATATTTCAACGCTTTCAGAAATGAGATGGGAACATGAATTTGAGGAAGAAGGGAAATTCGATATTTCAAAAGAAGATTTTATTAGTGAGTGTAATGTATTTTTAACTAATGGTCTTAAAAGTGGTACTTGGGAGTATTGGGTTGCAGAAGAAAATAATATAATTGTTTCAAATATTTACATAAATAAAATAAGGAAAGTACCAAAGCCACAAAAACTATTTGCAGAAATAGGTTATGTTACAAATGTTCACACAAAGGTTGAATTTAGAAATAGAGGGATAGTTACAGAACTTTTAAAACAAGTTAAGGAATGGGCTATAATTAATAAAATTGAATTATTATTTGCTTGGCCAAGCAAAAGAGCGGTGACTTTCTATGAGCGACAAGGGTTCTCAATGAATAACGAAATAATGGAATTGGATATGTAATCAACTAATTATTTTAATACGAGATGTAATCGTAAATTATTGTGTACTAATAAAGAGATCACAATGGAATGTCATGACTAAACAGTTATCAGATAGAGTAAAGTAAGAATTAGGAAGTAATAGTAAGAGTGTTGTATATGAGAGTACGCAATTTTATAATCGTAAAAATATTTGATGATGCAGATTAATTTAATGATGATAATTTATATTAAAAGTTTCAAATATGATTAGGGAGAATAATAATGAACAAGGAAACACAAATAGAACATTATAATAAATATTTAAATGAATATATGAGTGAGAATAAAATTTGTAATACAGATAAAATACGAAATGATTTGAAAATATTCAGTATGAAAATTAAATCAGCAATAAAAGTAGCATTGGAAGATTCAAAAGAAACATATGAAAACGAAAGAATTTATATGTTTTCTTTGGCATATGCATATGAGTTTGAAGATAGTTACTTTTGGACAATAGTTAGTACTGAAAAAGAATATGATGAGAATTTAAAGAAATATTCTGAGAAAAAAGCGCATTCGCAGCTTATGTATTATAAATATTGCCCTGAAGAATCATGCCACTGGGATGTTGGAAAGAATGCATTTGATATATTAAATGAGTATTATATTAGTATGGTTGAGAAGCAAGAATATGACGATGAAGATTCATTTTGGAGTAGTGATGAATTTGAAGATTTTTATGAAAAGATAGAGGAAACTTGCTTAAGAGCAATTGAAGAGGTTAAGTTAGAAGGTATCTTAGAGGAGCTTCAATTTGAAAATATCCTATTTCAATATTATGTTAGGGAATATTATACCAATGATAAAGATATAGAAATGTTTAAGCGTTTAAATCGTAATGATAAAATTGCTATTGAGGAATTTAAAGAATGGTTGTAAAAGTTAAAATTCAATAGAACAATTATATAATCTGAATTTTTCTTGCATACCCGAGAAGAAAGGCATACATATTGTAAAAAAAGCTAAAGAAATGAAAAGTGAATTTTCCATGGATCTCACTGCAATTAAAGAATATTTAAACAAAAGTATGATTTATAACATCGGATTTAGTAATCATTGATTGAATACTAGATCATAATGTTAGTTCAGATGCGAATTATATAGGCGCATATGACGAGGAAAGTCCTGCGTGGTTACAGCATTATTTAATAGAATGGATTAAAGTTAGACCAAGATATTATGAATTACAAGAAGGCATATTAGTATTATACGATATTCTATGCTATGTAATATTTGAATGAGAACTGAAGCAGATTGTGGATAAGATGCGTGAAGATTCAAGAAATAGTGTTATTCATTTATAATAAATAATAAAATTTTACAAAAAGGGGAAGTGTAATGCTATCAAATAAGCCATATATTGAAACATACAAAAAAAAGCTTAAGCGCTATAATTTTACAGCAATATTAGAAGAGCCTACATACGGAGAAGAGATAGTTAAATCTGAATTATCTCAAGGGGCATATGAACTGATTACAGAATGGCAAAGAGATATATATTTTAATAAAGAGTTTTTGAGGGATTATTTTGAATTAAGAAAGTTTCCTATATCTGAAAAAGTAATCAATTTTTTTTGCATATATGGTGGGAAAAATTTCTGTTTTGAAAATGATTTGTTATTTAACAATACGATACAAATTAATGGAGGATATATAATTCAAAGTTTTCCTATACACGCAGATGAAAAGAATGGAAATTTATATTCAGAAACAAATTTTAATTTAAAAGTGAGTAATAAAAATTTGAATTTGTTAAATAGAGAGGAAATGAAGTTTAATGATGCAAACATTGGATTTCTTACCAACTATTTGGAAGTCAAATAGTATAAGAGAAGAATTATTAAATAACCTTAAATGTGAGAAAAAAGAATTTATTGATATTGGAGTACATCGATTAAAGTTTGATTTTAAGTATCAGACTGTATATATAACCTGTAATGCTAATGATTACATTTTTATGTCAAAAATGGTGCCTTTGAAAATGTCATTTGAAACACTGATAAATTTGATTAATAAGGATTTTGATAATAAGAATAATAAATGGAATATATTGCAAGAAAAAGATAAATTCTAATTTGTAGAATTATCAAATCAATATTGATGCAGAGAACAAGCATTAATAGAATTCAAATGCCTATTCTTTATATACCCATTAGGATAATAATTTGAAGTAATATTTTGAGAGAAGAGAGTTTAAAAAATATATTAATTTATAATGTGATAACAAAGTATGTAAAAGTTACTATGGAGGGATAATATGAATTACAGTGATGAAAATAATAAATTTGAATTAGCATTAACAACAGCCTTAAAAATACCAGGAGTGAAAGTAGATAGGACTAGCTTTTTAAAAAGCGAACTAAGTAATCATGTTTCAGAAGAAAAAATTAATCAAACTATTCAATCAAATACAATAGAAGCAGGTATTGATTTGCATGTATTGGACAAGATTGCAAAAAATATAGTAAATAAAAGGACAACTCAAACAGCAGGAGTTTCCTTTTTGGCAGGATTACCAGGTGGACTTGCTATGGCGGCAACTATACCAGGGGACACATTGCAATTTTTTGGAGTGGCGCTTAAGATTGCACAAGAATTAGCGTATCTATATGGTTTTGAAGATTTATGGAAAGAGGACAGTATTGATAGTGAAAGAGTGAAAAATGAATTAATACTTTTTTTAGGAGCAATGTTTGGTGTTGGTGGAGCCAATACTGCATTAAGATTAATTTCAACTAACATGGCAAAGCAAGTATTAAAAAAATTACCACAGCAAGCATTAACTAAGGGGATATATTATCCTATAATAAAGAAAATAGCAGGGATAATAGGTTTAAAGATGACAAAAGATACATTTGCTAAAGGAGCATCTAAAGCAATACCTATTTTAGGTGGTGTAATTTCTGGTGGGTTAACATATATGTCCATGAAGCCAATGGGAAATAGATTAAGGGAAGCATTAGTAAATTCAGTAAATCAAAATTATACGGAAGAAGATTTAAAAAATGATATTCAAGATTTAGAAAGAGAGACTGGAGAAGCTATAGATATTGAATATGAAGCTGTAGATACTGAATATAAAGATATAATTGAAGAAGCTTCTATAGAAAAAGAAGAAAGTCTTAATATAAATAAATTTAATTTAACAGATGAACTTGTAAAATTAAAGAAGATACTTGATGATGGTATAATAACAGAAGAAGAATTTAAAGAAATTAAAAAGGATTTAATACAAAAGAGTATGCGATCTATTTGATTCCTTTTCTCTATTCATATTGGTTACATAAAAAAGGAATATAAGTAACGGAGGCGTCGTGGCTTCCTTATAATATTAATGATTTTGAAAGCTTTATCACTAATATTACAAAGATAATTATTTAATTAAGCTTCTAATTATTCATATAATTAGACTTATTGTGGTGATTATTATTAGGTTAGTAAATTAATTAAATATAATCATTCAAATAAATGCAAAGGATGTGTGAATTTATTGCTAAATGAAATTAAAAACTTTTATTCAATAGAGCAATTATATAATATGAATTTTTCGTGCATACCTGAAAATAAAGGCATATATATTGTAAAAAAATCTAAAGAAATGAAAAGTGAATTTTCTACTGATACTACTGCAATTAAAGAATATAGAAATAGAAGTATGCTTTATGATATTGCTTTATTAAATGATAAATTTAATAAATCTGATAAAGAAATATTATATATTGATAAGGCTGGAGGGAAAAAGAACAAGCTAAAGCAGAGAATAAGACAATATATAAGATATGGATATGGTAAAGTTAATAATCATAGAGGGGGGCGCGCTATTTGGCAAATAGTTGACAATAAAACTCTTTTATTAGGATTTATAGAATGTTATAATCCTGAAAAAATTGAAAAGGAACTATTAGAAGAGTATGAAAGTAAGTATAAAGTATTGCCGATAGCAAATTGGAGGAAATGAGTGGCTATAACGATTTCTATATTGATTTATTAGCAATATCAGAGAAAATAAATTATTATGATAAGTTTTACAATTTTATTTTAATTGATTTATATCCAATTTGTAATTTGATAGGAGGGAAAATATGAAAAATTATGCCCAAGTTTATGTGGAAAATAGTTTTGAAGCGGCAGAAATGTATTGCAAAGCCTTTGGTGCAGCGATTACATTAGAAATGAAAAATGATGATAATACTGCTTATACTCACTGTGAATTATCTGTAGATGGTGAAGGATTTTTAGCATTAAGTGAAGCTATGAATCCTTGTGACATAAACATAGTTCACAAAGTGAAATGGGAAACTATGACGTTTAATGTTTTTGAGATGGGAAGTGAAGAAGCAGTTTGTAACGCCTTTAATATTTTGAGTAATGGCGGTGTTGTTATTAATCCCATTCAGGAAGTTCCATGGAGCAAGTGTTGTGCGACTGTTATAGATAAATTTGGAGTGTGTTGGTGGATTGCAATTTGATAAAACCAATAAGCATAATACGAAGTTAGTTTGATTAGTAATCTCTAGATAGGACGCAGTAAATTATAAAAATGTTCTTTGAAAATTGAATAGTACGACTTTTACAAAATATGCTATAATTAATACATAATAGTAAATTATTATGTATGATAGATTCATCTCTAATTTAAACAGTTTTGGGGGAAGTACTATGATATTAACAGTTAAAAAGCAAAATGATATTTTTTCATGCTTAGATGATATAGGACTAAAAAAAAGTATTATTGATTATAAATCAGTGGTAATTAAAATTAATTTAGCACGTCCTGCTGAAAAAAATCATCCAAGAACAGACATTAAATTACTCTCCGATTTAATACAGTACATATATTCCAATAATGGTACTTGTGCAATTGCCGAGAGTGCAAATGGATATCTACGGCAAAATTTAGAGTCAGCAGGATTATTAGAAATTATAAATAAATATAATTTATCTATAATTGATTTAGATTTAGAAGAAGTTGAACAAATAATAATAAATGGAGAAGAACACTATCTTCCAATATGTTTAAAGAATTATGGGGTAAGGATCGCTATACCTGTGACTTCAAAACGCCCTCAAATGATTTTTTCAAATAATGTAAAATTGTTTGTTGGGGCAGTACCAAGGCGTATGTATCAAATAGATAATAAGGTTGTTGACTGGCGACCACGTATACACATAAACCTTCATAAGTCTGTTGCAAATATTTTTTGTGGAATTCAAGAGTATTCACCATTTAATTTCTTTATAAATGGGGGATTAGCAATGGATGAAAACAAAGGTGAATTTATGTATGAGGATACTTTAATAGGGAATGATGGCATTGAACTTGACCTATATGTCCTTAAAAAATATTTTAGTTACCTTGAGATTCCTGAATACTTAAAAAGACTTGAAAATAAGTGAAGAAGATTCGTGATTTTCTTAATATACGAACAAACTCATTTTCTTCATTATGAAAATTAGATGGTATTAGGTAGATGAAGATAGCAAAAATATTCTTCATTCAATTGATTTAAAGGAGAATAAATATGACAGATAATTTAGTAATCGATGAAAAATTATGGTTTATTTTAAAAGACAGTGAATGTAAAGGCAAACACTATATTATCGGAAATTCACATACCTTCCATGGAAGAATAAGTGGATATTGCATTGAAAAAAAACAAGAATTTGCCTTCTCAATCTCAGAAATTGAAAGCATGTCATTAGAAAGTGAATATTGGATTAAAGGCTATCTTTTTGGAAATGAGCCTAAACCACCAACTGATGAAGAAGGTGATGATTTACCTTTTGAAAATGAAGAAATGAAACATTGGTGGAATAGCATAAACCTCTTTCATGAAACAGGAAATTGGTATAGTGGTGAGAGGAATTGTGAGATATGTGGTAAAAGACTACTAAATGCATGGGTTGGATTTGAATGTGAAAAATGCATAAAGAAGTAGCAGAATAAGTTCTAAATAATTCCTATTAGGTTAGTCGCAATATTCTTATATCATGAGAATTAATAAAACAAAATAGCAAATTATAAAATCGTATTATTCAAAAGAAATTGAATTTACGATTTTTTTAATGCGCAATTCTAAGATATTATGAATTACTCCTTTAATCATTAAATATTTTTAAGTTTGTATTAATTATAGATTAACAATATAGTTGTAAAATAAAGGAATGTTATTAAAACTTAAAATTTTCTAACAATATTGTAAAAAGCAGATCTTAACATATGAAAAGATTTTCATAAATATTAACTTAGGGGAGTGATATATAGGTTAATAATTTAAGGGGTATATGTGGATCGTAAAAGACTAATTAAAAGAGCTTGAAATCTTAGTAAAAGTTGAAGGAAGAGGACGTTTAATTTCTTCAGATTCAAAAATTAGAAAAGAGTGCTAACTTATAAATTTTAAACTAGAGGACTATAAGCAGCACTTTAGAGTGGGGATAAATGATATGCAAAATTCATCAAAGATAATAATACTTAGAGGCAATTCTGAAAGTGGAAAAACAACAGTTGCTAATGTATTACAAAAGAGATTAGGTCGTGGAACATTTGTTATTTCTCAAGATGTAATTAGAAGAGAAATGTTATGGGTAAGGGATGGAAGTGAAACAAAGGCAATATCTTTGCTAATCAACTTGGTTAAGTATGGGAAGGAAAATTGTGAGTTTGTTATTCTTGAAGGTATTTTAAATGCAGTATGGTATAAAGAATTGTTTGAAATAATTAAATTAGAATTTGACAGTTCAACTTATGCATATTATTATGACTTATCTTTTGAAGAGACTTTGAAACGTCATCAAACAAAGCTAAATTGTAATGACTTTGGTGAAAATGACATGAAACAGTGGTGGAATGATAAGGATTTTATTGAAATAATTGAGGAAAAGATATTATCTCGAGAATTAAGTATAGAGGAAACAGTAGATATAATAATTAAGGATATAAAGAATAGATAAATTATAAATTTATCGAAGTAAAAAAATTAGAACCTTGATTTAAGGAGAAACAAAAAGTGACGATGGAACGAAAAAAGCAAAAATGGTCAAAAATTAACTACGGTTCTTTAATTAAGTGAGTAATAAAAATTTAAATTTGTTAAATAGAGAGGAAATGAAGTTTAATGATGCAAACATTGGATTTCTTACCAACTGTTTGGAAGTCAAATAGTATAAGAGAAGAATTATTAAATAACCTTAAATGTGAGAAAAAAGAATTTATTGATATCGGAGTACATCGATTAAAGTTTGATTTTAAGTATCAGACTGTGTATATAACCTGTAATGCTAATGATTACATTTTTATGTCAAAAATGGTGCCTTTGAAAATGTCATTTGAAACACTGATAAATTTGATTAATAAGGATTTTGATAATAAGAATAATAAATGGGATGTATTGTAAGAAAAAGATAAATTATAATTTGTAGAACGTATTATTTTTACGATTTGATGTTAGGAGGAACAATATTTTGAAAATATATAGTACTTATCTTCCAGAAGTAAAAATTATAGAATATGATAAGAAAGCTGATAATAGAGGTTTTTCATATTCTATTTATAATAGAACAGAAATGGAGAACGCAGGAATATTTTTTGAATATAAGGAGGAGCGAATCTATTATTCGCAAAAAGCTGGTACGCTTTACGGTATACACTTTCAAAATAATCCCAAACCTCAAGCCAAATTACTTTATTGTATTGAGGGGAGCGGAATAGATTATGCCATTGATCTTCGTAAAGATTCATCAACCTATTTAAAATGGATAAGCGTGGAATTAAGCATAGAGAATCGAAAACAAATATATATTCCAAAAGGTTTTGGACATGTTTTTATTTCACTTGAGGATAATACAAGAAATGTTATGCGATTTGATGAACCTTTTGATTCTCGATATTCTAGACAGATAGCTTATAATGATCCTGATATAGGAATTGAATACCCTATTGACGATCCAATATTAGCTCCGCATGATATTAATGCTGCTTTTTTGTCGGAGAGTGATTTGAATTTGTGATTTATCTTATGAATCACCTCAATGATAAATTACAATTTAAAGTAGAGTATATAAATTGTAATTTAAAGTAGAGATTATTTATATTATTTTCATATTAATTAACTATTTAAAAGCAATAGATATGGATTAATTAGAGTTGAAAGTATAAATGAGAATGAATTTTAGATTTGTAAGGAGCACGATGTTATGAGTAAATATAATGCTTTATGGGAATATGTTCAAAAGAATGGCAGTTCATCAATAAAACTATCTTTTGATGAAGTACACCATATTGCTGGAATTGAGATAGATCATTCTTTTTTTGAAATACAAAAAGGAACTAACTCAATATGGATATGAAGTTGGGAAGATTTCTCTTAAAGAACATACAATAATTTCTAATAAGATTGGTTAAGGTCTCAAATTCCAATTTGTAGAGTTATCAATAGCTATTAATCTGGTGAATAATCATTAATGGAAATTTAACTTCCCATTATTCATATAATTGGACATGAAGTGATTCCTCAACAATATGAATAATATGTAGAAAGTGCGTAGCAATTAATAACTGAAATGTTCTTTGAAAATTGAATAATGTGATAGTGGAAAGTTATGTTATAATTTATATTATATAGAATTTGGAGGCGTTATACCATGGATGATAAAATTAATTCGGAAATCATAAAGACGGAAGATGATGTATTTCGTATGCTAGATGAGTTTTTAGAAAAACGAGATAACGAATGGTGGAATAAATTCTATTCAAATAAGGAAAAGGCAGTTCCATTTTTTAAAAATATTCCTGACGAAAATCTTATTACTTATTTTGATAGAGGAATATTAAAAGAAGGAAAAGCTCTTGATATTGGTTGCGGAAAAGGCAGAAATTCTATTTATATAGCGAAAAAGGGACTTGAAGTTTGTGGTGTAGATTTTTCAGAAACATCAATAGAAATGGCTAATAAAATAGCTACAGAACAGGGGATAAAAGTAAAATTTTCATGCCAATCAATATTTGACTTTCAAAGTGAAAAAGAGAATTATGATTTCATTTATGATAGTGGTTGTTTTCATCATATAAAGCCACATAGAAGAGAGCAATATTTAAGTACTATATTAAAATATTTAAAACCTAATGGATATTTTGCTATGATATGTTTTAATTTGAAAGGTGGAGCGAATATATCTGATTATGATGTTTACAAAGATAATTCGATGCATGGAGGAATGGGGTTCTCTGATTATAAACTAAAAATTATTTTGGAATCTTATTTTGAAATAGTTGAATTTAGAGAAATGATAGAATCTGACAATGAAGAAGTATTCGGTAAGTCTTCCCTTTGGTCTGTATTAATGAGAAAAAAGAATTAATAGTAAATATAATTACATAAATTTAAAACATCGCATTATTAAATTTGCGATATTTTTATTGAACAATACTAAGAAGGGATGAATATAAATACTGCATCAAGAACAGTTTCAACGAATATGGCAAAACAAGCATTAACTAAGATTATATATTATCCTATAAGAAAATAGTAGCGACAATAGGTTTAAAGATGACAAAAGATACATATGCCACTGCTTGAACAATCTACAGTAAAAGCTAAACTTTAAAGTATTAGAAGATAAAAGTTATTTACTTGGAGAAGTTATGTTTTTTACATTTTGGAGGTGATAAAGATAAAGCGAGATAGACTTTTTTTGAGTACAACTATTATTTGTTTTTTGCCATTGATTCTTTCGTTTACACTATATGATAAATTGCCTGACAAATTGCTATTCATTTTAGTAGAATAAGGGGAGACGGTTATGCTCCAAAAGCGTTTGCGGCTTTTGGTGTACCAGTTTTAATGGCAGCAATTAATATTCTTACACACCTAAAAGTTAATAATGATCGAAATAAAATAAGCTCTATATCTGTATCTAAGTACTTAGGGATGTGGTCTGCTCCTGTTACTTCGGTCATATTAGTACCAGAACTCTTATTTATTGCACTTAGATATAAAAATCCTATTCAAGGTATTTTATCAGAAGTATTAGGCATTATGATCACAATGTTTGGAAATTATCTATCAAAGTGTAAGAGAAATTATACTCTTGGTATCAAATTACCATGGACATTAAATAGTGTGAATAATTGGAATAAGACCCATAATATCGCAGGCGATATCTGGATACTAGGTGGTATTTGCATGATAATTAGTGGTTATATATGGATTCAAGGTATTCAATTAATTTTAATTATTTTAGCAATTATTACGATAATTCCTTTTCTCTATTCATATTGGTTATATAAAAAAGGAGTATAAGGAATTCATTGGGTGTTGCTTCCTCATAATATTAATGATTTTGAAAGACTTAGAACTAATATCACAAAGATAATTGTTTAATTAACCTTCTAATTATTAATATACCCATTAAGATAATAATGTTTAGGAAAGTGCAATATCAAATAGAAGGAGAATTTTTTATGGAAATACATAATCATAATTTAAATATTCATTACTCATTACCAAATGAAATATGGAAAAAGTTAGCTGAACTATATAAAGAGATGCCAGGATGGAGTGGTTTTATTGATGGAATTCCGCATTGGTATGCACAAGATAATGACAAAAGAATAATTAATGCTTCAGTTGAACCTAGTGGTCTGCAATTTTATGCTGAAATGCAGCAAGACGAATGGAATACGTGGTTTGAAAGGTTCAAGAAGGAAGCTTCGGTATTATTAGGTTTTGAAGTAGGAGAACCAGAAGATGGAGTTGACTTTCCTAATCTATAGATATTAAATAACAATTATCTATATTTACTAAATAGATTTTAGAAGGTGAAATATGAATATTAATAAATTTAAATATTTCTTTTTAGATGCATTAAAGAGCTTAAAAAGAAATATTACACTGACAGTTTTTTCAGTATTTACTGTGTCAGCAACTGTTTTTATTGTTGGGTTATTTTCAATATATTTGTTATCAGTTAATAAAAATTCATCAACTATTTTTATTAACAATAAAGGAATGAGCGCAGTTTTTCAGTTGCTGGAAATTGCAGTTTTTATAATAATACCAGTTGTTTCATTATTTTTAATTGTAAATGCATTTAAGATGGCTATGTTTCAAAGGAGATATGAAGTAAATATAATGAAGCTTGTTGGAGCTACTAATTGGTTTATTCGATGGCCTTTTATTATTGAAGGGGTATTTATAGGAATTGTAGGAGCTTTTGTGGGAAATTTATCTTTATTTGTTATATATACCTTCATTTACACAAAAGTAATTGCGTTTACACCAGAATTAAGTCTTGTACAACCTTCTTTTATAATAAATACAATGCTTTGGCTATTTGCAATAGTTGCTGCATTTATAGGATCTATAGGAAGCCTTATAGCTTTGAGAAAAATTCTTAAATGTGGAGTTTGGGAAAGTTGAAAATATTAATAAAAGTAAATAATAATAAGTTTATAGAAAGGTGAGAATATTCCTATGAACAGCAGATATGAAGGTATAATAAACAATTTAATTAAATATGGAGAAACATCCGAGCTTATTAAAGCAGAAGTCCTCATTGGCTCACAGTCAAGAGAAGATAATTGCGCCGATGAATATTCAGATATAGATGTTATATTATTTGTTTCTGATATCGATTTCTTTATTAAATCAGATGAATGGCTTAACTTCCTTGGAAAATACCACATATCATTTGTTGAAGAAACAGTCTCGGGAGGTATGGAAAGACGTGTTTTTTTTGAGAATGCTATGGATGCAGATTTTATTTTTTTACAGGCAGATGATATGAGTAGAATTGATGAATTATCTGAGATAGTTTCAAGGTCATATAAAATACTTATGGATAAATCCGATTTCACAGATATTATTCATAGTGTAGCAAAATCTTATAAACCATTTTCTATACCGTCAGAAAATGAATTTCAGAATCTTGTCAGTGAATTCTGGTTTCATGTTATATGGGCTGCAAAAAAGGTTATGCGAGGTGAGCGCTGGTCTGCAATAACATGTGTAGATGGTTATATGAAAAAAATCCTTTTAAAAATCATAGAATATTATTCTCATGCTTTACATGGTGTAGATTATGACACATGGCACAATGGCAGGCTAATTGAGCAATGGGCAGAACCATGGGTCGTAAAAGAGTTTCAGAGTATTTATGCTGGATACTCAGATAAAGATATTATGAATGCCCTATCAGCCACCATGAATTTATTTCAGAAAATATCAATAGAAACTGCAGATAAATGGGATTATCAATATCCTATCATTAGTGAGAAATATGCTACTGAATGGTTTAATAGGCATATATATTGTAAAAAAAGTTAAAGAAATGAAAATTGAATTTTCTATGGATGCCACTGCAGTTATATAATGAGACTTTATTCTTGTAGTTACTTCTTCTAAGCATTGAAGAAGTAGTGTGCAAATATTTAGGTGACAGCAGTAAAAAACTTGAAAACCGTAGTCCAAAATAGCAAGACTGGTTTCAAAGGAAAGGCCAAAACAACAACAAACAAAGATCGATACTAATAAAGGAGGAAATTAAAAATGAGCAAGTACGAGAATGCAATGAAACTTATGGAGGAGAGGTGTGGAAATGGAAAGGAAGAAGTGATTGCCCTTGCAACAATATCACTATCTCCAGGAGCTGCCGGAAATCCACGCCCGGTTGTCCGCATGGTTTGTGCCTATTATGAAGATGGCGTATTTTATGTTTCTACGGATGCAAAGAAAAATAAAATGCTACAAATTAAGAAGAACGCTGAGGTTTCCGTATGTGGGTTAGACTGGTATTCATTCCAAGGCACGGCTGAAAATCTCGGTTGGGTAAAAGATGAGAAGAATGCGGAAATCATAGCTAAATTCAAAAGCATCTTCGATTGGTTTGATGAAGTTGGTGATGAAGATAATCCGAATTCAATCGTTTTGCGTATCACCCTTACAGAGGGGACTATTATTGACCATGAAAGAAAATACGGTGAGCAGCAGTATGAAGTTGATTTTATTAACCATACAGCAAAATAATTAATCCATATGATATAAGTGTTTGCGTCTGTAGTCGAAATTAAATAAAGCTATAAGAAATTCATTTAGTAAAGTGGTAAATTTCAATTTTTAGAGTTATCAATTGCTATTGGTGCTAATAACAATTAATTAGACAGTTAAAGATAGGAAAACACTAGCTATGTGTTTTCCTATAAATATATTGATACAGTAAAATTGTTATTAGAAATTGATGTAGATATTAGATAACAGAAATACTTTGCAGAAGTGTTCATTAGACTAATAATGTGAATAACATTTAAATTTGACGCAGTAAAATTAATCTATAAGAATTCCGGCTCCAGTATAAAAATAGTTAGAATTTCGATCTAGTGTAAGTTTATTATTAGTTTCTATAGTAAAGTCTTCCCAAATTACACGGTCAATACCATAAATTGAATCTAATATTTTGAAAGTAGAATGATCTAGGTTATATAGAGAATCTAAAAGTTTAAATGTATTTTGCTCATATTTAATAAGCATGTAATGTAGTGATGGAGTCATATAACCTATACTACAGATAATAATTGCGTATTTATTAGCACCTTTTTTAACTTTATCAATTATATCTATATTTTTTGTAGATATGTTAAGGTTTTTTGCTATTGGTATAACAGTGCTATTGCTTAACATACATGTGTAAGAGTACGAACTCCAATTATTACTTAATTCATAAGCAATTTTTTCTGGGTTTGAATAAATTTCAGGAATTCCCATATTGTTTGGACCAATTTGAATTTTTTTATGTATATTAGCAACAAAGGTTCTATCATTTATAGGTTGAGCTTTAGTAGTTTCCCATAAATAGTAAGCAATTGAGTGTGCACCACAACTATTGCTTTCTATAGTTTGAGAAATATATGGTTTCATAATAAAATCAGTCTCCTTTCAAATATAGCATATTAATTTAATCACTATAAAAATTATAGCACTTATTTTATACAATAAAACTAAATTCTGTATTTAGTGGAAGTATAATCAGAATATTAACATCATCTTATTCAGTTTGATTTTTACGCAATTCTACTATTAGATATTACAATTAAAAAAACCTAATAGGGGCATAAAATGAATGGAACAAAAGAAAAAATATTCAGGAGGCACCATTAATTGTATGATGATTATTCTTAAATAATTAATGATACAACAAAAAATAAAAAAGCCCCGATTAAGGGGCAAAAGGTAATTTTTTTTAAAACTATGAAACCAATATTATTATATGATTATTTATATCAATTAATACACGATATCAATTGTAGGTTTAACGCAGTTCTTACTAAAAAATGTTCTTTGAAAATTGAATAATGCGGCATTAGGAAAATATTTTAGAATTAATTTTATTATATTGGAAATATTTAATTGTAATTAAAAACTGAAAAGGGAACATATTAGGTTCCTCTTCCAGGTATTCGATTATGCTCTTTTCGATGTTTCAGAATAGTTGTATAGCAATCTAGATAAAGAACCCATAAGCTTATGCATTGGCGATATTAAAGTTATTAATGCAATTCCTGTTAAGCAGGCTAACAAAATCATACTTACGTTATAGTGTAGTATATTTGCAGAGGTAAATAATAACCAGGTACTAGGAAATAAAAATAGAGTTGATGTTATTATTCCAGGTACATAGTGTTTAAAACGGATGCATGAAACCATATGGATAAAAACAAAATGTAAAGTTATTCCTAAGAAACCACTATACCATATAAAATAATTTTGAAAAATTAGAGAAAATAAACTAATCAGCACAAAAATTAAAAAGATAATTTCGACTCCAATAGAAAAGGCTGGCGTTTTACAGCAATGTACATAATTTAAAGCAAATGGTTGATGTTCTGGCCAAGTAGTATCAATTGCTTTTTTATAGCGCTTCCCCCACACTTCAGCCATAATGATTTCTTCAAAATCATGAAGCATAAAAATGATTGGAAACATCCAAACAATAGAATTCATAGTATTCATAAAATTTCCTCCTTTTTATATTGACACAATTGTGTCTATTAACAATATCAATTATAATATGTGGAAAAGCATATTCAAGCATTTTTGCTCAAAAGCTACAAATTAGCAGATTTGTGACAATAGAGGAGGGACAAACTATGTATGGTAAAAATAAAGGAAATACGGTATCTAATCAATCAAAACTTTGGATGGAGGATGCACTGTTAAAACTGATGGAGACAGAAAATTATAGAGAAATTACGATACAAGAAATTACAGATAATGCAGGGCTTTCAAGGCGGACTTTTTACCGTAACTATTCTTCGAAAGATGAAATTTTAGAAGGGTGCTTCTATAAAATTTGGTTGGAATATAGATCAGTTATTGTGCAAGAAACAGATTTATCATTGCCTAATATTGCCACAATATTTTTTGCTGTAATGAAAAGGCATTTCGTTTTTTTATCCCTTGTTAATCGTCATCACTTACTCCCACTTTTTCTTTTAAAGATTGATGAGCTTTTGCTTCCAGCATTTGATGAGGTAAAGGGGAAAAATATACCTTTTTCTAAAGAAAGTATTCAGTACGCTTTAACATTTAGCACTGGTGGATTTATGCGAATTCTTATTAAATGGATGAATGACAGTAAGCAGAAATCACCAGAAGAAATGGCAGCAATGATAAAAGATTTTATTTCAATTTGCAACTATCCGAATCTCTAAAAAGTTGATTAGCCATGGAAAACTCTAGAATCAAGGAATATCGCATAACAATAAATATTTTAGAAAAGTATGTTTTACTAAAATAATAGAAATAATGAATCTACAATATTTTTGTTACGTTATACTAGTAACAGATGCAGATCTATTGTATACAATGTAAATTTGATACAGTAAATAAAAAATATGTTTTTTGAAAACTGAATAATGTGGTAATTTAACAAAACATGCTATAATTAACTAAAAGATAAATTATCGCGTAAAAACTGTCGATTATTATATTTAGGAAAGGGAGTGGAGGCTATGGAAATTTTTAAATTAACCAAAGAGCGCATTCCTGCAGTTGCGCAATTAATGTGTACGATAAAACCAGACTGGTGGGATTATGAAGGTGCCTTTGGACAACTGAGCGATATCAATGAAACGATTAGGACAGTTGGATGGTATCTCGGTGAGGATGAACGACATCCAAAAGGTTGGATACTTTGCAGGGAGTTTATTGGTTACCATACATTAGAACTTGAATGCAGCGGTTTTGACGATAATGGAATTTTTAAGTTGGAGCATAAGCTGGAGGATCTGATAGATATCGCTTCACGGTATGCAAAAGAAAAAGGTTATCTAACATTCAGAAATGGAATAAGTTCTATTGGATTTAATATTCACGGGCAAGATATTGATAATATTTCGGAAGCAATTCAAAATCTTACCTGTGAAAGAACTGATTATAAGTGGATGTTGGACTATGGATTCAGAGTAATTGGGATTCAGCCTAATGCGTATGAAAAAGGATTCCACCTGATACTACTGGCCAAAGATATTTCATAGAGATTATAATCATTATATTAAGACGACAAATTATAATTTGTAGAGCGGATCTTTTATATTTGAAAATTTAATAGTAAATTAGAATATCGCGCTATTTATAACTAAGAATAGGTTTGCGATATTTTTTTATATTAAAATACTAGCAATACTAGTATTAAACAAACTGTAGAAAATGTGTATCAATTAATAAAGACGTTCTTTGAAAACAGAATAATATGATATTTATAATTTGTACTATAATTGATTCATATTCATAGATTAAGATGATTTTTATATAAATAACATAAGTTGTTATTTAAAGTAAAAAGGGGGCAGTATATAAATGAGGATATTTATATCCAGACATGGTGATAAAATAAGGGGGAGATATTATAATGAATCCCTAAAACATCAGGATGAACCATTAACTGAAAAGGGAGAGATAAGTGCAAAAAGACTGATAGAATTTTTTGACCATATAGAAATAAAAAGGATTATAGTAAGTGAATACCTCAGAACAAGTCAAACTGCAAAATATATAGCAGAAAACAAATGTATAACCGTTGAAATAGACAGCAGACTTAATGAAATTGATAATGGAATAATCGAGTCTATGGATGAAGAAGAAATTATACAAAAGTATCCTGAATTTTGGCGGGACTTTAATTCTCATACTATGGATGTGCGATTTCCAGAGGGCGAGACTGGTGAAGAGGTGAAGTTAAGACAAAAAAGCTTTTTAGATGAACTTATTCAAAGAGACGAGGATGTTTTTATTGTCTCTCATGAAGGCTACATTAGGCTTCTAATCTGTCATCTACTCGATATTCCTGTTTACAAAAGATACATGTTCCAAGTGGATATGTGTGGCATAATGGAATTTGAGTATAATAAGAGTACTGAGGAGTGGAAAATAATCCGATTTAATTATACTTTGGACATGCCATATTAACAAATCATAAATCAACAAAATTAAATAGCAAATTGTAAAATCTTATTATTCAAGAGAGTGAATTTATGATTTTTTTAATACGTAATTTGTAGATAGTGCGCAATATTTTATCTGCAATGATCAATTACATTTTGAATCTTATGTAGCAACTATTTTGTTTTAAAAATAAAATATTGATTTAGCATAAACTTTTTTTAATAAAGGCATAATAAAATTATATAACAAATGGCAAGGAGGATTTAAATGGAAGTATTTAAGAGAAGATTAAGTATAGCTTTACTTACAATTATATTGGTTATAACTCTAAGAAATAGCTCATACATGACTACGAATACTAGCACAAACTTTCGTCAAAGCGCTCCTGTTAAAGTAGGCTTATTTACAAGAGATCTTAATGATGATTACATTATACTCCTTCGCAAAAATTTTGAAGATATTCAAAAGAATAATCCAGGAGAAGTTTTATTCTCTTTTTATAATGCCAATTTTAATCAATCAACTCAAAACATAGATATTGAAAATGCACTTCATAAGGGCATTGATCTTATATTATTAGATATGGTTAATCTACTTGAAATACGAGAAATGATTAACAGAATTGCACAATTTAACATCCCAGTAGTAGTCTTTAATAGAGTACCATTTTCAATGGAGGCAATTAAATCGTATAAAAAAGCTTTTTATGTAGGAACAGATTCAGTACAAGGCGGCACTTTACAAGGGAAAATGATTGTCGATGCTTGGAGGAATTATAAACAATTAATTGATAAAAATAAAGATGACGCATTACAATACGTATTGCTCGTTGGTGAAAAACTTAATAAAACCTCCATCGATAGATCAGCATACTCCGTTTCAACTATTAACGAAGCTTTTATAAAAACCGAACAACTTGCATCTCCTATTTTGAATTGGGACACAGCATCTGCTAAAGATGACATTGATGCATTATTTTTAAGATTTGGTAACAAAATAGAAGCGATAATTTCAAATGATGACTCTATGGCAATTGGTGCTGTTCAAGCGTTGCAAAAATATGGTTACAATACTGGAGATAAATCTCAGTCAATCATAGTTGTTGGTCTAGATGGAGTATCTGAAGCTAAAGAACTAGTTTCAAAAGGCTTCATGTTAGGTACTGCTTCACAAGAAACAACTGATATGTCTAATACAATATATACCGTAGGAATGAATTTAGTTAATGATAGAAACCCTATTGAAGGTGTATCCTATAAATCAGATGAAACAGGAGTGGCAGTTTTACTTCCATATGAACCATATACCGGGCCAATGTTTCAATAATAATTAATTTCTAAAGATAAATTATCATTCAATATCAAATTTAATTTAGATTGGATAACAAATCGTATAAAAGATGGGACTATAGAAAAACATGTTTTTACTAAAGATGAAATTGAAATAGATATACATTATTCAGAAAAAAATTAAATGAATTTTATAAAGTTAATCAAGGTATTACATATAAAGATATGCTTAAAAATGCGGTTGAAATATATAGAATAAATAAGATGCTAAATAACAAGAAGTCTATACGATATTGCGGCTAATAATACTACACAATACTACTGTGCGACAAGAAGTCGCTAAATAACAGCGTTTCCAATAGGAAACTATGCTAGTCATTAAGCATATTCCCGCTC